>NZ_JAVROT010000493.1:0-24067 GCF_032162605.1 Mycobacterium sp. | reverse complement strand
CGCCGTGCAGTGGCGTCGCGGTGATCGTCAGCCCGTCCGCCGTCTCCACGCAGTGCCCGCCGAGGCCGTTGATCTCCGCGGTCAGCGCTGCCAGCCGGTCGGTCTCGTGCCCGCGCAGGTGTGCGATGCCGGTGAGGTGGGACACCGACCCCCGCTCGGCCAGTGCGGCCAGCGCCGCGAACGACGGTGCCAGTTCGCCGACGTCGTGAAGGTCGGCGTCGAACCCGGCGTAGCCTTCCGAACCCGTCACTCCGAGGTGTGAATCACCCTGCTGCACAGTTGATCCCACTGTTGCCAGCAGGTCGATGATGGTGCCTGCGGGCTGGACGCTGACCCGGGGCCAGCCGGCGATGCGTACCGTGCCCGCCGTCACCACGGCGGCAGCCAGGAACGGAACCGCGTTCGAGAGATCGGGCTCGATGACCCAGCGCCGCGCCGCAACCGGTCCGGGGCGCACGTGCCAACGATTCGTCTCGCCGTGTTCGACGATGACACCCGCCTCGCGCAGCATCGACACCGTCATCGCGACGTGTGGCGCGGATGGCACGGAGTCGCCGGTGTGCACCACAGTCAGCCCCTCGTCGAACGTCGCGCCCGACAGAAGCAGGCCCGAGACGAACTGCGACGAGGACGACGCGTCGATGTGCACGGTTCCTCCGGCCACGGAACCCTCGCCGTGCACCAGGAACGGCATCGCGTCGCCGTCCAGACGGACACCAAGCCCGCGCATCCCGTCGAGCAGGGGAGCGATGGGGCGGGCCCGGGCCTGCTCGTCTCCGTCGAACGTGACGACCGCGCGGCCCAGTGCTGCGACCGGCGGGACGAACCGCAGCACGGTGCCCGCCAGGCCGCAGTCGATTCGGGCGTCGGCGGCGGGCGAGATCGCGCCGCTGACCGACAGTTCGGTACCCGAGCCCTCGAGTGACACTCCCAGTGTGCGTAGCGCGCCGATCATCAGGTCGGTGTCGCGACTGCGCAGCGCACCGCTGACGGTCGACGTGCCCTGCGGGGTGGCCAATGCGGCGAGCACCAGCGCGCGATTGGTCTGCGACTTGGAGCCCGGCACCTCGACTTCTGCGTGTACGGGCGACGTCGTCGACGGTGCCTGCCACGTTGTCATGGTGTCCATCCTGCCTTGTCGGCGACTTCTGTCACCATGGGATGCATGTGTGGGCGATTCGCGGTGACGACCGACCCGGCGCTGCTCGCCGAGAAGATCAAGGCGATCGACGAGGCCACCCCGGTCGAGAAGGATCCGCCGCAGCCGAACTTCAACGTGGCGCCGACGACGACCATCAGCTCCGTGGTCAAGAGGCATGCCGGGCCCGACGACGAGTCGACCCGCCGCGTGCGGCTGATGCGGTGGGGACTGATCCCGCCGTGGGCGAAGTCCGGCGATGACGGCGGCCCGGATACCAAGGGGCCGTTGTTGATCAACGCCCGCGCCGAGACGGTCACCACGTCGGGGGCATTTCGCAACTCCGCCAAGGGCAAGCGGTGCCTGATACCGATGGACGGCTGGTACGAGTGGCGACCCAACGGCGAGAGCAAGACGGGTCCAAAGAAATCAAGCCGGGCGGCCGCCAAGAAGCCCTTCTACATGTACGGAGCGGACGGTGAGCTGTTGTTCATGGGCGGCCTGTGGTCGACCTGGCGGCCCAAGGACGCACCCAGGGATGCGCCGCCGCTGCTCAGCTGCACCATCATCACCACCGAGTCCGCGGGTCCGCTGGCCGACATCCACGACCGCATGCCGCTGACCATCAGCGAGCGCGACTGGGACCGCTGGATGGATCCGGACGCCCCGATCGACGAGGGGCTACTGCGGGGCCACGGCGACCTCGACCGCATCGCGATCCGCGAGGTCTCCCGGCTGGTCAACAGTGTCCGCAACAACGGACCCGAACTGATCGAACCTGCCGAGCCCGAGCCCGAGCAGGCGACGCTCCTCTAACGTCGGCTGGCGCTGATCACCACGTAGGGCGTGTCGAAGCCGACCCCGTCGTCCTTGGCGGGGGGCGCAGAGCGTCCCGGTGCAGTGCGGCATCCAGCGAGGCAAATTCCCAGGTGAACATCCCGTCGTCGACTTCGACTTCGAGGTCGGCGACGGTCTGACGGCGATGGTGGCGATGCGCTCCGCCATCGATTCGTAGCGACCAGCCGCCCACAGGGACTAGCTCACTGAGCCAGCGTAGATGCGAGTGCAGGGCGGTGATGGCTCCTCCGAGCCCGGTACTTGAAATTGGCGCATGCGACAAATTAGGTAGTCGCACGCCTATCCCGCATCGCCGGCGAGTGAGGTGCTCATGTCACAGATCCCGTTGAATTCAAACGGGATACGGCGAAGTTCTTCGGGGCGACGGATACCAGCCCGTCCATCGAGGCAGCCTTCCCCCTGGTTCAGGAACTCACCAGGGGGGTGATGGCAGAACGCGTGGTGCTCACGCCCGGTGTGCTTCCCGCCGACATGCTGGCGGCAGCCTTGATGCTGACCAGCAAGGGTGGCACGTGTCTGATGACCGCCATTCCGAAACTCGAAGTGAGCATGGTCCCGCTGGTGCTGGTCGACATGATCCAGTCCTGCAAGACACTGAAGGGATTGATCTACGGCGGTATGAATCCCAGAGCGAGCATGCCGATGCTGCTGTCGATGTACCGCAACGGCAACCTCAAACTCGACAAATTGGTGACGCGTCGCTACCGGCTCGACCAGATCAACGACGCGATCACCGACATGCGCGAAGGCCGAAACATCCGCGGCATCATCGAGTTCTAAGGACCCGTGTATCCCGGGGGATTGGGCGTCTCGACCCACAGGTCCACGCCGAGCTCCGAGCCGGGCACGCAGTCGTACACCGACAGGTCGGTCACGCCCGAGTCGACCAGGACGTCCTCGCACAGCACGGCATTGCCGGTGTATTCGGTGGCCGGCTTGTTGAAGATCACGTAGGCGGCGTCGGAGTACACCTCGGGCTTGCGTGCGCGCGCCATCGCCTCGGCGCCACCCAGCAGGTTCTGCACGGCGGCGGTGGCCACCATCGTCCGTGGCCATAGCGTGTTCGACGCGATGCCGTCGGCGCGCAACTCCTCGGCCATGCCGAGCCCACAGAGCGTCATTCCGTACTTGGCCATCATGTACGCCGTCGGCTTGAGCCACTTCGATGCGAGCAGGATCGGCGGCGACAGCGTCAGAATGTGCGGGTTCTCCCGGCCCAACATGTGCGGGATGCACGCCTGCGAGACCGCGTACGTGCCGCGGACGTTGATGCCGTTCATCAGATCGAACCGCTTCAGTGGCACCTCGGTGATGGATCCGAGATTGATCGCCGAGGCGTTGTTCACGCACATGTCGATGCCACCGAATTGCGCCACCGCCTGCGCCACGGCGGATTCCACCGATTCGCCATCGCGGATGTCGCCCAGGATCGGCAGCGCCTGGCCGCCCGCATCCTCGATGTCCTTGGCCGCGGAATAGATCGTGCCCTCGAGTTTGGGATGCGGTTCGGCGGTCTTGGCGACCAGGGCGACGTTGGCGCCGTCGGCGGCGACCCGCTTGGCGATCGCCAGCCCGATACCGCGGCTGGCGCCGGAGATGAACATGGTCTTCCCTGAGAGCGACATGCGCTCACATTAGGACGCCAGGATGTCGGCAGTCACCGCCTTGGTGAGACGAATGAGATCGGCGGGTGACAGGGCCACCTCCAGGCCGCGTCTGCCCGCGCTGCACAACACGCGGTCCCAGTTCAGGGCGGAGGCGTCGATGACGGTCGGCAGCGGCTTGCGCTGGCCCAGCGGCGATATGCCGCCGAGGACGTAGCCGGTGGACCGCTCGGCGGAAGCGCGATCGGCCATCTCGGCCTTCGGCACGCCCAGCGCGGCGGCGGCGCCCTTCAGCGACAACTTGTTGGGCACCGGCAGGACTGCGACGGCCAGCCCCTTCGGCACCGAGATGACCAGTGTCTTGAATATCTGGTCGGCGGATGCGCCCACGCTCGCAGCCAGTTCTGTGACGGCTTCGTCCCCAAAGGATTCGTTTCGCGGGTCGTGCTGGTAGCGCAGCACGTCGTGCGAAACACCCGCGCTCACCAGGGCGGCGATTGCCGGGGTCGCTGCGCGGGCCATCGGGCCACGATAGCGACGGCACCCGGGGAACACCGCTCCCGCGGCCGCTGTTGAATTGCTCGAATGGCATCGAGCGACGACTGCGTCGGTCTCAGCCTCTAAGATCTAGGGAAGGTGACACCTTGGTGGCAACGGCCTGCCTAGAACGACCGGTGGATTTGCCGGTGACGTTCTTCGGTGCAGCGACAGAAGGGACGGTGTCGACTCAGATGACCGATCTCGACGGGTCAACGCCCGCCGCGGCCGCAGAGCCAGCCGTAGAGACCGACGCGGAGCTTACCGCGCGGTTCGAACGAGATGCGATTCCGTTGCTGGACCAGCTGTACGGCGGCGCGCTGCGCATGACCCGCAACCCGGCGGACGCCGAGGATCTGCTGCAAGAGACGATGGTCAAGGCGTATTCGGGGTTCCGCTCGTTCCGTGCCGGCACCAATCTCAAGGCGTGGCTGTACCGGATTCTGACCAACACGTACATCAACAGCTATCGCAAGAAGCAGCGTCAACCCGCGGAGTATCCAACCGAGGAGATCACCGACTGGCAGTTGGCGGCCAATGCCCAGCACACGTCGACGGGCCTGCGGTCTGCCGAGGTCGAGGCGATGGAGGCCCTGCCCGACACCGAGATCAAGGCTGCCCTGCAAGCACTGCCCGAGGAATTTCGGATGGCGGTGTACTACGCCGACGTCGAAGGTTTCCCGTACAAGGAGATCGCCCAAATCATGGATACCCCCATCGGGACGGTGATGTCCCGACTGCACCGCGGTCGCAAGCAGCTTCGTGAACTGCTCGCCGACGTTGCGCGGGATCGCGGCTTCATCCGAGGTGCGCGTCTCGACGAGCCCGAAGAGGTGTCCTCGTGACCGACGATTTCTCCCGCCCGCAAGAGCACACGTTCCGTCCGCCGGTCGGCTCCGTGGACCCCGATCATCCCGAGTGCGCTTCAGTGATCGCCGAGGTATGGACGCTGCTCGACGGTGAGTGCACCATCGAGACGCGGGACAAGCTGAAGCATCACCTCGAAGAATGCCCGACGTGCCTGCGGCAGTACGGGGTCGAGGAGCGGGTCAAGCGACTGATCGCGACGAAGTGCAGCGGCGACAAGGCGCCGGACTCGCTGCGGGCGCGGCTGCGCATCGAGATCAGCCGCACCACCATCATCCGTGGCGGCTAGCGCACCGACTTCGAGCCGGCGTTGGGGCGCTTGCCGTGGTTCGCCTTCGAGTGCTTGCGGTCACGCTTCTTACGGCCACGCTTGGCCATGATGGTCCTCCATTGAGTCAATTGCTTACCGAGGAGTGTCTCACGCTCGCGCCACTGCAATCCAATCCCGGTCGTGTGGTTCGATAGACCCGCAGGCACCGCGTTGTGCAGTCTCGACAGGCAACTCTAGAAGACGAGTGGGGTGAAGATGGCCGAGGATGTTCGCGCCGAGATCGTGGCCAGTGTGCTCGAGGTCGTGGTGAGCGAGGGCGATCAAATCGGCGAGGGGGACATCGTCGTACTTCTGGAGTCGATGAAGATGGAGATCCCGGTGCTCGCTGAAGTCGCCGGTACCGTGACCACGGTCAGCGTCTCCGTCGGTGACGTCATCCAGGCCGGCGATCTCATCGCCGTGATCAGCTAGGGCGCCGGCGCCCCAAGGCCGAGCCGAATCGCAGCGAATGTCGACCCTCGGTGACCTGCTCGCCGAGCACACCATGCTGCCCGGCGCTGCCGTGGACCACCTGCACGCAGTGGTGGGGGAGTGGCAACTGCTCGCCGATCTGTCCTTCGCCGACTATCTGATGTGGGTCCACCACGACGACGGTTCACTGGTGTGCGTCGCGCAGGTCCGCCCCAACACCGCTCCGACGGTGCTGCTGGCCGACGCAGTCGGGACCGTCAACACCGCAAGCGACATGCCGGTCGTCGTCGCGGCATTTCAGTCCGGGCACATCGGTCGCGAAAGTGATGCGGGACAAGAGAATTCACCCGAAGGTCAATGGCTCAACGTCGAGGCCGTCCCCGTCCGGCACGGCAATCAGGTGGTGGCCGTCCTCACGCACCAGACGGCACTGGCGGACCGCCGCAAGGCCAGCCCGTTGGAGCGCGCGTACCTCGACTGCGCGGGTGCGCTCCTGCACATGCTGTCCGAAGGCACCTTCCCCAACGTCGGCGACCTGGCGATGTCACGTTCGAGCCCGCGCGTCGGTGACGGATTCATCCGGCTCGACGGCGGTGGTGACATCAGTTTCGCAAGCCCCAACGCCATTTCGGCGTATCACCGGATGGGGCTCAACGCCGAGCTCGAGGGCCACAACCTCGTGTCGGTTACGCGTTCGCTCATCTCGGACCCGTTCGAGGCGCAGGAGCTGGCGAACCACGTGCGTGATTCGCTTGCGGGAGGGTCGAGCATGCGGATGGAAGTCGACGCCGCGGGAGCTGCGGTGCTACTGCGCACCCTGCCGCTGGTGGTCGACGGGAAGGCGGCGGGCGCGGCCATGCTGATCCGCGACGTCACCGAGGTCAAACGGCGTGATCGCGCGCTGCTGTCCAAGGACGCGACCATCCGCGAGATCCACCACCGGGTCAAGAACAATCTCCAGACGGTCGCTGCGCTGCTGCGGATGCAGGCCCGGCGGACCAACAACGCCGAGGGACGTGACGCGCTGATCGAGTCGGTTCGGCGCGTGTCGTCGATCGCCCTGGTGCACGATGCGTTGTCGATGTCGGTCGACGAAGAGGTCAACCTGGACGAAGTCGTCGACCGGATCGTCCCGATCATGAACGACGTCGCATCGGTGGGCAGACCCGTAAGGATCAACCGGGTCGGCGATCTGGGGGTGCTCGATGCCGATCGGGCCACTGCGCTGGTGATGGTCATCACCGAGCTGGTGCAGAACGCCATCGAACACGCCTACGACTCGGCGTCCGAGAACGGCAGCGTCACGATCCGGGCCGAGCGCTCGGCCCGCTGGCTCGACGTCGTGGTGCACGACGACGGCCGTGGTCTGCCAGAGGGGTTCAGCCTGGAGAAGTCGGACAGCCTCGGCCTGCAGATCGTGCGCACGCTGGTGGCTGCGGAACTGGACGGCTCGTTGGGCATGCACGCCGTGCCCACCGGGGGCACCGACGTCGTGTTGCGCGTACCCATCGGCAGGCGACCTCGGCTCGCGCAATGAATGCTCGAGCGAATTACGCACGTCACACAACATTCACGGCCCCGGTTTTCACCGAGGCCGTGAATGTTGTGAAATTCCTGCGCGCTAGACGCCGGTGCGAGCTTTCGTCCGGGCGTTGCGACGCTTGAGTGCGCGTCGTTCGTCTTCGCTCATGCCGCCCCACACGCCTGCGTCCTGGCCGGAGTCCAAAGCCCAGCTCAGGCACTCCGTCGTGACGGGGCAGCGGTTGCAAACGATCTTCGCGTCGGCAATCTGGGCGAGTGCCGGGCCACTGTTTCCCACGGGGAAGAACAGTTCCGGATCCTCGTCACGACAGACCGCCTTGTGCCGCCAATCCATAGTCTTTACTCCTATTCGTGTGCGCAGCAAGGCGCACGAACTTTTCTTCGGCTGTTAACGCGTGCACATCAAATGTTTCTGCACTGTTGCAACCGATGCTTTCACAGGCTGAACAGATGTCAATAGCGGCGAGTTAACACGTGGGCAATCTCACTGCGGGACCGGGTGATCAGTCCCCTCATTCGTTTGTACTACACTCAGACCAGTTGCGCCCTAAATCCGCGCCCATCTCAGCATGACTGCAGGTCAGACGCCTTTTGCTGGTGGCGCCACTACGCCCAGAGCGTCCGGAACCGCGCTGAACGTCATCATTTCGCGCTGACCGACGTAATCTCCGTCGATCTGACATGCCACGGGTGTGTCGGCTGTCACGCGCACCCACGGAACGTCGTCGTCGCGGATCAGATGCTTGGCCTCCAAACGGCGCTTCTTGGAGACCATCTGGCCGACCAGCCTCAGATTCGCCCACACGTTCATGCTGGTCGTCGCGAAGACGCCCAGCCCCGTCTCGAAGCTGGTCGATGGGTTCGTCCACACGGGGCGCGTGTTGGCGTAGGTCCACGGACTGGAGTTCGAGACGAACGCGAAGTGGACCCCGGAGATGGCGTCGCGGCCAGGCAACTCCAGCGTCAAGGACGGCTCCTTGCGGGCGCTGGCCAGGAGCTCGCGCGTCGCCACCCGGATGTAGCGCGACGCGGTGACCCTGCGGCCCTTCTCACGGTGCGCCTCGACGGCCGCCACGACCTCGCCGTCCACGCCCATGCCCGCGGTGAAGACCCCCCACCGCACGCCGCAGTCCATCAGTCCGATGCGGCGCCACGCCGCGCCACGTCGGTAGGCGCCGAGGAGGTCGACGAGTTGGTTGGTCGCGTCGGTGGGGTCGGGGCTGATGCCCAGTGCTCGCGCGAAGACGTTGGCGGACCCGCCCGGCACCACCCCGATCGCGGGCCCGCCGGTGGGAGGCACCTTGCCGCAATCGCCGAGTATGCCGTTGACCACCTCGTTCACCGTGCCATCGCCGCCGTGCACGATGACCACGTCGATGCCGTCGCGCGTGGCGTCCCTGGCGATCTCGATGGCATGCCCGCGGTGGTCGGTGTGGGCGACGGTCAGCTTCACACGACTCTCCAGTGCGTGCGCGAGCAGATCACGCCCCGATGGGGTGGTTGACGTGGCGTTGGGGTTCACGATCAGGACGGCACGCACGGGGCTCAACCCTAATCGGCACGGCGATCGGGCACGCGCCCGTCTACGCCCGCCGTCCACTCCCGCCGGGTGCGCTCTACCCTCGACCGTGTGATCGTGCCCTCGCCGTCGTCCATCCGCCAGGCGGCCGCAGTGGTGGCGCTGGAAGGCGTCGCGCTGGTGGTCGTGGCCGTGGTGCTGGTGGCGCGCGCGCTCGCCGGCGCCCACGAGAAGTTCATCAGCGGGTACGGCACCGCGCTCTGGTTCGTGGTCATGGGGGCCGGGGTGTTCACCGCTGGGTGGGCGTTGTGGACGGGCAGACGATGGGGCCGCGGAATCGCGGTGTTCGCGCAGCTTCTCCTGCTGCCCGTGGCCTGGTACATCGCCGTGGGCTCCCAACAGTGGGCCTATGGCGTACCCGTCGCCCTCGTTGCGTTCATCGCGCTGGCGCTGCTGTTCAGTCCGTCTGCCCTGCAGTGGTTGTCGGCTCAGGATCCCGCGGCGAGCTCCGATAACTCCTCACCCGAAACGCGGTAGGTGATCCACTCGTTCTGCGGACGGCCACCAACGGAGTCGTACAGGGCGATCGCGTTGGTGTTCCAGTCGAGCACGGCCCAGGTGAGCCGCGTGTAACCGGATCTGACGCACTCGCCGGCCAGTGTCGAGAGCAGGGCGCGGGCCAGGCCGTGGCGGCGAAACGCGGGCCTGACGAACAGATCCTCCAGATAGATGCCCGCGACGCCGTCCCAGGTGGAGAAGTTGTAGAACCACAGCGCCATGGCGGCGGGCTGGCCGTCGACCTCGACCACGTGTGCCTGCACGGTGGCCGGCTCGCCGAAAAGTGCTTGGCGCAGCTGACTTTCGGTCACGGTGCACTCGTCGAGGGCATGCTCGAACTCGGCCAGTTCGCGCACCATGGAGACCAGCACGGCCTCGTCGTCGGGTCGGGCCCTGCGGATGGTGATGGTCACGTGCTTACTCCCAGCGCGGTCAGGATCGTCCGGAACTTCGTATTCGTCTCGGCCACTTCGTCATCGGGATCGGACTCGGCGACGATTCCGCCGCCGGACCTCGCCACGGCGGTGCGGCGGTCGGCCGACAGTTCGGCGCACCGGATGGACACCACCCACGTGCCGTCGCCGTTGCCGTCGCACCAGCCGACGGCGCCCGCGTAGAAGCCACGATCACCCTCGAGGCTCCCGATGACGTCGATGGCGTCCGCGGTGGGCACTCCAGCTACTGCCGCAGTCGGGTGCAGTGCAATGGCGAGATCCAAGGCGGTGGTGGAAGAGTCGCGAAGGCGGCCGGTGATCGGGGTGCTTAGGTGCCACACCTCAGAGGTGCTGCTGAGCTCCGGTGACGATGCGATTCGAAGGTCGGAGCACAGTGGTTGCAAGGCCGTCTGCATCTGGTCGACCACCAGTTGATGTTCGTGCAGGTTCTTCGCGGAGTCCGCCAGCGCGGCGCCGTTGGCCAGGTCCACCTCGGCGTCGGTCGAGCGTGGTGCCGACCCTGCGAACGGGCGGCACGTCAACGCCTCGCCGCGGCGGGCTACCAGCAGCTCGGGGCTGGCCCCGACCAGCGCCGTGCCGGCATATCGCTCGCCCGCCGTGCTGAGGTCCACGAAATACGTTGTCGCCGAGGCATCCTGGGCCAGTCTGCGCACGATGGTGCCGACGTCGATGGCGTCGTCCGCGACGAGGCGAAGCGCCCGCGCGAGGACCACTTTGTGCAGTGCGGACGCGGGATCGCGCAGCTGCTTCAGCGCCGTGGCGATCCGGGCGCGATGAACGGCGGGCGCCGGCAGTGTCTCGGCGATGCGCACCTCTGGCATGTCCCGACGCAGCCAGTCGGGCAGCAGATTGGTGAACCCGACGCGATCGGGGCGCATCAGCGCAGTCGGAAGCGTCATGTCGAAGGGCAAGGCGCCCAAGATGATCGGCGCCTCGCCCGAGGCCAGCGCCGCCCGCGCGTCATCGAGCCGCGGGTACGCCGTGCCGATGCCATCGGCGACGACGACACCGTCGCGACCGGCCATCAGGAACGATTCGATCACGCGGGCAGGCAGGGGTTGGTATGTCCGGTGAGACCGAGGGCGGAGATCTGTCGAACGCCGTGCTCGAACCCGCAGACCGCAATCGATGCGGCCGCCATGGACACCCGGATCCCCTCGGAGATGGGCAGCTCCATCCAGCGGGTCATCACCGAACGGGAGAAATGGCCGTGTCCCACGAACACCACGTCGCGTGACTCCATGTGTGACAGCGCCAGGTCGACGGCGCGGTCGGCGCGGTCGCCGATCTCGGCAACGGTCTCGCCGTCTGGGCAGCCGTACTTCCACACCGTCCAGTCGGGAACGGCTTCGCGGATCTGGGGCGTGGTCAGGCCCTCGTAGTCGCCGTAGTCCCACTCCGCCAGCAGGGGCGTCACCTCGTCGACGGTCAGGCCTGCGAGTTCGGCGGTGACCAGCGCTCGGTGTCGGGGGCTGCTGATCACCATCGGGTCACGCAGCTGCAGGTCGGTCAGTGCCTCGGTGGCCAGGCAGGCCTGCTCGCGGCCCTCCGCGGTGAGTTCGAGATCGGTACGGCCGGTGTGCCTGCCACTCTTCGACCACTCGGTCTCGCCATGTCGCAGCAACAGAAGGCGAAAGCGTTCGACACTCACACCCGCGATTGTGCCGCATGCCCGAACTGCGGTCGCGCGTGCCAGGATGAACACGTTCGGAGGGCGAGCGAAGCGACGGGGAAGACATTCCGGGGCGAGCGAAGCGACGGGGAGATATGACGCAGGTACTAGCGGTCGCCAACCAAAAGGGTGGGGTCGCCAAGACGACGACGGTGGCGTCGTTGGGTGCGGCGATGGCTGAGGAGGGTCGACGGGTCCTCCTCGTGGACCTGGATCCTCAGGGATGTCTGACGTTCTCTCTGGGCCAGGACCCCGACAAGCTGGCGGTGTCGATTCACGAGGTGCTCCTCGGCGACGTGGAGCCCGATACGGCGCTGGTAACCACGGCGGAGGGGATGACGCTGCTGCCCGCCAACATCGACCTGGCGGGCGCCGAGGCGATGCTGCTGATGCGGGCCGGCCGTGAGTACGCGCTCAAGCGCGCCCTGGCCAAGTTGGGCGCCGGAGCCGCCCCGGCGGCGACATCGGATGAGCGTTTCGACGTCGTCATCATCGACTGCCCGCCGTCGCTCGGCGTTCTCACCCTCAATGGCCTGACCGCGGCGAGCGACGTGATCGTGCCGCTGCAGTGCGAGACCCTGGCTCACCGTGGCGTCGGGCAGTTCCTGCGAACGGTCGACGACGTCCAACAGATCACCAACGCGGATCTGAACATGCTGGGAGCGCTTCCCACGCTGTACGACTCGCGGACCACCCACAGCCGTGACGTGCTCCTCGACGTGGCCGATCGCTACGGTCTAGTGGTGCTCGCGCCACCGATCCCGCGCACGGTGCGGTTCGCCGAGGCCAGCGCGTCGGGTGCCTCAGTGCTTGCGGGACGAAAGAACAAGGGTGCCAACGCCTATCGCGAACTCGCCAACGCGCTGCTCAAGTACTGGAAGTCGGGCAAGGCGCTGCCGACGTACGCCCCGGACGTCTAGTCACTGACCGAGCGCCACCAGGGTGTCGCCGCGTTGCTCCAGCAGCGTCTTGCCCGCCAGCTGTGGCACTACCGCGGTATCGCTCGGTGGGCGCTTCACGTCGATGTGGGATTCCCCTGCGCCGGTCTGCGGGTCGAAGACGTCGTAGCCGGTGGTGACGGGGACCAGCAGCTTGCCTGCCACCAGCGTGGCCGGACCGACGGGTGCCTGGCTGCCGACCGCGCTGACGGTGAACTTGTACCTCATCCCGTTCGCCTCGAAGACCATCACGCTGTCACCGGTCCACCAGGTGATCAAATCTCCCGTGCGCGAGGCCTTGGCCTGCAGCGACGCTGGTCTCGGCAGCGCCGTACTGGCGATCGTGGTTCCGGTGTCGTCGATCACGTTGACGGCGGGGTTCGGCGACGGGAGGTACACCGCGGTCGTGGTGCCGGACACGGCGATCACCCGCGCGTCCCCATCGGCGGAAACCCCGGGCAGCTCGACGAACTTGGTGGTGGGCTGATCCTCGTCGTCCGCCGGTTTCAGGAGGGCCAGACGCAGGTCGGCCTTGCCGGGGCACGCCTCCAGCACCGACACGGCTGCCGTGCTAGCGGCTGCGGACGCCAGTCGGCACAATGGCTGAGCAGGCACGTTCGGCTTGATCCTGGCGTCGAGTGCGCCGTAGCTGATCATCCGGACCATGTCGGAGCGCCACAGCTCCAGCCTGCTGTCACCGGCTGACAGCACCGTCGCGCCGTCCGAGGACAGTGTCACCTCGGGGTCGGCGTAGGCGGTGCGGGCGTAGTGGCGGCGGCCGGTCTCGCCGTCGATGGTCGTCACCTGTCCGCAGCCACGCGAGTCCGGGTACACGGCGACGGCGTCGTCGTAGACGTAGGTGACGCCGCAGAGGTCCACGTTGCGCGCATAGCTCCACAGGATGTTTCCGGTCGCCGGATCGCGGCCGTCGACCTCGCGTCCCGCGCCGGTGACGACGGACCCAGCCGCGACGACGGGCCGGGTGGTCGCCGGGCTGGCGGTCGTCCACAGCTCGCGCAGTGACGACGGCACGTGGCGGGCCGCCTCCAGCGCGGGCACCCGGGCGGCCGCGGGCCTGCTGATGGTCGCTCGCGCGTCACTACTCCACCACACCAGTGCGACGGCGACGGCGATCACCACGACGATTGCCAACGCCGCCAGCATGTCACCCCTGGTGCGGCGTTCCGGTGGGGGGGAGCGAAGCGACCGGGGAATCTTCACCGTTTCACCATCTGGCGGCGGGTACCTCGGTTCAGCCGGCGGTCGGCGCGGATGAGGAGCTGGGACGACGACGCCTGCGGCGGCGCCGGGCGGGGCCTGCGGAGTCACCAGCGGGCGCGCCGTCGCCATCGGCGGGGGTCGGTGCGGCGGTCTGATCGGTGCCCTCGACGTGACCGGTGGCCGTCTTGCCGGCACCACGCGTGCGCTGACGGGTGCGGTCCCTGTCGCGCGGCTGCTTCTCGGTGACCTCGCGAGCCTGGCGGGGCGGTCGCTTGGACGGTTCTCTGGTGCGTGAGGCCCCACCGACGGTGCCGGTGACGTCCGTCGGGATGTCCAGCTCTTCGTAGATGTGCGGAGAGTTCGAGTAGGTCTCGGCGGGATCGGGTGTGTCGAGCCCCAGCGCCTTGTCGATCATCGTCCAGCGCGGCAGCTCGTCCCAGTCGACCAGGGTGACCGCGATACCGGTCTTGCCCGCGCGGCCGGTGCGCCCGATGCGGTGCACGTAGGCCTGCTCGTCCTCGGGAATCTGGTAGTTGATGACGTGGGTGATGTCGTCGATGTCGATGCCGCGCGCGGCGACGTCGGTGGCGACCAGCACGTCGACCTCGCCGGTGCGGAAGCCCTTGAGGGCCTTCTCGCGTGCACCCTGACCCAGGTCACCGTGCACGGCGCCGACGCTGAAGCCACGCTCGGCGAGTTCGTCGGCGACCTTCTGGGCCGTTCGCTTGGTCCTGGTGAAGATCATCGTCGCGCCACGGCCGCGGGCTTGCAGGACCCGGCTGACCATTTCCACCTTGTCCAGCGCGTGCGCGCGGTAGACGTGCTGCTTGGTGTTCTCGTGGGTCGCCGCGGAGTGCGGAGCCTCGGCGCGGATGTGCGTCGGCTGGTTCATGAAGGTGCGGGCCAGCGTGATGATCGGGTCCGGCATCGTCGCGGAGAACAGCATCGCCTGACGGTTGGTGGGGGTCTGCTTCAGGATTCGTTCGATGTCGGGCAGGAAGCCCAGGTCGAGCATCTCGTCGGCTTCGTCGAGCACCAGCACCGACAGGCCGCCGAGCTGCAGGTGGCCCTGCTGGGCGAGGTCGAGGAGCCGGCCGGGCGTGCCGACGATGACGTCGACGCCCCTCTGCAGTGCCTCGATCTGCGGCTCATAGGGACGGCCACCGTAAATGGAGGTGACCGCCAGCTTGCGGTCACCGACCTGGAGGTATTTCGCCGCGGTGGCGAGGTCGTCGTGGACCTGCAGGCAGAGCTCGCGGGTGGGCACGACGATCAGGGCGCGGGGGATCCCGGTGAGCGGCCGCGTCTCGTCGGTGACGAGACGGTGCAGCAGCGGCACGCCGAACGCGAGGGTCTTGCCCATGCCGGTGCGGGCCTGGCCGATGAGATCGTCGCCGGCCAGCGCCAGCGGCAGGGTCAGCTCCTGGATGGCGAAGGTGTGCTCGATGCCACCCTCGGCCAGTGCGCGCACGATCTCGTCGCGGACGCCGAGCTCGGCGAAGGTGGTGGTCTTCGGGGCTGCTTCGGGAGCTTCGACGATAACGTCTATGTCGGGGGTCAGGGCATCCGTGTCAGAGGTGTTGGTGAGTTCAGTCATGCGTTGCCGACGTAACCTTTCGTTTGTCAATCTCGCGGCGTCCACACGCGCACACGAGTTCGACGAAGGAACGTTGGGGGCCTCGGCTTCCTGGAAGAATCCTTGAGACTTCGAGTAAGCGGGCCGACATCGTGCGCGCACATTTCTCGGTAGTGGCGGGGTCGATCACATGCCACTGCCATCTACATGATAACTGGCGCCGTTCGCGGGGCTCTCGCCGCGCCCTTTGGCGGGCAGAAGTCCGTCTAGAGTTGGTCCATGACTCCGACGCAGCCTGCGGCCTCATCCGAGCAGACGGTGAATCCCGCGACGACGGGCGTGTCGGTCGAGCATCCGGGCGTCAACCAGCTCTTCGCCGTTCTGGCCTACGGCGAGGTGGTGGCGTTCTACCGGCTTACCGACGAAGCGCGGATGGCGCCGAACCTGGCCGGTCGGATCAACATGGCCAGCATGGCCGCGGCCGAGATGAACCACTACGAGCTGCTGCGGGATGCGCTGGCGAAGCGGGGCGTCGACATCGTGTCCGCGATGACGAAATACGCCTCCGCGCTTGAGAACTACCATCGTCTGACCATGCCGAGCACCTGGCTCGAGGCGTTGGTGAAGACCTATATCGGCGACGCGCTCGCTGCCGACTTCTACCTCGAGATCGCCGACGCACTCCCCGGTGAGGCGGCCGACGTGGTGCGCGCGGTGCTATCCGAAACGAGTCACTCGCAGTTCGTCGTCGCCGAGGTCAGGGCGGCGGTCACCGCGAGCGACAAGCAGCGTCACCGGCTGGCGCTGTGGTCGCGCCGGCTGCTGGGCGAGGCCATCACTCAGGCCCAGTACGTGCTCGCCGAGCACGACGAACTGGTCGATCTCGTCGTGTCCAGTGGTGAAGGGCTGGGCCGCCTCGCCGAGTTCTTCGAGCGGCTTCAGAACACCCACAACGCGCGGGTGCGCGAACTCGGTCTTGGCTAGGCGGGCGCTGCTACTTCGTGCAGGTGGTGATCATCGAGTTGGTCGCCTGGGCGACGATCGCTGCACCGGAGCCATCGGTGATCGAGCAGTTCAGCTGACCGGTCAAGCTGGTCGCGGTGACCGACTTCAGTTGCACCCCGGGATCCAGCGTCACGGTTCGCGACCACGGCAGCGCGACGTTGAACTCGGTCTGCAGAGCGCCCTGTGCATCGGTGTAGATCACGGTGACCAGGTCCAGGAGCTGGCGGGTGCCCGTCACCTGGTAGGTGATCGCGTTCGGTGAGGGCACTGCCGCGGCCGGCGCCGGGTCGGCGCTCGCCGTCGGGCTCGGACTCGGCGCGACCGTGGTGACGGTCTCCGGTGACAGGGGTGCCACTGGTGCGGGGGGAGGCGCTGCCGACGTCATGACGGGAGGTGCGGTCGACGTGGCGACGGGAGGGGTCGTCGCGGTGGTCGCGATGATCGTCTTGGACACCGAGCCGCTGTCTCCTCCGCCGAGGATGACCACCGTGCAGATCACGGCGATCAAGAGGATTGCTCCGGCGACTCCGGCGACCCAGATCCAGCGGCGGTCGATGGGGTCTTCGTACTCGTAGATCTCGTCGTAGCCGTCGTCGTAGTCCTCGTCGTAGTCCTCGCCCTCGTATGAGTCGTACGAGTCGTAGTCACCGACGTCGCTCTCGTGGCGGAGGTTGGTCTCGAGGTCGGTGAGTCCACCGGCCCTGGCGCCGCGGGTAGCGGTCCGTGACGTCGGTGAATTCGTTGAGTAAGGCCTGTCCATGCCGATATCCCGTTGGTCGTTTTCGTTGTCGATTCAGCGATGCTAGCGAGGCTGGTGTGACGCACGAGGTTGACGCGCGGGCCGTCAGGTCACGGTCAGGACTCGGTTGGTTCGCCGGCCGATTCGGGCGCTGACTCTTCGCTTCAAGCGAAGTCGCGCGGCCGCTGGCGCGCTCGACGCGGCCCGTCCACTAGCCTGCTCAGGAGAACCATCATCGAAGGGAAGGGTCCAGCGTGGAGGTCAAGATCGGCGTCACCGACAGTCCGCGCGAGCTGGTGCTCAGCAGCGCGCAGACACCCGTCGAGGTCGAGGAGTTGGTGACCGAGGCGCTTGGCAAGGACTCGGGCGTGCTGGCCCTCACCGATGAGAAGGGCCGTCGCTTCCTGATTCAGAACTCCAGGATCGCCTACGTCGAGATCGGCGCAGCCGACGGTCGGCGGGTGGGATTCGGCATCGGGGCCACGGCCGCGGCGACTCCCGACAAGCCCGGCTAGAAGCGGGCCAGCGGCACGTGTGACAGTCCGCCCCAGGCGAACTGCACCGTGCCGTCGACCGCGTCGTCCTTTGAGATCGGCCGGTCGGAGTTCAGCCAGTACCGCGCGCAGTCGACGCTGGTGGAGACCAACCCGACCGCGATCATCCTGGCGCGGTGGGCTTCCAGCCCGGAATCGCTGCTGATCAGCTCGAACACTGCGTCGGTGCAGGACTCGGTGGCTACCTTGACCTGCGCTGAGACCTGAGGCTCGGTCACGTAGTCGTTCTCGAAGATCAATCGGTAACCCTGGCCGTCGTGCTCGACGAAGTCGAAGAACGCCTGCACCGCTGCGCGCAGCCGCTCGCGGTTGTCCGTGGTGGTGCGCAGCGCTTGGCGCACACCCGACACCAGGTTGTCCACGTGCCGTTGCAGAACTGCCAGATAGAGCTCGAGTTTCGATGAGAAATGTTGGTAGAGAACAGGTTTGCTGACGCCTGCCCGATCCGCGATCTCGTCCATTCCCGCTGCGTGATAGCCGCGGTCGACGAAGACCTCGCTGGCGGCGATCAGGAGCTGTCCTCGTCGCTCGTCACGGGGCAGGCGGTTGCCGCGTCTATTCGCACCGGTGGAGCCGCCGGAGGAACCACTCGTCGAACCGTCTCCACTCGCCGGTTGTCCGCCCTGCCGCTGGGCGGTGTTGGCGATGTCGCTCATCAGTCCTCAATCTGGCTGCGGTGCTGTCTATCGGGTGCTGACCGGGCCGGCACGAGCCGGTCGATCCGGCGCTCCATCCGTCGACACTACTACCGCCGGTCGGGCCATTGCGTCATCTGCGGTCGGGGCGCAGGTGGCGCGCCACGGCTTGTCATCGCCCGTGCTGTGCCATTCTGGTTCGGTGACCTACGACCCGGGGCGTGGCGGGGGCGGTCGTCAGCCCGTTCTGCGCAACGAGTGGAGGGAACCCTTGCGCGCGCAGCGCGATCCGTTGGCCGAAGACGCGGGTCGGCCGCGCTCCAATCGTGACCAGCACCAGCAGTGGCGAAAACAGACGTGGCTGGGCCGGTTCGTCTCCACCTATGGCTGGCGTGCGTATGCCCTTCCCATCCTCGCGGCGATCACCGTGCTCGTCGTCTACCAGACGGTGACGGGCATGGGCGCCCCCCAACCGGTCAACGTCGAGGGACCCGCCCAGGGGCCGCCGACCATTGGCGCTGCCAGCACGGGGATCATCGGAGCCCCGCCCAAGGGCATGACGCAGTTCGACGCCAACCTGCCGACCGGCATCCTGCCCGACGGCGGCCCGTTCACCGAGGTTGGCGCCAAGACCTGGCACATCGTGCCCGGCACCTCGCCCAAGGTCGGCCAGGGCACGACGAAGTCCTTCACCTACACCGTGGAGGTCGAGGACGGCATCGACACCACGGCCATCGGCGGTGACGAGGCATTCGCGCAGATGGTCAGCGAAACCCTGACGAACCCGAAGAGCTGGACCCACAACCCGCAGATCGCCTTCACCCGCATCGACGAGGCCTCCCAGGGCCACCCTGACTTCCGCGTCTCGCTGTCATCACCCATGACGGTGCGCGAGGGATGTGGCTATGACATCCCGCTCGAGGCGTCCTGCTACAACCCTGCGTATTCGAACGACCAGTCCAGGGTGTTCGTCAACGAGGCCCGCTGGGTGCGTGGCGCGGTGCCGTTCCAGGGGGACATCGGCTCGTACCGCCAGTACGTCGTCAACCACGAGGTCGGGCACGCGATCGGATATCAGAAACACGAGCCGTGCGCCGAGGACGGGGCGCTGGCGCCGGTGATGATGCAGCAGACGTTCTCGACCAACAACGACGACGACGCCAGGTTCGACCCGGAATCGGTGCAGGCCGACGGCAAGACGTGCCGCTTCAACCCGTGGCCGTATCCCATCGCCTGACCATTCGCCTTCTTCCGCGACTGTGCGCGTTGGTACGCGACACGCCGATCGGCCATGGCAGACCGTGCACGCTCGCGCTCGACGTACCACCTGCGGGAAGTGAACCTTCAGGATTGCCGTTGAATGGGTATGCCTGGTGTGATCGTCACTGGCCCAAGACTTCGATTCGAGGAGCGACCCGGTGTCAACATCGCTACCGCCGCTGGTTGAGCCCGCAGCAGGGCTCACGCGTGAAGAGGTTTCGCGCTACAGCCGCCATCTGATCATTCCGGACCTCGGCGTCGACGGTCAGAAGCGGCTCAAGAACGCCCGGGTGCTGGTCATCGGCGCGGGAGGGCTCGGCTCGCCGGCACTGCTGTACCTCGCCGCCGCAGGCGTGGGCACCATCGGCATCGTGGAGTTCGACGTCGTCGACGAATCCAACCTGCAGCGTCAGATCATCCACGGCCAATCCGACATCGGGCGCTCAAAGGCACAGAGCGCGAGGGACTCGATCAAGGAGATAAACCCGCTCGTAAAGGTGCGACTGCACGAAGTGCGGCTGGAGCCGGACAACGCCATCGATCTGTTCAGCCAGTACGACCTGATCCTGGACGGCACCGACAACTTCGCGACGCGGTACCTGGTCAACGACGCCGCGGTCCTGGCGGGCAAGCCCTACGTCTGGGGTTCGATCTACCGCTTCGAGGGACAGGTGTCGGTGTTCTGGGAGGACGCCCCCAACGGTCTGGGCCTGAACTACCGCGACCTGTATCCCGAACCGCCGCCACCGGGAATGGTGCCGTCCTGCGCCGAGGGCGGCGTGCTCGGCGTTCTGTGTGCCTCCATCGCTTCGGTCATGGGTACCGAGGCGATCAAGCTGCTGACCGGTATCGGCGAGCCGCTGCTCGGCCGGCTGATGGTCTACGACGCGCTCGACATGACCTACCGCACCATCAAGATCCGCAAGGACCCAGAGACGCCGAAGATCACCGAGCTGATCGACTACGAGGCGTTCTGCGGCGTCGTGTCGGAAGCGGCGACCGAGGCTGCCGCGGACTCGACCGTCACGCCGCGCGAGCTGCGCGAGATGCTGGATTCGGGCCGCAAGGTCGCGCTGATCGACGTGCGCGAGCCCGTCGAGTGGGACATCAACCACATCGACGGGGCCGAGTTGATCCCCAAGTCGGCTCTCGAGGCAGGCGACGGCTTGGCGAAACTGCCGCACGACCGGACGCCGGTGCTGTATTGCAAGACCGGGGTCCGTTCCGCCGAGGCGCTGGCCGCGGTGAAGAAGGCAGGGTTCTCCGATGCGCTACACCTGCAGGGCGGCATCGTGGCGTGGGCGCGACAACTCGAGCCCGACATGGTGATGTACTGACGGCTCGTTAGCCTGGCAACGCCTTAGGCTGTGCCCGTGAGTGCCGACATGCCGCCTGATCACGTGCTGGCGGCGTTCGGCCTGACGGGCGTGCGGCCCGTCCCCCTCGGCTCCGGCTGGGAGGGCGGCTGGCGCTGTGGCGAGGTCGTGCTGTCGATGGTCGCCGAGAATGCCAGGGCCGGGTGGTCCGCGAAAGTCCGCGAGACGTTGTTCGTCGACGGGGTCCGGCTGGCGAGGCCGGTCCGTTCGACCGACGGGCGCTACGTCGTCGCGGGGTGGCGCGCGGACACCTTCGTAACGGGGACACCGGAGCCGCGCCACGACGAGGTCGTCTCCGCCGCCGTGCGACTGCACGAGGCCACGGCCAAGCTGGAGCGACCGCGATTCCTGACCCAACCGCCCGGTGCGCCGTGGTCCGACGTGGACGTGTTCATCGCCGCGGACCGCGCAGCGTGGGAGGACCGGCCGCTGCACACGTTGCCACCGGGTGCGATGGTTGCTCCCGGGGGGGCCGACGGTCAGCGCTCGGTCGAACTGATCTCTCAATTGGCTATGCTTCGCCGCCCGACGCGCAGTCCTACCCAACTCGTACACGGTGACCTGTACGGCACGGTGCTGTTCGCGGGCACCGCGGCCCCCGGCATCACCGACATCACCCCGTACTGGCGGCCCGCGTCGTGGGCGGCGGGTGTGGTCGTGGTCGACGCGCTGGCGTGGGGCGAGGCGGACGACGGTCTCGTCGAACGATGGGCGCCGCTGCCCGAGTGGCCCCAGATGTTGTTGCGCGCGTTGATATTCCGATTGGCAGTACACGCGCTGCATCCGCGCTCGACGGCGGCCGCGTTCCCCGGCCTGGCCCGCACGGCCGCGCTGGTGCGGCTGATCCTCTAGAACTCGTGCCTGACCTCGCGCAGCGGCACGCGGCCGTCCTTCGCGAGCACGCCCTCCGTGCGAAGTAGTTCCAGCTGCCGGGTGGTGAGGTGGTGGGCAGGCCTGCCCGACGCCGAGATGACCCGGTGCCACGGCAGGTCCGAGGAATCGGTCCGCATGATCCACCCGACGATGCGGGGACTGGAAAGCGCTGCGGCCGCCGCGATGTCGCCGTAGGTCGACACCCTGCCCGCCGGTATCGAGGCGACCAACGCGCGCACGGTCTCCACCTGGTCGTCGGTGATGGCGGCCATCGTCAGCTCACGTGGTCTCGGACCAGTGCCGCGGTTTCCGCGGGCATGGCGAGGGGAACCATGTGGTTGCAATCCCATTCGTGCAGCGTGAAATCCGCACCAAGGGCGGCATCGAGGGCGACGGTCAGCTCGTCCGTGACATAGGGCGGCTGCGTGAGCTTGGCGCGGACGAGGGTCGTCGGCGTGCCGTCGCGCGGCGTGAGGGCCGGCCGGGTCAACTCGCTCCAGTACGCCATGGCGGCAGGCAGGCTGATACGCCATCCGACGCGCCCGTTCGGTAGGTCGACGAGGTGCTCGTCGAGTTCGCGATCGAGGTCCCGTTCGTCCACCTCGACCCACGATCCGTCCAACTTGTCGGCCCGGGCCTCGGCGCGGTCGGTGTAGTCGGGGGAGCCGAACATGTCGTCGGCGATCTGGCGCATCCACCCGCCGTCGAGACCCACCGCGGGATCGAGAAGCACCAACCCGGACACCAGATCCGGCCGCGTTGCAGCCAGATTCAGGGCGACAGCTCCTCCGAACGAGTGGCCCACCACGACCACCGGACCCCCTGCCTCGGCGTCGACCAGGGCGCCGAGGGCGGTGACGTTTGCCTCGATCGTCCACGGAGCGTCCCACGAAGACCGGCCGTGGCCGAGCAGGTCGGGGGCCAGCATGCTCACCTCGGGAAGGTGGGTGGTGGCCAGCGACTCCCACCGCCTGCCGTAACCCGTCAGGCCGTGGATGAGGAGTGCCCGAGGGGGTTCAGCGGGGCCGAAGCGGTACGTGTGCAGCGGAGAGGTCACGTCGTCGATGCTGCCACGACCCCGTCCGCCACCACATTCCCCGGTCGCTTCGCTCTCCCCCGCAAGCGGGGGGACCCCCAGCACCGCGATCTTGTCGTACCCCCGTGGTGTCATTCGTTCATGCCCGCGCCACGCACTGCATTGTCGCCCGCCGTGCTGACCGAACCCGGTGTGCGTGGCACCGTGCGCGTGCTCGGCGGGCCGGGTACCGGGAAGAGCTCGCTGCTCGTCGAGACGGCGGCCGCACGCATCGCCGACGGTGCCGATCCGGAATCCGTTCTGCTGCTGACGGGTTCGGCCAGGCTCGGCGCGCACGCCCGTGCCGCGGTCACCGCAGCGCTGTTGGGTGACTCCGGACGCTCCGCGGTACGCGAGCCGATGGTGCGCACCGTCCACTCGTATGCGTTCGCGGTGCTGCGGTTGGCGGCCCAGCGCAACGGTGATCCGCCGCCACGGCTGGTCACCAGCGCCGAGCAGGACGGCATCATCCGCGAGCTGCTCGCGGGTGATCTCGAGGACGGAGCCGATGCCTCGGTGGCCTGGCCCCGGCATCTGTTGCCTGCCCTCGGCACAGTCGGGTTCGCCAACGAGCTGCGAGACCTCCTGGCCCGCTGCACCGAACGGGGGGTGGAACCCGCTGCGCTGCAACGTGTCGGCAGGGCCGCAGGCCGTCCGGAGTGGGTGGCCGCCGGTCGGTTCGCGCAGGTGTACGAACAGGTGATGCTGCTGCGCTCCGCGGTCGGCATGGCAGCTCCGCAGGCGACGGTCCCCGCACTGGGCGCGGCCGAACTCGTCGGCGCGGCCCTGGAGGCGTTCGCCGCCAACCCCGAGCTGCTGGCTGCCGAGCGAGGCAGAATCCGTCTGTTACTCGTCGACGATGCGCAGAACCTCGATCCCCAGGCGGCCCTTCTGGTCCGCGTGCTGGCGGCCGGTGCCGAGCTCGCAATGATCACGGGCGATCCGAATCAGTCGGTGTTCGGCTACCGCGGCGCCGACCCCGCGCTGCTAGGCGCCGGTGAGCATCCCGCCATCGTGCTCTCCGATTCGCACCGATGTGCATCAGCCATAGCACGAGCCGTTTCGGGTATCGCGGCCAGGCTGCCCGGCGTCGACGACGCCAGGCACCTCACCGCGGCCGACGACCGGCCGGGGTCATTGGCAGTGCGGATCGCCGCAACGGAGCGTGCGGAATCCGCGGTGATCGCCGACGCCCTGCGCCGGGCGCATCTGGTCGACGGCGTGCCGTGGTCCGAGATGGCGGTCATCGTGAGGTCGGTACCGCGTGCCGGAGCGGCACTGGCGCGCGCACTGACGGCGGCGGGCGTCCCCGTCGAGCAGCAG
>NZ_JAVROT010000492.1:0-20300 GCF_032162605.1 Mycobacterium sp. | reverse complement strand
ATGATCGGATGCAGGGTCTTGCCCTCGCGCAGCACGTTCTTCTGCGTGTGGTCGATGGGCTCCTCGCCGGCGAGGACGCCGAAGAAGAACACGATCGGCAGCGGGCCCGCGGCCAGCGGAATGAGCTGTGACAGCCACTTGAGCATCCGCGGCATGCCCGGCACGTCGATGCCTATGCGGTTCACCATCTCCTGGAACATCAGGGTGTGGTTGCACTCCTCGACCGACTCGTGCAGGCAGTACCGGTACTCGGGTGAGCCGTTGGGCACCCAGAACGCGTAGTTCATAAGCCCGCGGATCAGGATCGACTCGAAGTGCAGTCCGACCTTGGCGACGTTCGCCTGACGCCACATGCCGATCTCGATCTGCCGCTCCTTGGGCTGGACCTGATACCAGGGGTGATTGCCCAGCGGATCGGTGCTCGGCAGGATCCACCGCTCGTCGTTCTCGGTCACGGCGAACTCAGGGGAATCCCAGTCGATGTCGGTGAACGGATTGAAGTTGCGTCGCACCGACCCCTCGGACAGTGTGGTCAGCGTGTCCACGTACCTGGTGTCGTCGAGCACGTCCATATTGCGACGCCAGCGGCGGATGATCCGCGTGTGAGCGGTCTTGGGTGCGGTCTTGACAGCCATTCGAAGCCTCCCGTGAGGTTTACATTTGTCGGCCTGCTGTCCACTACGGTACCGGAGGTCCCAGGAATTGAACAGGGCGTTTTCCGGTATGTGCGCTGGCCGGGTTATCCACATCACATGTGATGCAGGCAACAGCCGCTGATGGTCGAACTGAAGACCGAAGCCGAGATCGTCGCGATGCAGGCCGCGGGCGCCGACGTGCTCGCCCTACACGGCGCGGGTTCGCCGTTCCTCGAGTACCACCCGCGCGCAGCTTCGTCGTCGGCACCCCGCGCACCGGGGACGTCGCACTCATCGAGGCGACCGACGCGGCACCTGCCGCCGGGATCGCCGCGGTGAAACCGGGAAACACCCTCGGCGACGTCGGACATGCGATCGCCACGACCGCCCGCAAGGCGGGCTACGGAATGCTCGCCGACCACGGCGGCCACGGAATCGGCCGCACCGTGCACGAAGATCCGCACGTGCCGGACATGGGCGACGGTGCCCGGATCCTGACCAACTAACGACGGCCAGGAGCCATTTCGCTGGGCCTACCTCGTCCCGAAATCCCCCGCCGCGGTCATCTTGTTGCCGTTGCTGACCGCCGAGAACCCCGCCTCGGTCAATTCGCAGTCCGTGATGATCGCGCGGTGGCCCGGGCTGTTCATCCACGAGGTGACCGCGGTTGCCGGGGTGCCTGCGGAGCCGGTGCCCCAGAAGACGACCTCGCCGAGATCGGCGTACTGCGTGTAGCCGGCATCCGTGACGCGCTGGACGAGGGAGGAGCCGTCCGAACCGGTGTGGTCCGCCACTCCGTTCGCGAGCATGTCCATGGCGTGCCGCTCCGCTGACGCAGTCAGCTGCGGATTGGCCGCGAGAGGGCCACAGCCGTTCGCCTCGCGCGTGGCGTTGATCTCGCTCAGCACCGCGCCGCCCTGGTCACCGCCGACGGGTCCGTAGGGAGTACCGCCCGAGCCGTCGGCCTGGGCCGGCACCGCGGCGAGCGCCGAACCGAAGACCGTCATGGCCGCCACACATACCGGTATGAGCGTCGAAGCTTTTCCGTGATTGATCACGTGCCCCCCAAAGGCTCAGTCCCCGACAGATCACAGTATGGACACAGCGGGTCGATGTATCGGGTGTTTACCCACATTTCCGGTATTTTCTGCCAACCCTCCCCGCGGAAGTGCACAAGTCCGGTCACTACTCTTGACCGCATGGCCGACTTCACGATTCCCGCCGACCTCAAGCCCAAGGACGGACGCTTCGGCTCCGGGCCGTCGAAGGTGCGCCCCGAGCAGCTGCAGGCACTGGTCGATTCTGGGCACCTGTTCGGCACCTCGCATCGGCAGGCGCCCGTCAAGAACCTGGTCGGCCGCGTCCGCGACGGCATCCGTCAGTTGTTCGCGCTCCCGGACGGCTACGAGGTGATTCTCGGCAACGGCGGCTCGACCGCATTCTGGGACGCTGCGGCGTTCGGGCTGATCGACAAGCGGTCACTGCACCTGACGTTCGGCGAGTTCAGCGCCAAGTTCGCCTCGGCGGTAGCGGCCAACCCGTTCGTCGGCGACCCGATCATCCTCAAGGCCGACCCCGGCAGCGCCCCGCGGCCGCAGTCCGACCCGTCCGTCGACGTGGTCGCGTGGGCGCACAACGAGACCTCGACGGGCGTCGCGGTGCCGGTGCAACGACCCGCCGGCTCGGAAGGCCAAGCGCTGGTGGTCATCGACGCGACGTCGGCGGCTGGCGGCCTTCCCGTCGACATCGCCGATACCGACACCTACTACTTCGCCCCCCAGAAGAACTTCGCGTCCGACGGCGGGCTGTGGCTGGCGATCATGAGCCCGGCCGCGTTGGCCAGGGTCGAGCAGATCGCGAGGTCGGGCCGCTGGGTGCCCGACTTCCTCTCGCTGCCGATCGCCATCGACAACAGCCTGAAGAACCAGACGTACAACACCCCCGCGATCGGCACGCTGGTGCTGATGGCAGACCAACTCGACTGGCTGCTGGGCAACGGCGGGCTCGACTGGGCCGTCAAGCGCACCGCCGACTCCTCGCAGCGGCTGTACTCGTGGGCCGAGACGACCAGCTACACCACCCCGTTCGTCGCCGACCCGTCGTTGCGGTCGCAGGTCGTCGGGACCATCGACTTCGCCGAGGAAGTGGACGCCGCGGCCGTGGCCAAGGCGCTGCGGGCCAACGGCATCGTCGACACCGAGCCCTACCGCAAGCTGGGCCGCAACCAGCTGCGGGTGGCGATGTTCCCGGCCGTAGACCCCGATGACGTGAGCGCACTGACCGCCTGCGTGGACTGGGTCGTCGAGCGCCTCTGACCGTCACGGTCATCACCATCGTTGGTTCTTCGCGCAAGTGCTCATCACCGCGTGTCAGAGACGGGTTACGGCTCGGTAACGAAGTAGGGTGACCGCTTGAGCCGCCCTAGGAGGTCGCACATGCGGGAACTGAAAGTCATCGGACTCGACGTCGATGGCAAACGCATCATCTGCGAGACGGCCGGCTCCGGCGAGAAGTTCATTCTCCGTCCAGACGACCGCCTCCGCGCGGCGTTGAACGATGACCGCGCTGTCACCAGCCCCCCTCAAGTCGATGTCGAGGTTCCGAACGTGCTGAGCCCCAAGGATATTCAAGCCAGAATCCGTGCAGGCGCGTCCGTCGAACAGGTCGCGAGTGCGGCGGGTGTCGACCCCGTCCGGGTCGAGCGATTCGCCCACCCGGTCCTGCTGGAGCGCTTCCGCGCGGCCGAGCTTGCGACCGCCGCGCACCCGGTGCTCGCCGACGGACCGGCGGTGTTGACGCTGCTGGAGACCGTGACGACGGCATTCGTGTCCCGCGGCCTCGATCCCGATGCGACGACGTGGGACGCCTGGCGCAACGAGGACGGCCGCTGGACCGTTCAGATGTCCTGGAAGGCCGGGCGTTCGGACAACGTCGCCCACTTCCGCTTCACGCCGGGGGCCCACGGCGGCACGGCGACGGCCTTCGACGACGCGGCGGCAGAGCTCATCGATCCCCAGTTCGACCGGCCACCGCTGAGGTCGGTCGCACCGGTGCCCACCCTCGACCTGTCGCTGCCCGAGGCGCCACCGGCACCCGAGCCGCCCACCGCACCGGCTCCCGAACCCACGAAGGCCAAGACGCCCGTCGAGCCCAAGCCCCGCACCCGCAAGCGCAGTAGGCCAGAGGTCCCCGGCTGGGAAGACGTCCTGCTGGGCGTGCGTTCCGCCACCCAGCCCTGACGCGGGGAATGGAGTTGTGGCATTATTAGTTACGTCGACTAACTAATAATTCTTCCTCGCTCCAAAGGACTGCCTTCATGCCTCGTACCGACAACGATTCCTGGGACCTGGCGTCCAGCGTGGGTGCCACCGCGACCGGCGTCGCCGCCGCCCGCGCACTGGCCACCCGCAGCACGACCCCACTCATCGCGGACATCTACGCCGAGCCCCTGGTGCGGGCCGTCGGCGTGGACTACTTCACCAAGTTGGCCAACGGTCACATCGAGCCCGACGAGCACGGCAACCTGCTCGTCCCGGAGCGTCTGGCCGACGGAATGGCCATCCGCACCAAGTACTTCGACGACTACTTCGCCGCCGCGGCCGAAGCGGGCATCCGGCAGGCCGTCATTCTCGCCGCCGGTCTCGACGCCCGGCCCTACCGGCTCTCGTGGCCGGCGGGAACGACGGTGTTCGAGTTGGATCAGCCGGCGGTCATCGACTTCAAGTCGCGCACCTTCACCGAAATGGGCGTGGCCCCCGCCGCCACACTGCGTTCGATCGGCATCGACCTTCGCGACGACTGGCCGGCCGCACTCCGAGAAGCGGGCTTCGACGCCGCGGCGCCGACCGCATGGATTGCCGAGGGACTGCTCGGCTATCTACCGCCCGAAGCCCAGGACCGGCTGTTCGACGACATCACCGCACTCAGCGCGCCCGGCAGCCGGGTTGCCACCGACTGGCAGCCCGACATGAGCGTGCTCACCAACGACGGGGTCCGTGCGATCGCTGCCAGCCAGCGCGCCCAAGGCCTGGACTTGGACGACCCCTCGGAGCTCACCTATCAGGGCGAGCGCAGCAGCGTCGTCGACTACTTGCACGCCAACGGCTGGCAAACCACGACCGTGACCGTTGAGGACGTGTTCGTCGAGAACGGTCTCGAGTTCCGGCCCGACGAGGCCATGACAGGCCTGTTCAAAGCCACCTACACGTCGGCCCGCCTGGACTGAAAGTCCCTACGCCACAACCGTTCCAATGGCCATCGCCAGTAACGCCAGCCAGCCGGCGGCCACCCCGACGCCGCTGCCGAGCACGAACCAGCGCCAGACCGGTCGGGTCCGCCAATCCCAGACCGTCGGGGCGAGCCCGCCGACGGCCACCAGGTTCAGCCCGACCGCCAGCAGCGGATGCACCCGGGTCAGTCCAAGGCTCAGGACGATGATCGCGCCTGCCGTCACCGCCGCTACGAACGCCGCGACCGTCAACCCCGTCCCCCAGGGCGTCGCGTCCTCGTTCACGTGACAACCCTAGCCCGCTCGTAAAAGGCCAGCGCCGCAGCCGTCGCGACGTTCAGCGAGTCCGTACCCCTCGCCATCGGGATGCGCACCCGCACGTCGCTGGCCCGCATCGTCTGTTCGGTCAGACCCGGGCCCTCTGCGCCGACGAGGATCGCCACCTTGTCTTCGACCAGACCCTGCATCGCGTGCGCCACCGTCTGCGCGGCGGGATTGGGCGTCATCGCCACCATCCGAAAGCCGTTGTCCCGCAGCACTTCGATATCACCTGGCCAACTGACGTACGAAGCGTATGGCACCAGGAGCGCGTGACCCATCGACACCCGCACCGCCCGTCGATAGAGCGGGTCAGCACACCCCATTCCGAACACGATCGCGTCGACGTCGAGGCCCGCGGCGTTGCGAAAGACCGAGCCGAGGTTCTCGTGATCGTTGACCCCCTCGAGCACCGCGATCGTGCGCGCACCCTCGATCACCCGCGGTATCGACAGCTCCGGCGGGCGCGGCGCCGCCGCCAGCACGCCGCGGTTGAGGTGAAAGCCGATGACCTGAGCCATCACCTCGGCGCTGGCGCGATAGAAGGGCGCATCGGTGGAGTCCAGATCGCCGGTCAGCTCGCCCAGCCTGCGCTCCGTGCCCAGGAACGCCGCCGACTCGAATCGCGACGCCAGCATACGCTGCACCACCAGCACGCCCTCGGCGATCACGAGTCCCTTGCCGCTCGGCAGATCCGGCCTGCGATCGATGCTGTTCAGATCGCGGAAGTCGTCGAGCCGGGGATCGGTCGGATCGTCGACGTCGATTATTGGGCTCATCCCCGGGTCCGCTTCGCTCCCTGCCCGCCGAGGCTCAAGATCATTCGTCCACGATCGCCGACATCAGATCGGCGGCCGCCAGCAGGGTCTTGCGCTGCCCCGGTTGAAGTTCGGCGAGGCGCTGCTGCAGCCACTCCTGGCTGGCGCGGCGCTCGACGTCGATCAGTTCCTGCCCCGAGGGTGACACCGACACCAGCACCTGACGACCGTCGTCGGGGTGCGCGGCACGGTCGACGAATCCGAGCTCCGCCAGCGATGCGATGACCCTCGTCATCGACGGCGGCCTGACGCGCTCCCGAATCGCGAGGGCGCCCGGTGTCATCGAACCCTCCTTGGCCAGCGTCGCAAGCGCCGACAACTGAGACAGCGACACCGGCGAGTCCGGGCGGCGGAAGCGCAACTGCCGCGCCAACCGCACGACGGCCAACGACAAGTCGCTGGCCAGGCGGGCGTCGGCGTCGGTCACGACGCAAACAGTACCGACAGTGGCAGCGGGATCGGTTAGGTTGGTCCGCAATGGACGCGACGACGCCGTCACCGCATGACGATCCGACGGAACCTCCGGCCCTGCCGGACGTCCTTCTGCAGCCCTGGCCGGTCATCGTCACGATCGCGACGGGCTGGCTCATCGCGGTCGTGCTCGCCTTCTCGGTGCCCGGTCTGGATGACTGTCGCCCGGTAACGGTGGCCGGGCTCGGCGTGGGCGCGGTCGGCACGTCGATCTTCCTGTGGCAGCGTCGCGCCGTACGCCGGGGCTCCCGCGGCGCCCAGAGCGGAATTCGCTGAACCCGATGGAGAACTGATGGCTCGGGCCCTGTTGCAGGCGCACATCGACATCGAGGCGCCGCCCGCGAAGGTGTGGGAGCTGGTCTCCGACTTCCGCCTCATGCCCCGGTGGAGCCCGCAGTGCCGGCTGATGAAGGCTCTCGGGCCAGTGCGCCCCGGCACCAGAACCGTCAACGTCAACCGACGCGGATTGCTCTTCTGGCCGACCACCAGCCAGGTCATCGAGGTCATCGCCGAGCGCAAGCTGGCCTTCCGCGTCAACGCGAACAACACCGTCTGGACCTACGAACTGGAACCCACCCCGATGGGCACCCGACTGGTGGAGAGCCGCCACGCCGAGAACGGCGTGAAGGCGGCGTCGAATCTCGTGGTCAGCGCACTATTCGGCGGTGTACCGAGCTTCGAGGACGAACTGATCGAGGGAATGAACACGTCGCTGGGCCGCCTCAAGGCGGCAGCCGAGAGCTGACCGCTCTCAGGGCTGGGGCAGGTCCAGGACGCCGTCGTCATACGGATCGAACATCGGTGAACCGATGGTGGCGGGCTGCGGGGTGTCCGAGTGGGCGCCGCACCCGTACTCCTCCGAGACGACGTGCCCGTCGGCCGACATCTCGTTGGCGCACACTCCGAACAGCGTGCCCAGCGATCCGGTCAGAGACAGGTAGTAGGCACAGTCGCGACACACCCTGCGCGTGGCGCGCGCCATCGCCGAGCCGGGTCCGTATTCGCCGTCGTGCCAGCGCTCCGCGGCCTCGATGCGGCCCCACTGGCTGAGGACCTGGCTCCTGCCGAACCCGATGTCCGCGATCTCGTCGAGCTCGTCGTCGCCGGACGACGTGTACCCGGGCACCACCCGCGGATCGTCGACGGGCGTGGCCAGCAGGTCCCCGGGCCCCAGATCGCCCGGCTGGACGCGCTCCTGCCACGGCACCCACTGTGGTGCGAGCAGCGCCGTCGGGCCCGGCACCAGAACCACTTCGCTGATCGTGGCGTGATCCGCGCCGGGATGTGCCGCCACAACCACCGCCCACTGCCAGCCCTGGTATCCGGGCATGGTCGCCAGGAAACGGTGCGTCACTGCGGACGGGTCGTCGAAGCCTGCACCGAGGTACTCACCGACTACGTCATGGCCGCTGAACTCCCCGATCGCCGTCCGCGCAGCGTCGACCGCGCCCATCAGTACGGCGGCAAGGTCAGCCGGCGGCTGCGACGGTTCGGTCGCAAAATCCTGCTCGGCGGGTTCGATCATGGCATCCATCGCCATCAATACTGCCTGACGACCCGCGAGCAAAGCCACACCGGCCGCCCTGCGGGCGGCGGTCAGTCCCATGGGGAACAATCGACGGGGTGACCGGATCGCGGCGTGACCCCCCGATGGGGGGCGATGACTCCGGCGATCCTCGCTACCATCCGCCGCGCCCACCGGGAGCTCATCGCGGCGAGCATCCCGGCATGGCGAACTACCCGAGCGACCCGTCCGGGCCGCGCATTGGGACGCAGCCGTCGAGCGCCAATCGATGGTTGCCCCCGATCGACCAGACGGCGGGTCCCGGCGGTCGCACCGGCCCTCGCGACGCGTTCCACCCAGGCGTCGGGCAGTCGGAGGGCCGTCCGAAGGGTGCCACGGGGCGCGGCCGCGAGATGGGCTCGAAGATGTACGGGCTGTTCCAGCGGGCTGCCACCGCGGACGGCGCAGACAAGTCAGGACTGACGGCGCTGACCTACCCCGTGATGGCGAACTTCGCGGCCGACTCCGCGATGGCCGTCGCACTGGCCAACACGCTGTTCTTCGCGGCCGCGTCCGGTGAGAGCAAGAGCAAGGTCGCCCTGTACCTGCTCATCACGATTGCGCCGTTCGCCGTCATCGCTCCGCTGATCGGCCCTGCGATCGACCGCCTGCAACACGGCCGCCGCGTGGCGCTCGCCGCGTCGTTCGTGGTGCGCACCGCGCTGGCGGTGGTCCTCATCGCGAACTACGACGCGGCCAGTGGCAGCTTCCCGCCCTGGGTGCTCTACCCCTGCGCGCTGGGGATGATGGTGCTGTCGAAGTCGTTCAGCGTGCTGCGCAGCGCCGTGACGCCCCGCGTGCTGCCGCCGACCATCGACCTCGTCCGGGTGAATTCGCGCCTCACCATGTTCGGCCTGCTCGGCGGCACCATCGCCGGAGGTGCCATCGCCGCCGGGGTGGAGTACCTGTTCGGTCTCTTCCACCTGCCCGGCGCGTTGTACGTCTGCGTCGCCGTGACGGTGGTGGGAGCCTTCCTCTCGATGCGCATCCCCAAGTGGGTGGAGGTCACCGAGGGCGAGGTACCGACCACCCTGAGCTACCACGGACCCACCGAGAAGTTCCACCGCCTGCCCGACCCGACGACGAGCGACAAGACCCGACAACCCTTGGGACGCAACATCATCACATCGTTGTGGGGTAACTGCACCATCAAGATCATGGTCGGCTTCCTGTTCCTCTACCCGGCCTTCGTCGCCAAGTCACACGACGCCAGCGGTTGGGAACAGCTGCGCATCCTGGGTCTGATCGGCGCCGCCGCGGGCATCGGCAACTTCGTCGGCAACTTCACCGCCGCGCGCCTGCAGCTCGGGCAGCCGGCCAGGCTCGTGGTGCGGGCCGCCACTGCGGTCACCGCGGTGTCGCTGGCCACCGCGGTGACCGGCAATCTGTACGTGGCCGCGTTCGCCACGCTGATCACGTCGGGCGCCAGCGCGGTCGCGAAGGCGTCGCTGGACGCCTCGATGCAGGACGACCTGCCCGAGGAGTCCCGTGCCTCGGCGTTCGGGCGATCCGAGTCGCTTCTGCAGCTGGCCTGGGTCGCCGGCGGTGCGACGGGCGTGCTGATCTACACCGACCTGTGGGTGGGCTTCACCGCCATCAGCGCGGTGCTCATCCTCGGGTTGGCGCAGACGTTGGTGAGCAACGGCGGCGACTCGCTGATCCCGGGGCTCGGCGGAAACCGGCCGGTGTTCGCCGAGCAGGAGAGCCGCGGCACGGCAACGGCATCGGCGGTTCGGGAGTGAAGCGCGTCATCGTCATCCTCGCGGCCGTGACGGTCCTCGCGTCGCTGGGCACCGGCGCGCTCGTCTGGAAACTGAGCCGAACACCCACACCAGAACATCCCGAGATCAGCGCCTACACCCATGGCCAGCTCGTCAGGATCGGCCCCTACCGGTACTGCGACGTCTATCAGATCACCAGGTGCGACGTTCCCGAGACGGTCGGCCAACTGGTGGTCAGCTCACGGGATCCGGTGCAGTTGTCGGTGCCACCGTCGATCGCGAGGGCGCCGTGGGTCCTCATCCGCGCCTACGAGGATGGCGGCGACGCAGAAGTCGACGAGTTCCGGCCCGACACGAAGCTCGCCGTCACCGTCCCGACCGTCGATCCGCGCCGTGGCCGGTTGACCGGCATCGCGGTGCAGCTGCCCACGCTGGTCCGCGACGAGAACGGCAACGAATTTCCGTGGCCGCACGCGGAATGGTCGGTGGCGACCGTCTGGTCTTAATCGCGCGTCGGCCCAGGCGGTGTGCCGTCGCCGAACGGCCTGCCGCCCAAGGCCTCCCGGCCGTGCTGGGTGAGCCAGTTCGACAGCTCCGGGCCCTTCGGCACGATCTGCGTGGGATTGACGTCGACGTGCACCACGTAATAGTGCTTCTTGATCTGCACGAAGTCGACGGTGTCGCCGAACCCCGGCGTCTGGAACAGGTCGCGCGCGTAGGCCCAGAGCACCGGCATCTCGTCGAGCTTCTGCCGGTTGCACTTGAAGTGACCGTGATAGACGGGATCGAACCGGGCCAGCGTGGTGAATAGCCGGACGTCGGCCTCGGTGATCGTGTCGCCCACCAGGAACCGTTGGCCGGCAAGCCTTCCCGACAGCCAGTCCAATGCCGTGAACAGCCGGTCGTAGGACGCCTCGTAGGCGGACTGCGAGCCGGCGAACCCACAGCGGTACACGCCGTTGTTGACCTCGGTGTACACGCGCTTGGCCACCTCGTCGATCTCGTCGCGCAGCGGTTCGGGATAGAGCTGCGGCGCGCCTGGGCGGTGGTAGTCGGCCCACTCGGTCGAGAGGTCCAGCGTCATCTGAGCGAAGTCGTTGGTGACCACCTCGCCCGTCGGCACGTCGACGAGCGCGGGGACCGTGATGCCCTTCGGGTAGTCCGGGAACCGCTTGAAGTACGCGTCCTGCAGGCGCGGGATCCCTAGCACCGGGTCGACGCCGCCGGGGTCGAGGTCGAACGTCCAGCTGCGCTCGTCGTGTGTGGGACCGCAAAAGCCAATGGACAGAACGTCTTCCAGACCTAGGAGTCGGCGGACGATGATCGCCCTGTTGGCCCACGGGCAGGCGCGGGCCACGACGAGTCGGTAGCGCCCGGGCTCCACCGGATAGCCGTCGCGGCCGTCAGCCGTGATGCGGGTCTCGATGTACTTGGTGTCACGGTTGAACTCGCCCGCCTGGGCGACGTAGGAGGCCACGTCCACAGTGTGGCTAGGCGTCGAGCTCCTGCGCAACCGCCTTGACCACCTCGGAGATCCGGCGAGCGGTCTTCCGGTCCGGGTAACGCCCCTTGCGGAGTTCCGGCTGCACGGCGCCTTCGAGCAGCGTGATCATGTCCTCGACCATGCCGTGCAACTCGTCGGGCGTGTGCTTGTGCTCGACGGTCGAGGCTTCGCGACGAGTCCGAACGACGCTCGGAGGCGGTTCGATCACTTTGAGGCTCAACGCCTGCGGCCCCCGGCGCCCCGCCGCGATGCCGAACTCGACCTTCTGTCCCGCCTTGAGCTCCTCGACCCCTGATGGCAGCGCCGACGATCCGACGTACACGTCCTCGCCTTCCTCCTGGGACACGAAGCCGAAGCCCTTCTCGGCGCTGTACCACTTAACCTTGCCGGTAGGCACTGGATCTCACCCGCTCGTCTCGCTCATCGTCTTCTGTCACCTCACAAACTGAACGCGTCCCGCCAACGCAGGACGCGAATGCGATGATCCTACTCGGACGCATCCACTGCCAGCACCTGCGTTGAACGCCTGCCGGCTCGCGGGTCGGTAGTCTGGGAACCAAAGCTGGAGGAGACATGCGCCTGATTCTGAACGTCGTCTGGTTGATCTTCGGCGGCTTGTGGCTGGCACTCGGGTACTTCCTTGCCGGCATTCTGTGCTTCATCCTCATCGTCACCATCCCGTTCGGGTTTGCCGCGTTCCGCATCGGCAGGTACGCCCTCTGGCCGTTCGGCTACACCGTCGTCGACAAGCCGGGGCCACGCCCCGCCGCGCTGATCGGCAACGTGATCTGGGTGATCCTGTGCGGCATCTGGCTTGCGATCGGGCACGTCGTCAGCGCGATCGCCATGGCGATCACGATCATCGGCATTCCGTTGGCGATCGCCAACCTCAAGCTGATCCCGGTGTCGCTGTTCCCGCTGGGCAAGGAGATCGTGCCTTCGGGCGAGGGGGCCATTCTGTGACGGTGACAGCTCTCGGCCTGCCCTCCATCAGGTCGGTAACGCCGAGCACCCGCGACGTTCCCACCAGTGGCCCGCTGCTCGACACCTTCGGCAGGGTGGCCCTCGACCTGCGGGTGTCCTTGACTGACCGCTGCAATCTGCGCTGCACCTACTGCATGCCCGCCGAGGGGCTCGACTGGCTGCCCGGTGACGAGCTCCTCTCACCCGAGGAGCTTTCGCGGCTGCTGACCGTCGCCATCACCCGGCTCGGAATCACAGGCGTCCGGTTCACCGGAGGCGAACCCCTGGTGTCACGGAACCTCGAGGGCGCCATCGCGACGGCGACGTCGCTGCACCCGCGCCCGAGGACGGCGGTGACCACCAACGGCATCGGGCTCGCACGCCGCGCCGCGGGGCTCAAGGCCGCCGGTCTCGACCGGGTCAACGTGTCACTGGACACCGTCGACGCCGAGCGCTTCGCCCGCATCACCCGCCGTGACCGGCTGAACGACGTCCTCGACGGCCTCGCCGCCGCGGCCGACGCGGGTTTGACCCCGGTGAAGGTGAACGCCGTGCTCGACCCGGTGACGGGCCTCGACGACGCCGTGTCGCTGCTGCGGTTCTGCCTGGATCACGGTTACCAATTGCGCATCATCGAGCAGATGCCGTTGGACGCCGGGCACCACTGGCAGCGCGACCAGACGGTCGGGGCCGACCAGATCATGGACACGCTCCGAAGACACTTCGACTTGGCGCCCGACACCGCGCCCCGCGGCTCGGCTCCTGCGGAGCTGTGGCGGGTCGACGGCGGGCCGGGCACGGTCGGCGTGATCGCGTCCGTCTCGGACGCGTTCTGCGGCGCCTGCGACCGCACCCGGCTGACGGCCGACGGTCAGGTCCGCAGCTGTCTGTTCTCCCGCGAGGAGACGGATCTGAGGGGCCTGATGCGGCGCGGCGCCGACGACGACGCGATCGAGGCGGCCTGGCGGGCGGCGATGTGGGCCAAACCGGCAGGCCATGGAATCAACGACCCCGGTTTCGAGCAGCCGGCTCGACCGATGAGCGCGATCGGCGGTTGAGCGTGACGGCTGCGACGATCGAAGTTAACGTGCGCTACTTCGCCGCGGCTCGCGCGGCCGCGGGGCTGGAGCAGGAGACGGTGGCCGTGGCGAGCGGGGCCACGGTCACGGACCTGCTCGCAGAACTCAGGACGCGCGACCAGAAGCTGGCCATCGTGCTCGACCGGTGCTCCTTCCTATGCGACGGCGTCGCAGTGCGGGACACCGGAAAGAGGCTCCAAACAAACCAGACCGTCGATGTGTTACCCCCCTTCGCAGGCGGATGACAGTGATTTGCGTCACATCACGAAACGGTAACAAATTGTCACACGTGCTGTTCACCGTGTGATTTCCCTGCGCAAACACGACGCCGTGCTGCCGTTTTAACGTTCTCTCAAGATTTGCTGAAGACGGAAACGCCGACATCGGCAGAAGGTGACGCGAACGGAAGTACCCGTTACGGTCCTATCCCAAGCCACAGACCCCTAATCAGTGGCCCGCCATGCCTGGTTACGCCTAGCTCCATCCGTTGGGCATGGTTCCAAGACCTACCTCTGGGATGGAGGCGGGGGACCCACCGGTTCACCGAACATCGAAGGACCTGGAATCGAACGTGATTCCTTGGGGTGAAGCCGAAACCGAAGGGTTTCGGCCGGGCGACCTCTCAAGCCCGAACCCGACAGCTGACTCCGCAGGCGTGGACGAGAGGACCTTCTGCACCCATGAGTGGACGGCATCGCAAGACCACTTCGTCGGCAGCCAACGTCGCCAAGATCGCCTTCACCGGCGCCGTGCTCGGTACTGGCGGTCTCGCCTTCGCCGGACACGCAGCCGCTGCGACGGACGGCGAATGGGACCGGGTCGCCGGTTGTGAATCCAGTGGCAATTGGGCCATCAACACCGGCAACGGATATCAGGGCGGGCTGCAGTTCTCCCCTAGCACCTGGTCCGGGCACGGTGGCGGCGAGTACGCCCCCGCGGCCAACCTCGCCTCCAAGGACGAGCAGATCGCCGTCGCGGAGCGCGTGCTGGCCAGCCAGGGCCGCGGCGCATGGCCCGTGTGCGGCCACGGCCTCTCCGGCGCCACGCCTCGCAACGTCCTCGCGGACACCGCTCCTCTCGACAACCCTGACCTCGGCGGAGACGTCCCACCCCCGGCAGACGCCCCGATCGACCCGCCTCCGCCCATCGAGGCCGTCGCTCTCGACGCACCGCTGCCGGACGCACCACTGCCTGACGCACCACCGCCTGACGCCCCTCTGCCCCCTCTGCCCCCTCCGCCCGGCGATCCGATCGCCCCGCCCCCGCCCGGTGACACGGTGACGGTCGCGCTGGACTCCCCCGCGCCGCCTCCGGCACCCGAGGACCCGGCCCTTCCGCCTCCGCCCGACGCGGCAGCACCGCTGGACGCGCCCGCGCCGCCTCCGGCACCCGACGCTGCACCGGCACCGCCCGTCGTCGAGGCCGCCGACTGGGACGCCGCTCCGGCTGGCCCGGCGCCGGCGGTCCACCAGCCCGAGTCGTGGGCGCTTCACGCCCCGATGCCTCTCGATCCCCCGCTCCCGGCTCCTCTGCCTCCGGCCCCGGCGCCGGACGCCGCAGCACCGACACCCGTCGCCGCGCCCGCGCCGGATCCGCTGGCACCGCTCAACGGCGTGAACATCCCCGCGCCCGCATTCGACGCGGCCAATCAGGCAGTCACCGACGGCGCCCTTCCCGTGATTCCGCCGAATGGCACCCCGCACCTGGCCAGCCCGGATGCGCCGCCCCCGGGATCAACGATGGATCCCGCCGCGGCCGGCTCCGACGGACCGAACACCAGCTATCTCAAGGATCTATGGCAGGCAGTTCAGAGCCACGACATCAGCGGCAAGGAAGCCCTGATGATGGGGCTGGCCCAGCGCGGCATGAACACGCCGTACCCGGAGCAGGCCGCAGGCCCGAACGTCCCGCTATCGCCCGGCGACGCCCCTCCGCCGCCTGCCCCGGGTGCTCCCGCCGATCCCACCGGTCCGGCCCCGCTGGTTCCGCCGGCTCCAGTACCTACTCCCTAGGCTGATCCCACCCACTCGTCCGATCCGTCGGCGAAGAGCTGGTGCTTCCATACCGGCAGTCGCGCCTTGACCGTGTCCACCAGTAGGGCGCACGTCTCGAAGGCAGCTGCGCGGTGGTCGGCGGCGACGGCGGCGACCAAAGCGGCATCGCCGATGTTCAACGTGCCGATGCGGTGACTGACGGCGATCGCGCGCACACCGTGGCTGCTCTGGGCGATCTCCGCGGCCACCTCGGAAATCACTTGGTGTGCACTCGGGTGCGCGGAGTACTCGAGGCGCGTCACGGACCGGCCGCCGTCGTGGTCACGCACCATGCCGACGAACCCGACCACGGCACCCGCCGCCCGGTGCAGGACCAGAGCCTCGTGCTCGGCGAGATCGATCACCCGCTCGCTGAGCGAGGCCCGCACGACGATTGCACTCATGAACCGTGATCTCCGCCCGCGAGTTGGTCCAACGCGTGCTCGAGCACGTCGGCAAGCACGCCGAGCCCGTCCTTCACACCCCCGGGCGAGCCGGGCAGGTTGACGATCAGCGTGCCGTCCCGCACACCGCACACGCCGCGGGACAGCACCGAGGTGGGTACGTGCGGCAACCCGGACCGTCGGATGGCATCGGCCAGCCCGGGGATCTGGTAATCGACGATGTTCGCCGTCGCGTCGGCCGTCCCGTCCGTCGGCGAGATGCCCGTGCCGCCGGAGGTCAGAATCAGGTGGACCCGTTCGCCGACCGCATGAAACAACGCGCGGTTGACTCCGATGCCGTCGGACACCACCACGGGCGGCGGCACCTCGTAGCCGCGCTGGGTCAACCAGTCGACGATGACGGGCCCGGTGCGATCCTCGTAGACACCCGTGGCCGCGCGCGTCGAGGCGATGACCACCCGCGCCGTTCTCATGTTCGCTCCCAGGTGCCCGTCTTGCCACCGTCCTTGCGCAGCACTGCGATGCCGTCGATGGTCGCTGCCGGGTCGACGGCCTTCAGCATGTCGTAGAGCGTGAGCGCAGCGACGCTGACGGCGGTCAACGCCTCCATCTCCACGCCGGTGCGGTCGGTGGTACGCGCCGTCGCCGTAATCCCGACTTCCGTTGTGCGGACCTCGAATTCGACGTCGACGCCCGTCAATGCCAGCTGGTGGCACAGCGGAATGAGGTCGCTGGTGCGCTTGGCCGCAAGGATGCCCGCCACCCGGGCGGTGGCCAATGCGTCACCCTTGGGCAGCCCGCCCGTCGCGATCATCTCGACGACGTCGGCGCGGGTGCGCAGGATTCCCACCGCGACCGCGGTGCGCCTGGTGGCGTCCTTGGCGGTCACGTCCACCATGTGCGCCGCCCCCGAGTCGTCCAGGTGCGACAGCCGATCGCCGCGGGTCGTCACGGCTACTTGTTGATGACGGTGACCGGATGCGTGTACGGCAGATCCTCCGCCGGCAACGGGAACGTCAGGTCACCGAACGGGGAAAGTGCGCCGGTACGGTCGGCGGCAAGCTCGCTGACCGCGTGGTCGTCATCGTCGCCGGCCGGCCAGCCGTTGTCGACGTAGCGGGTCTTCTGCGGTTTCTTGTCAGCCACGCCTCACATTGTGGCAGGCCCGGCCTGTGCTGGCGAGACTGGCGCTGAGGGTCCCCCCGCTTGCGGGCTCGACCCGGGGATGTACCGGCGCTGGCGTGGGTTGGATTCGGCATGCTGGCTTACGCTGGTAGGCAATGTCCGAATCAGCTCCCGTCGTGCCGCTGGGCGCTTGGCTGGCCGAGCTGACCGACGATCAGCTCGTCCGGCTGCTCGAGCTACGGCCGGATCTGGCTCAGCCGCCGCCGAGTTCGATCTCGGCGCTGGCCGCCAGGGCGCAGTCCCGGCAGTCGGTGAAGGCTGCGACGGATGGGCTCGACTTTCTGGCCCTCGTCGTGGTCGACGCATTGCTGGTGTTGCGGGCCGACAGCGGCGGCGTCCCGCTGACCAAGCTGTTCGCGCTGATCGGCGACCGGGCTGAGCAGGGCGCCCTGACCGCCGCCGTCGACGAGCTGAGAGCCCGCGCGCTGGCCTGGGGCGACACCTCCGTGCGCGTGGCACCGGAGGCGGCTGCGGGACTGCCGTGGCATCCAGGCCAGGTGACCCTCGAGGCCGCGGGCCTGGACGCCGACCGGATCGTCGAACTGCTGGACGCCGTCGACCTCCCCCAGCGCGAGCTGCTCGAGCGCCTCGTCGACGGGTCACCGATCGGACGCACCCGCGACGCCGCACCTGGCACACCACCCGAGCGCCCGGTCCAGCGCCTGCTCGCCGCCGGGTTGCTGCGCCAGGTCGACGAGGACACGGTCATTCTTCCGCGGCTCGTCGGTCAGGTCATGCGCGGCGAGTCACCGGGCCCCGTCGGACTGACTCCGCCCGATCCGGCGGTCACCACCACCTCCACCTCCGACGTGGACGCTGCCGCGGCCGGTTCCGCATTGGACATGCTGCGTGAGATCGACCTGGTCATCGAAACCCTCTCCGGCGCACCGATTTCCGAACTCCGGGCCGGTGGCCTCGGCATCCGCGAGCTGAAGCGCCTGACCAAGGCCACCGGCGTGGACGAGCACCGACTCGGCCTCATCCTGGAACTGGCCTCTGCCGCCGGGCTGATCGCGTCGGGCGTACCGGAGCCCGACCCGACCGACGGCACCGGGCCCCATTGGGCGCCGACAGTCGCCGCCGATCGCTTCGTCGAATCCTCCAATGCGGTGCGTTGGCATCTGATCGCTTCAGCCTGGCTCGACGTCCCCGCCAGACCCGGCCTCATCGGAGAGCGGGGGCCTGACGGGAAACCCTATGGGGCACTTTCGGATTCGCTGTATTCGACGGCAGCGCCCCTGGACCGCCACCTGCTGTTGACGATACTTGCCGAGCTTTCGCGCGGCACGGGTGTCGACGCCGCGGGGGCATCGCGCGCCATGACGTGGCGGCGGCCCAGGTGGGCGGCGCGACTTCAGCTCAAGCCGGTGGCCGACCTGCTCGTCGAGGCTCATGCCGTCGGCGTGATCGGCAGGGGCGCGATCGCCAGCCCGAGCCGGAAGCTGCTGGCTGGAGCCCCCGAGGACGACGTCGTCGCGGCGATGAACAAGGTGCTGCCCGCGCCGATCGACCACTTCCTGCTGCAGGCCGATCTCACCGTCGTCGTGCCGGGACCGCTCGATCGCGCTCTCGCCGAACAGTTGTCGGCGGTTGCCTCGGTCGAGTCGGCGGGCGCGGCGATGGTTTACCGGATCAGCGAGCAGTCGATCCGGCGCGCCCTCGACACCGGCCTAACCGCGAGCGAGATACACACGCTCTTCTCCAGGCACTCGAGGACACCGGTGCCGCAGGGCTTGACGTATCTGGTCGATGACGTGGCACGCCGTCACGGCCAATTGCGCGTCGGCATGGCGGCGTCGTTCGTCCGGTGCGAGGATCCCGCGCTGCTGACCCAGGCGATCTCGGTTCCGGCGGTCGAGCGACTCGACGTGCGCGCGCTGGCGCCAACTGTCGCGGTGTCGCTGTCGCCGATCAACGAGGTGCTGGCCGCGCTGCGGACCGCGGGGTTCGCGCCCGCTGCCGAGGACTCGTCGGGCGCCATCGTCGACATCCGGTCCCGCGGCGCGCGGGTGCCCGCGCCGATCCGACGCCGCGGTTACCGTCCGCAGCAGGGCCCGACGCTTCAGACGCTGGGCGCCATCGTCGCCGTGCTCCGCAAGGTGGCCGCCACACCGTCCGGCGGGACGCGCCTGGATCCCGCGGAGGCGATGGCTCAGTTGCACAGTGCAGCGCACCGTCAGGCGTCCGTGGTGATCGGCTACGTCGACCCGGCAGGCGTCGCGACGCAGCGGGTGGTCGCGCCGATCAACATCCGCGGCGGCCAGTTGACCGCCTACGATCCCGCCGCGGGTAGGGTCAGGGACTTCGCCATCCACCGCGTGACGTCGGTCGTGTCGGCGGATCCGGGATAATGAGCTGATGACCTTCAGAGCGAGTAACGCTTCAAGATCAGGGAGCCATCGCGCATGACCGATGGCCCCTTGATCGTGCAGTCCGACAAGACCGTGCTGCTCGAGGTCGACCACGAGCTCGCGGGCGCGGCCCGGGCAGCGATCGCCCCGTTCGCCGAGTTGGAACGTGCGCCCGAGCACATCCACACCTACCGCATCACCCCGCTGGCGCTGTGGAACGCCCGTGCGGCGGGACACGACGCCGAGCAGGTCGTCGACGCGCTGGTGTCGTTCTCCCGCTACTCAGTGCCGCAGCCGCTGCTGGTCGACATCGTCGACACCATGGCCCGCTATGGCCGCCTGCAACTGGTGAAGAGTCCCGTGCACGGCCTGGTGCTGGTGAGCCTGGACCGCGCGGTGCTCGCGGAGGTGCTGCGGCACAAGAAGATCGCCCCCATGCTCGGCGCCCGCATCGACGACGACACCATCATCGTGCACGCCAGCGAGCGGGGTCACATCAAGCAGATGCTGCTCAAGATCGGCTGGCCTGCGGAGGATCTGGCCGGTTATGTCGACGGTGAGGCGCATCCCATCTCGCTTGACCAGGACGGCTGGGAGCTCCGCGACTATCAGGAGATGGCGGCCGAGTCGTTCTGGGCGGGCGGATCCGGTGTGGTGGTGCTGCCGTGTGGCGCGGGCAAGACGATCGTCGGCGCCGCGGCGATGGCCAAGGCCGGTGCGACCACGCTGATCCTGGTCACCAACACCGTCGCGGGCAGGCAGTGGAAGCGTGAACTGATCGCCCGCACCTCGCTGACGGAGGAGGAGATCGGCGAGTACTCCGGTGAGCGCAAGGAGATCCGGCCCGTGACGATCGCCACCTACCAGGTGATCACCCGCCGGACCAAGGGCGAGTACCGCCATCTCGAGCTGTTCGACAGCCGCGACTGGGGCCTCATCATCTACGACGAGGTGCACCTGCTGCCCGCCCCCGTCTTCCGGATGACGGCCGACCTCCAGTCCCGGCGACGGCTCGGCCTGACGGCG
>NZ_JAVROT010000491.1:0-10688 GCF_032162605.1 Mycobacterium sp. | reverse complement strand
CGACCAGCGGCCAGGGCCTGTGCCGCGTCGACGGTCTGCCAAGATGCCGTCCACCGCATCGTCGCGGGACAGGCGGCTGGCCAATTCGAGCACCTCGTCGGTGCTCGCGCCGTCGGCGAGGTGATGTGGTCGGGAGTCGATGCCGATCAAATGGCACCGGTTGGCCTTACATCTTCACGTGGGTGCGCGAGGCCGGATCGTCTCCGACCAACACGGTGGCCAGGCACGGCTTGCGGCCGAGCGCCGCCGTGACGCCGCCCGCTCGACGTGCGGCGTCGTCGAGCATCGCAGTTGCGACGGCCGTGCCGTCAATCAGTATGGCGCTCAAAGCAGTCCCCCAAAGGTGGGGGAGCACCAGGCGGTCGATGCTTCCGGATTGCGCTCCCGGTGGTGGTCCAGCTGCGCCAGTCCCGTCCTGCCCGATTCTACGATGCGGATGTACATGCCTCGACGCGACACACGTCGTCGGCGGGTGACCGCATGAAAACGCGCCGAAACCGCACGCAGCTAGCCTGGGAGACATGCAGGCGTCGTTTCTGGGCCGCCCCGTGGCGGCCAATCGCGCCATGATCATGGCGATCGTCAACCGGACACCGGACTCGTTCTACGACCGCGGTGCCACGTTCACCGACGAGGCCGCCAAGGCAGCCGCACACCGGGTCGTCGCCGACGGTGCCGACGTCGTGGACGTCGGGGGCGTGAAGGCGGGCCCGGGCGACGCCGTCGACGCCGACGAGGAGATCGCCCGCGTCGTGCCCTTCATCGAATGGCTCCGCGGTGCCTATCCCGACCAGCTGATCAGCGTCGACACCTGGCGCACGTCGGTCGCCAAACAGGCGTGCGCGGCCGGTGCGGACATCATCAACGACACGTGGGGTGGGTCCGATCCGGGTCTGGCCGAGGTGGCCGCCGAGTTCGGTGCCGGCCTGGTGTGCTCACACACCGGCGGAGCGATTCCGAGGACGCGTCCATTCCGCGTCAACTACGGGCTGTCCGAGCGCGGAGTGGTGGACGACGTGATCGCAGAGGTGACCGCGGCGGCCGAACACGCAGTCGCCGCAGGCGTCGCGAGAGACGCGGTGCTGATCGATCCGACGCATGATTTCGGTAAGAACACTCATCATGGTCTTAGTTTGTTGCGCCACGTAAAAGACCTTGTAAACACTGGATGGCCCGTCCTGATGGCCCTGAGCAACAAGGATTTCGTCGGGGAGACTCTGGGCGTGGGCTTGACCGAACGCCTCGAGGGAACATTGGCCGCGACCGCGCTCGCTGCGCAGGCGGGTGCAGCCATGTTCAGGGTCCACGAGGTGGGGTCCACTCGACGTGTGCTGGAGATGGTCGCGTCGATCCAGGGCGTGCGTCCACCGACGCGGACCGTGAGGGGACTGGCATGAGCACCCGAAGGCGAGGGCGAGTGAGGATCGCAGGGCTGGATGTCGGCGCCGGGGCGCCTCCGGCGAGGGACGAGCGAGGACCGGAGCGAGCGGGTGTCGAGTCATGAGCCTCGTGCCTGAACTCGCCGCCGCTGATGCCGTCGCGGGACACCGTTGGTTGAGCGATCACACGTGGCGCAGGCCGCAGTGGACCGTCGCCGAACTCGAGGCGGCGAAGGCCGGCCGGACCATCTCCGTGGTCCTTCCCGCGTTGAACGAGGAGGAGACCGTCGCGTCGGTGATCGACACCATCACGCCTCTGCTCGGCGGGTTGGTCGACGAGATCGTCGTGCTGGACTCCGGTTCGACTGACGACACCGAGATCCGCGCCGTCGCCGCAGGGGCCAGGGTGGTCAGCCGGGAAGCCGCGCTGCCCGAGGTCGCACCGCAGCCCGGCAAGGGTGAGGTGTTGTGGCGCTCGCTCGCCGCGACGACCGGCGACCTGGTGGTCTTCGTCGACTCCGACCTCATCGATCCCGACCCCATGTTCGTGCCGAAACTGCTCGGTCCGCTGTTGACGACCGACGGCGTGCACCTGGTCAAGGGCTTCTACCGTCGCCCCCTGAAGGTGAGCGGCAGCGAGGACGCCAACGGCGGTGGCCGGGTCACCGAACTGGTCGCGCGGCCGATGCTCGCCGCGTTGCGTCCGGAGCTGACGTGCCTGCTGCAGCCCCTGGGCGGCGAGTATGCGGGTACCCGCGAACTGTTGACGTCGCTGCCCTTCGCGCCCGCCTACGGCGTGGAGATCGGGCTGCTCATCGACACTTACGACAAGCTCGGCCTGGACGCCATCGCCCAGGTCAACCTCGGCGTGCGGACCCACCGCAACCGGCCGCTGACCGAGCTGGCCGCGATGAGCCGTCAGGTGATCGCCACCCTGCTGTCGCGGTGCGGCGTACCCGACTCGGGCGTCGGCCTGACGCAGTTCTTCGCCGACGGCGAGGACTACGCTCCGCGCACCTCGACGGTGTCGCTGGCGGACCGGCCGCCGATGGTGACGCTGCGACCTCGCTGATCCCCTGGGTCGCTGCGCTCTCCCGCAAGCGGGTGGGACCCCAGCGCCGAACGGTGACACGCGGCCGCGCCACCGCCCGGCGGGCGCTGCGTCATAGTGCTCAGGCAGTATCGACGTCGTGACCTTGATCCTGCTTTACCTGGTCGTGCTCGTCCTGGTGGCCATCGTGCTGTTCGGCGTCGGCAGCGTGGTGTTCGGACGTGGTGAGCGGCTGCCTCCCCTGCCGCGCGCCACCACCGCCACGGTCTTGCCTGCTTCAGAGGTTACGGGGGCCGACGTCGACGCTCTGCGGTTCAGCCAGACGCTGCGCGGCTACAAGGTCAGCGAGGTCGACTGGGTTCTCGAGCGGCTTGGTCAGGAGCTCGATCAGCTCAGGGGTCAGCTCGCCGCGGTCCGCGCCGCCTATGGCATCGACGACTTCGTCCCCGACTCCGATGGGGGATCGGAGGCCGAGTTCGATACCGAGGCCAACGACGATCCCGAGGACGTGCCCGAGGACGCAGCCGAGGACGTGCCCGAGGACGTGCCCGAGGACGCAGCCCGTCCCCGCGGCGTACATGCGCTGCCCGCGGACGGACGCGACGAGCAGTGACCGCCGTTGTCGAGAGCGACGGGCGAACTCGTTGCAGCTGGGCTGATTTCAGCGGTCCGCGCTGGGCCACCGACGATTCGGTCCTCTACCGGAACTACCACGACGCCGAGTGGGGCCAGCCGCTGAGGGGCAGTCGCGAACTGTTCGAGCGCATGACGCTCGAAGCGTTTCAGAGTGGGCTGTCCTGGCTCATCATCCTTCGCAAGAGGGAGAACTTCCGGCGCGCGTTCAAGCGTTTCGACGCTCAGAAGGTGGCGCGCTTCACCGAGGTCGACGTCGAGCGATTGATGGCAGACATGGGGATCGTGCGCAACCGCGCCAAGATCGAGGCCACCATCGCCAACGCACGCGCGGTGGCCGACCTGGACGTCGAACTCGGGGAGATGCTGTGGGCCTTCGCCCCCGAGTCGCGCCCTCGGCCGACCGATCTCACCGAGATACCGGCGGTGACACCCGAGTCAACGGCGATGGCAAAGGAACTCAAGCGCCGCGGATTCAAATTCGTCGGCCCCACGACCGCCTATGCGCTAATGCAAGCGACCGGAATGGTCGACGACCACGTTGCCTCTTGCTGGGTTCCCACCGTCGTGCGAGGCGGCTAAGTCGGGTCTTTGCACACCAGTGGGCTCGCATAGGGAACAATGGTTGAAGATCAGTTCAATGCCGAGTGCTGCCGCCGGGTGGGCAGTCTCGGCCCCGACCCGGTCCGCCTACGCGGATCGGCGCATGCGGAGGGAGCACTCGATGGCGGCGATGAAGCCCCGGACCGGCGACGGTCCACTGGAAGCAACCAAGGAGGGGCGGGGCATCGTGATGCGAGTACCACTGGAAGGTGGTGGGCGCCTCGTCGTCGAACTCACCCCCGACGAGGCGGCCGCCCTCGGCGATGAACTGAAGAACGTAACGAGCTAGCTGGCGCCCCGGCGCTTCGCTACGAGGAGACCTTCCGGTAGATCTCCAGGGTCTGCTCGGCGATGTGTGCCCAGGAGAACTCGTCGATGCACCTCTGGCGCCCGGCGCTGCCGTACTGCTGGGCTCGTGCGGGGTCGGCCACCAGGGCGTTGACCGCTTCGGCGAGTCGGGCTTCGAACGCTGGGGTGTCGGCGGGGTCGTAGTGCACGAGCAACCCGGTGCGGCCGTCCGCCACGACCTCGGGGATGCCGCCGACGTCGGAGGCGACCACAGCCGTCGAGCATGCCATGGCTTCCAGGTTCACGATCCCAAGCGGCTCGTAGACCGATGGGCATACGAAAACGGCTGCTGCCGAAAGTATTTCGCGGATCTGATCCCCGGGTAGCATCTCCTGCACCCAGAAGATCCCGGTGCGAGACCGGGCGAGTTCCTGCACCGCACCACCCACTTCGGCCGCGATCTCCGGAGTGTCCGGAGCTCCCGCGCACAACACCAACTGCACGTCGGGTGCGAACCGGTGCGCGGCGGCCACCAGGTGGGCGACGCCCTTCTGCCGCGTGATCCGGCCGACGAACGCCACGAAGGGCCGAGTCGGGTCGACGCCGAGGCGACCGAGCACCGATCCGCTGTCCGCCGGGCCGGCCGGGTACCACTTCTGGGTGTCGATCCCGTTGCGCACCACGTGCACGCGGTTGGGGTCCAGCGCCGGGTAGGTGGCGAGGACGTCCTCGCGCATTCCGGAGCTGACGGCGATCACCGCGTCGGCCGCCTCTACCGCCGTGCGCTCCACCCAGGACGACACCCGGTAGCCGCCGCCGAGTTGCTCGGCCTTCCACGGCCGCATCGGCTCCAGCGAGTGCGCCGTCAAGACGTGGGGTATGCCGTACAGCATTGCAGCGAGGTGCCCCGCCAGTCCGGCGTACCAAGTGTGGGAGTGCGCGACGGTCGCGCCCGCCGCGGCGTTCACCATCACCAGGTCGGCGGACAGGGTCGTCAGTGCGGGGTTGGCCCCGGCGAGCGCGGGGTCGGGCTGGGCCACCGATATCCTGGGCACGCCCAGCCTTGGTGCGCCCATGCAGTGCACGTCGACTTCGCACATGTGCTGCAGCTGGGCGACGAGTTCGGTGACGTGTACTCCCGCGCCGCCGTACACCTCTGGTGGGTATTCCCGTGTCATCATCGCCACCCGCATGATGACGACGGTAGTTCACCGTGGCGGTGCCGGTGTGTGAGTCGCACCCAATTGTCTTGACCGACAGTCGAGGAGAAGTCTCGGTCAATAGTGCGAATGGCTAGCCGCGGTCCCTGGAGGCCGATAGGTTTGATCCATGAGGGAACTGCCACACGTCTTGGGCATCGTCCTGGCGGGCGGTGAGGGCAAGCGGCTGTACCCCCTGACCGCGGATCGCGCCAAGCCTGCCGTTCCCTTCGGCGGCGCGTATCGGCTGATCGACTTCGTATTATCGAACCTGGTGAACGCCCGCTACTTGAAGATCTGTGTTCTCACGCAATACAAGTCGCATTCGCTGGATCGCCACATTTCGCAGAACTGGCGGCTGTCGGGACTTGCCGGTGAGTACATCACCCCTGTTCCGGCCCAGCAGCGGCTCGGCCCGCGGTGGTACACCGGTTCGGCCGATGCCATCTATCAGTCGCTGAACCTGATCTACGACGAGGATCCGGATTACGTCGTCGTGTTCGGTGCCGACCACATCTATCGCATGGACCCCGAGCAGATGGTCCAGTTCCACATCGAGAGTGGCGCGGGCGCGACGGTGGCTGGAATCCGGGTGCCGCGCGCCGAGGCGACGGCCTTCGGGTGCATCGACGCCGACGAGTCGGGCCTCATTCGTGAGTTCCTCGAGAAGCCCGCCGACCCGCCGGGCACGCCTGATGACCCGGAGCAGACCTTCGCGTCGATGGGCAACTACGTCTTCACCACCAAGGTGCTCGTCGACGCCATCCGCGCCGACGCCGACGAAGACCACTCCGATCACGACATGGGCGGCGACATCATTCCGCGCCTGGTGGGCGACGGGATGGCTGCGGTCTACGACTTCAACAACAACGAGGTCCCCGGCTCCACCGAGCGCGACCACGGCTACTGGCGTGACGTCGGGACGCTCGATGCCTTCTACGACGCGCACATGGACCTGGTGTCGGTCCACCCCATCTTCAATCTGTACAACCGGCGCTGGGCCATCCGGGGCGAGCCGGAGAACCTGGCGCCCGCCAAGTTCGTCAACGGCGGCTCGGCTCAGGAGTCGGTGGTCGGCGCGGGCAGCATCATCTCGGCCGCGTCCGTGCGCAATTCGGTGTTGTCGTCCAACGTGCTCATCGACGACGGCGCAATCGTGGAGGGCAGCGTGATCATGCCCGGCGTCCGCATCGGCCGCGGTGCCGTGGTGCGCCGCGCGATCCTCGACAAGAACGTGGTCGTCGGGCCAGGTGAGATGGTCGGCGTCGATCTGGAGAAGGACCGCGAGCGGTACGCGATCAGCGCGGGTGGCGTCGTCGCCGTCGGCAAGGGTGTCTGGATCTAGCCCCGCCCGCGATCTCCGCGATCCCCCTCCCGCGCGACCCCTCCCGCGCAACCCCCCTCCCGCGCGAGCGAGCGTGTCTGTACGGCGACACGCCATTGCGGGTGACACTTTGCGCACGCTCGCCCTCTGCCTTCGGTACGCATTCGCGCCAGGGCGAACGATCCACGGGTGTGGGCATTGGCTGAGTCAGCGGTCGGCGGGATCCGGCCGCGCCTCCTGAAGTCGGCGTCTGCGCCGTAGCAGTGACCACGCCGCACACGCCAGCGCGAGGACGAACACCAGCACAAGGGCGGGGAGCAGTAGCGCGACGATCACCAGTCCGACGCTGGTGACGTCCTCCACCGTGGACAGCACGGGCGCGGCCACGCCTGCGGTGGCGACGTTGGCGGCGGGCCTCACCGCGGACTTGACCAGATGCACCACCAGCGCGATGACGACGCCGATCACCACCGGGATCCACTTGCCCGACTGTGCGAACTCGCCGGGGTCGGCGACGGCCGCGGTTTCGGCGGCCGTGCCGGATCCGAATACGATGCCACCGGCGGTGGGTCGCACGAACGTCTGGATCGCGTCGTTGATCGAGTCCACCGCCGGGACTTTGTCCGCGACGACCTCGACGACAGCAGGACTGCGACGATGGTCAGCACCCAGCCGTTCTCCATCCAGAACCAGCCGTGTGGCAGGTTCACCACGGCGGTGAAGCGCGCGAGCAGTCCGAGGGCGAGTAGCGGGATGTAGGCGTTGAGGCCGGCGGCGGTCGCCAGGCCCAGACCGGTCAGCAGCTGCTCGACGGGTCCAGTATGGAAGCTGGGCGTTGGGTTCTACCGTCTATTCCAGTTCGCATCTTTACGAGGGAGGACTGCGTGGACGATCCGGATGGCCTGCGGGCAGGTTCACCAGATCCGGGCAGGTTCACCAGATCGTTGAAACGGGCAAGCCGGCCCGTCGCCCGCAGCGGGATGTAGGCGGCGACCCCACACCGCCACCGGAAAGTCTCTCGGCTCACCGGCATCGCCGCCGTCACCACACGTCGGGCAGCAGCCGGTACCGCACCTTCTGCGTGTACTCGTCGTAGCCGGCCAACTCGGCGCTCAGCATCTTCTCCTCGTCGACGATCCGAGCGGCGAGGGCCAGAAGTCCGGGGATGAGGACCGCGAGGCCCCAATAGGAGTCCAGTGCGAGGGGAGTGCCGATAATCATGACGAGGTCGCCGACATACATCGGGTGCCGCACCAGGCCGTACAAACCGGTGGAAGCCAGCTCTTGATCGGCTTCGACGGTTATGGTGGCCGAGGCGTAGCGGTTCTGGACGACGACGAGCTGGGCGACCAGTAGGCCGACGGCCACCAGCACGTTGCCCAGTGTGATCATCGCCAGCGGTACCGACGACCAACCGAACCGGTGATCGAGGGCACTGACCACCAGTAGTGCCACGACCGCTAGGACCGTGGCGGAGATCGCGATTCGTTGCGCGGGGCGGGTTTCCGCGGTCGGCCCGGCGTGCATACGCCGCTGCAGTGCCGCGGGATCCTTGACGGCCAGGTAGATGCTCGGACCGCTCGTGGTGACGACGAACACGGCAATGAACACCCAGGCCTGCCAATAGTGCAACGTCCAGGCAGGCAGGAACAAGGTCAAGCCGAAGAACATCAGGCCGATCAGCGTCGACGCGATGGTTTGCAGGCCGATCTTGATGTTATCTCCTCAGCGTAGATCGCGACGACGAAAGGCTTTGGTGCCCAACGTGATCAGTGCGGCATCGATGCCCAGCAGCCACAGCAGCGGCGCGGCGCTGAAGTCGACGGACCCGACGTGCGGGACGTGTGTGAAGGGCTCGAGGTCGAGCAGCCACTGGGATGAGTTCGACAGTGAGCCAAGCAGGTACACCGCGACGAACGCGACCAGCACGCCCCACGCCGCCGGAGTGAACCGGGGGAGCAGGCCGAACAGCGCCACGGCGACGGCGACCAGCAGCCAGACCGCGGGCATCTGGACCGCCGCCGTGCCGAGGACCGTCGGCAGCCTGCCCGCGACGTGGCCTGCGGCGGCGCCGTAGGTCAGCCCCGCCACCAGCCCGGTGATCATCATCGCCACCGCCGGTCCGATGATGGCGAACACCAGATGGCTTGCCAACCAACGTGTCCGGCTGACAGCACCGGCCAGGAGTGCCTCGGCTCGCTGCCCCGTCTCCTCCTGGTGGAGCCGCAACGTCAAGGAGATCGCGAACGCTGCGGTGACCATCCCGAGCATGCCGAAGGCGACGGCGATGAAGGCCTGTTCCATCTGGTCGGAGCCGCCGAGACGGGCCACGACGTCGCGGGCCGATTGGCTGTCGCCGATCTCGTACCCGATACCGTTGACCACGCTGCCGATGAGCAGGCCGTAGAGACACAGCCCCGCGATCCACAAGGCGAACGAGCCCCGATTCAACCGCCACGCCAAGGTTGCGACGCCCCGAAGGTACGCGCCTGCGCGTGGCGGGCCCGGGCGCTCGGCGATCATGCCGGCGCCGACGTCGCGGTGGGCGAGCAACCAGTAGGCGACCAGGATCAGGATGACCGTCACGGCGAAATGGAGCAGCAGCACCCAGAACTGGTCGCCCGCGTACGGGCGGACCTGCGATGACCACCCCAAGGGCGAGAGCCAGGAGAGGAACGCCATGCGCGAGCCCGCGTCGCCGACCGCACGCAGGGTGAATGCCGCGGCGAGCACGCCGAAGGCCGCGCCACGGGCGAACCGTGCGCTTGTCGACAGTTGCGCCGTCACTGCCGCGACGGCGGTGAACACCAGGCCCGAGCAGGCCAGCGCGAGCCCGAACGCCAGCGAGCCGGACGCCGGGACGTCCAGCGGGAGAAGGCTCGCGGTAGCGATGAGTCCGGTCAGGACCGATGCGCCGCCGGTGAGCAGAAGCGCCGCGGTGAGACTGGCGTAGCGGCCGACGGCGGTCGAGTCGATCAGCTCGGTGCGGCCCGATTCCTCGTCGGCGCGGGTGTGTCGGACGACGGTGAGGATCACGGCGACCGCGATCAGCACACCGAACATGCCGGCCTTCCAGACGCCGGTGGCGCCGAGGCTGTCACCGTAGACGTTTCCGTACAGCGCCCGTTGGGCTGGGCTGGCCATGATCGTGGCGGCGAACGACGCGCGGTCCGCTTGGGTGGGGTAGACCGCCGCGATGCTGCCGACGTACACGGCGCCGGCCGGGATGGAGAGCAGTAGCACCCAGGCGGTCGCCACGATGCGGTCGCGACGTAGGTAGAGGCGCAGCAGCGCAAGGGTTCCCGAGAAGAGCGATCCGCCTGCGGGTGCCTGATGAGCCGGCCGGTGGGGACGATCGAGGACGGTCATGCCGTCACCGGCTCGGCGGGCTCGTCGACGTCGTAGTGACGCAGGAACAGATCCTCCAGTGTGGGCGGCTGGCTGACGAGGCTGCTGACGCCTGCGTCGCCGAGTCTCCTGATGACCTCCCCGAGGCTCGCGCCGTCCACCTGCGCGCGCAGCGTGTGGCCCTCGAGGCTGACGTCTTCGACGCCCTCGATGACGCCGAGGTCTCCCGGGTCGCCGATCATCTCGGCCTTGATCGAGGTGCGCGACAGGTGTCGCATCGACTCCAGGGTGCCGCTTTCGACGGTCCTGCCCGCGCGAATGATCGTGACCCGCTGGCACAGCGCCTCGGTCTCGGCCAGGATGTGACTGGACAGCAGCACCGTGGCGCCGCGCTCCCGTGCCTCGGTGACGCACTGTTGAAAGACGTTCTCCATCAACGGGTCCAGGCCGCTGCTCGGTTCGTCGAGCAGGAGCAGTCGGGTGTTCGAGGCGAATGCCGAGACCAGCGATACCTTCTGCCGGTTGCCCTTGGAGTACGTCCTTGCCTTCTTCGACGGGTCGAGAGCGAAGCGCTCGACGAGCTCGGCGCGCCTGTTCTCGTCGATGCCGCCGCGCATGCGAGCCAGCAGGTCGATGGTTTCGCCACCGGTCAGTGACGGCCACAGGGTGACGTCGCCTGGCACGTAGGCGATCTGGCGGTGCAGGGCGACGGCGTCGGTCCACGGATCGCCACCGAGCAGTCGCGCGGTTCCCGAGTCGGCGCGTACCAGGCCGAGCAGGACTCGGAGGGTCGTCGACTTGCCCGCGCCGTTGGGCCCCAGGAAGCCGTGCACCTCACCCTCGGCCACCGTCAGGTCGAGCCT
>NZ_JAVROT010000490.1:0-20251 GCF_032162605.1 Mycobacterium sp. | reverse complement strand
GCGCCGACCAGTGGCTCATCGCCAACGGTTCCCGTTTCGGGCTGTGCCAGATTTACGCGAACGAGCTGTGGCACTTCGAATTGGCAACGGATCCGCTGGGGAATTGCCCCCCACTTGTTCCGAACGCTGCAAGCTAATCGGTCACCGGGCAGCTCACGTCGAGATTGTCGAGCAGACGGCCGTCATCGCGCGTGCGGCTTGCGTTGCCGCGCAATGGATACCAATATCGCAGTGCTAATAGGGCCTCCGGGTGAGCAGGTAGTGAATGGTGCACGCCGAAAAAAGACCACCACCTCCGGGGTAGCCAGACAAGACGGCACAGCTGCGACACCGCGACGACAGCCGGCGTTCACCTGCGCCGGATATACACGTCGAGGGCACCTGCTGACTGAAGGACGGAACCGATGACCGAACGGGGCCGGCGCGGAGATTCTGCGTCGCGGCGCGTAATCGATCTCGCGATCGGAATATTGATGGGACTTCGCGAGTGCTCGGAGCAGGAAGCGTTCGAAGATCTCGTCAATGCCGTGCACGAGACCGGCATCGGTCCGGCCGGTTTGGCCGCTGCGCTGGTGCACCTGGTCGAAGGCGCCGGTGACGACATCCCACACCGGTCCGACGCGGATCACTTGTGGGGCTACTTGCTCGGCCGCCGGGTGACCTCGGCGGCCGGCACGACCGATTGACACGCAGAGGAAGTGCCGAAGGTCGTCGAGCCGGCGGCCGCAAGTTTCGGAGCGCCGACAACATGTTTGGGAGTGGGCGCTTTGGTGAACAGTTGACAAAGTCACGGCCTGAAGTTGTTGGGACACTTCGTAGTCGGGATGATGTTGGGTATGAGCGGATTCGTGTCGGTATACATCGACTGGGCGGCGAACGAAGACGATGTGCGGGCCGCCATAGGTGTGCTGCCGAAGCCGGCTGGAGTGTCGAGTGTCGACGTTGCCGCGACGTCGGACACTCTTGGATACCGAACGGCCGTGGACCTGACCGGGTCGTTCGACGAAAACACTGAGGGTCGCCACATTGCGCGCCTGTACGCCACGCAACTTACTGCGGCGCTCGGATTGCCCGCGTTCGCGCTGTCCGATCTGATCCTGGCCGCGCATACCGACTGGTAGCGCCGACTAAGGCCGCCGAAGCGCTAGCGACGACGGCACCTGACACGGCAGCGACCTACGGTCAGCGATGGCGATGTCGTCGCAGCTTCGCAGGCTGAGCACACAGAGATGCCAAGTGCGAGCTACATCTTGGTGTACCGAGCCATGGCGAAGCTATAGAGACCGTAAACGACGATTCCCAGGCCGGCGACGATCAGAAGTATTGCCCCGAAGGGTTGGGCGCCCAGTGTCTTCAGCGCCCCGTCGAGTCCGGTTGCTTTGTCGGGCTCGGAAAGGGCTGCCGCGACGATCACGAGTGCCCCGGCGGCTGCGATGACGAGACCTTTCGCGATATAGCCGATGAAGCCGAGTCGTCGCACCAAATCGCTGGGCGAGCCTTTGAGGTCATCGAGGAAGGTGCGGTTAGCGCCCTTGTAGACGTGGTATCCACCGACGGCGACGATGATGACGCCGGCGACGATGAGTAGGCCGGTGCCGGTGCCGGTGTGCATGAGCCGAGCGCTGAGTCCGGAATTCTGGCCGCCGGTGGATTTCCCTGCGCCGCGGGCGAATCCGAGAGTGGAGTAGGCGAATCCCAGATAGACGACGGCCAGCGCGAAGGCCTTTGCCCGATCCAGGATTTCAGGCGCGGCGCCCTGGCGTTTCGGATCGGTGGAACGTCCGAGCGCTGTTTCAGCAAGCCGCCACAATGCCATGACCAGGAGCGCGATCGTAGCCGCCCACAGCGCGATGATCCCGCCAGGTTTGGCCGACAACGCCGCTAACGCTCCAGATTGATCGGCGCTCCCGCCCCCGGTACCCAGCGCAATGCGGATCGCGAGATAGCCGATGATGACGTGGAGCAGACCGCTGACGACATACCCAGCTCGGGCGCCGTGCTCGAAGACGCTGTTCTGGGCGAAGGCTGCAGCAGTGGTCGTCATATCACGCCCGGTTTGACTGTTGCGGCAGTTTAACTTTGACGGTCGTGGTGAGGCATGCCGCTAGGCGCATCGCGTCCGGGGCTGGGGGCGCCTTGATGGTGAGTTGCGCCGGGTTCATCGAGAGCCGGTCGTGGGTTGTGGCTCATCGTGAGCGGCCTGTGTGTCGGGTGCTGAGGATGCCGGGTCCAGGGCGTCGGCGCGGTCGAACTGTTCGTTGAGGTCCTCGCGGGACGTGACGGCCTCGCTGCGGTGACCGGCGGCCTGCTGTTGCAGCCCCTTGGCTTGGGCTGTCTTGACGTCGGCCTCGGCCTGAGCGGCGCGGGCCTTGGCGGCAGTCTCGTCGGCGAGCGCTTCGCGCTGCTTGACGTGCCGGTCTTCTACTCGCGCCTGGTCGCGGATGGTTTCAGCTTCGTCATGGTGGTGCTGGCTGCGCCTCTTTCGGACGATCCAAGCGAGAGCGGCGAGAAGCAACAGAGCAGCGAGCACGAGGCAGACGATCAGGACGGTGGTACTGGTGGTGGTCATGTTCATTCCTTGAGTTGGCGGCGGGACGGTACCACCGTCGCTGCGCGATGAACCTGTTGCCGCGCAGCGTAAGTCGACGTATCAGTGGTGTGAATGTGAACCGATCTAGTAGTAGTGGCGGCGGCCGCCGACGGCGTGTCCCATCCGTCCGACCACCATCAGAATCAGGCCGACCACGAGGAGGATGACCCCGATGACGAAGAGGATGTTCGCGAAGGCGAAGGTCGGGACGAGGCTGGGCAGGACGAGTCCCAGGACGATGAGGAGGATTCCAAGAACGATCACGACGTGTTCCTACTTTCGATGGGGTTGTGCAGAAGTACCTGGGAGGTTGGGGTCAGTGTTTGAAGGCGTCTTTGAGCTTGGCCCCTGACTGTTTGGCGTTGCCCTTGACCTGATCGAGTCGGCCCTCGGCGCGGAGGCGCGTATTGCCGATGGCGCGGCCGAAGAACTTCTTGGCGGCGCCCTTGGTCGCTTCGGCTTTGTGGGCGATCTTCTTACCGACACTCATGGTGGGTTCCTTCGTTCGTTGATTGCTAGTGAGGGATCGGGACGGGGGTGGGCACGGCGGCACGGGATTGGGGGCTAGTAGATCTGGTCGACGCGGGCCGTTGTTTGCCTCTCCGCATGGTCGAATCACTGCTCCGCGGTCGGGCGATGGTGGACTCTTCGGAGTACGCCGTGCTGGACGTGGTCTGGAGCGTCGGTCCGGCGTTTCTCAATACGCCCAGCATTCCGACGATCACTGCGGCTACCAGCACGATCACTCCGATGACGACGAGCATGCCGGTGCCTCTGATTCCGTAGAGACTCAGTACACACCCGGTTCATCCTGATGTCAACACCGTTGACCCATGGTGTTGACCTACGGTCATGACCTACGCTGTTGTGCTACGTGATGCGAGTGGGCCGGGAGGGAAATTTCACCCATGACACGACGGGCGGACGGCGCTGCTGACGCGCCCGCCGGCAATGGCCTCCTGCACATTGGGGCCGGGACCGGCGACGCTGCGATCTCGAGACCCCTGATCCTGCAAACCGCCTTGGCGATCCTTGACCGCGACGGTGAGAGCGGGCTGTCGATGCGCCGGCTCAGCGAAGCGCTCAACCGGGACCCGGCAGTGCTCTACCGGCACGTCCGAGACAAGGGCGCCGTACTCGACGGGGTCGCCGAGATCGTGCTGAGCCAGCTAGCCGTGGACAGCACCGACCCCGACTGGGTCGGCCAGCTGCGTCTGGTCGCCCACGACTTCCGCTGCCTCGCCCTAGCGCACCCCAACGTCGTGCCGCTGTTGGTCACCCGCCCTCTGTCCACTCCTCTGGGTCAACGACCGCCGGGAACGCTGCGGCCGCTCGAAGACGTCCTTACCCTGCTGACGTCAGCAGGGTTCACCGGAGTCGATGCCCTGCACGTCTACCGGGTGCTGTTCGGCTACCTGCACGGCCACATCCTCGACGAACTCCAAGAGATTGTCGAACGCCCCGAGGAAACCGACCATGTCCTGCGCCTGGGCCTACACCGATTACCGATCACCGAATTCCCTCGCCTACGTGCGCTGGCACCCGTGCTCGCCTCCTACGACGGCGCCGCCGAACTCGACCGCGGCCTGGACGTACTCCTCACCGGACTCACGACAACCCTGACCCACCCAGACGGATCACCCCGCACCGCCGTGGACGACACCACCCACATCGGCCTGTCGGCTGACACCGTGTGAGCACGCTGCTGTCAACGGCGCCGACCGCGATCCCTACCGGGTACGTCGCCTTCACCCGCATCACCGACGCCCAAGAGTGGGCCGGTCCCGTATAACGCGTGAGTTGGCGTGCATTCTCCATCGAGAGGAAAGTCCACGAGCGACAAGCGGATCCTGTCTTCTCGGCGGTTCGCTCACCTAGGGCTGGGTGCGCAGCTGCCGATGGCACACCCCCCGAGCGGTACGCTCCGCAGAGGTGGTGGACCGGCGTACTCGTCGCCGAGGCACCACACCGGGCCCAAAGACGGCGCAACCGGTGAACACGGCGACACCGGGCGGCGTTCGGGTGATTCAGATCCTCAGCGCATCAAATATCGTTGCAGTGCAAGCGTTTGCGATACCGACGCTCTCCCAGCGCCACCTGGGCCGATAAGCGTGATTTCAGGAGGAACTGCTTTCACTGAGCCGCCTGGTGCGATGAGGACCCACCCCATTGACGTCACCCTCCTTCGTGGACTGGCCGAACTGGAGCGAACCGAGCGGGGGTGGCTGCCCCACCGGCTCCCTGCCCGAGCACGCGCGCAATGTGGCGACCCCCAACTGGCGGCTGCGGAGGCGCAACCCTCCGGCGTTCGGTTGGTCTTTCGCACTCGGTCAACCGTGGTCGAGCTCGACACGTTCCGGACCCGCACGATACTGGTGGGCCTGCCGGAGCGCCCTGACGGCACGGTGGACCTGCTCGTCAACGGTCATCTCGCGCGTCAGGCAGAGACGACGGCCGGCGACGTCGTGCGGGTGGATCTCGCCACTGGCGGGAGTGAGATCCAGCGGGGCACCATGGGCACTGTCCGCTTCACCGGGCTGTCCGCCCATGAAAAAGACGTCGAGATCTGGTTGCCCCACTACGAACGCACGGAACTGGTGGCCCTGCGGACCAATGCGCCGATCATGCCCACACCCGAGGGCGGTCGCCCGGTCTGGCTGCACCACGGCAGCTCCATCAGCCAGGGTTCCAACGCAGCAAGCCCCAGCACCACCTGGCCTGCGCTGGCCGCGGCACGCGGTGGGGTGGAGTTGATCAACCTCGGCCTGGCTGGCAGTGCGATGCTCCACCCCTTCACCGCACGCACGATGCGCGACACCCCTGCCGACCTCGTCAGCGTGAAGATCGGCATCAACCTCGTCAACGCCGACGTGATGCGGCCGCGCGCCTTCGAACCCGCCGTGCACGGGTTCTTGGACACCGTCCGTGACGGCCACCCAGAGGTCCCGCTGCTAGTCGTGGGGCCGCTGTACTGCCCCATCCACGAGAACAATCCAGGACCCGGCAGTTTCGACGTTTACGCCCTCTCCAAGGGCCAGATTCGCTTCCGCGCCTCCGGCCACGCCACCGACACGACCCTGGGTAGGTTGACGCTCTCCATCATCCGCGACCAGCTCGTCGACATCGTGTCGGCGCGAATGGCCGATGACCCTCACCTGCATTACCTCGACGGTCACGACCTTTATGGCACGGACGACGTTGCCGAACACCCGCTCCCCGACAACCTGCACCCCGATGCCGCGACGCACCACATGATCGCTGAGCGGTTCGCCCGCCTGGCATTCTCGACACACGGACCGCTCGCCCCACCGCTGCCGCCGAGCGGGAACATCGGGTGGTCCTAGACTCCAGCATGATTGGGCCAACCATCCTGGCGCCGGTTCTCCCAATGAGCTTGCCACGTGCGTCGCATCTCCGAAGCCAAACCGCATCCCGCGTTGTTGCAGACAGTTGTTGTACGCCTTCGGCATTCGGGTCGCAGGTCACGCCGTGACGAAGAGATGATGCGTCGGGGTGCATCGGTCGGAGATCGGACGGGCGTAGTCGGCGTACATTGTTAGTTGTGCGAACTGAATCTCTCGCCGTCGCCCGGCGAGGAGCTACGCCGCGGATGGCGCATTATCCCGCAAGGGAGCTATTGACCGCCGACTCACTCGGTACGGTGAAGACACCCCGAGGGCAGTGCCGAAAGCGCGATGGAGGCGAGAATGATGGCGAATAGTCCTGTGCCCGAGTCGGATTCGCACAGTGTCAAGGTTTGGCGACAGCTGCTGGCCGGTGCGGCCGACAGGCTTTGGCCGGTCATGGACTTGTACAGGCCCTACGTCGACGGGTTGGAGAACCTGCCCGCCGATGGCCGGTTCCTGCTGGTGGGCAACCACACCCAGGCTGCGTTCAGCGAGATCGTCTTGATCCCGTACTTCGTCCGCACCGCGATCGGCACCCAGGTACGGCCGCTCGCTGATCGACAATTCAGTCAGATGCGTGGGCCGCAGGCCGCCCTCATCACGGCATATGGCGCCGTGGTCGGCTCGCCCGAGAACGCAAGCGAACTGATGCGCAACAACCAGACCATCCTCGTATTCCCCGGCGGCGGGCCCGAGATGCCCAAGTTCAAGGGTGAGGAGTACACGCTGCGCTGGAACAATCGATATGGCTTCGCCCGGTTGGCCATCGAGCACGGCTATCCGATCGTCGCCGCCGGGCTGGTCGGCGGCGACGACGTCTACACCAGCATCACCACCCGCGACAGCCGCCTGGGCCAATTCAGCGGATGGCTCGGCGAGCGCCTCAGCGGCCGACCCGACATGGCCATCCCTCTGACCAGAGGTATCGGCCCAACCCTGATTCCGCGCCCGCAGCGCATGTACCTTCGCTTCAGCGCGCCCATCGACACCAACAAGCCCGACCAGATCTCCGCGAAGAACTGGGTGTCGACCATCAAGGAAAGCGCACAGGCAGAGCTGGAAGCCACGCTGTCCGGCCTGCAGCGGGTTCGCGACAACGATCCCTACCGGGGACTCAATCCCATGGCATGGCGCTCGGCCGTCATGCCGAGTGGTGCGCATAGCACCGTCTAGCGTGTCCGAATCGCCAGATCGCCCTCTCGCCCGCCTGCTTCGGGTGAGATGTTCCTAGGCCACATCGAAGGTGCGTGCGGTGGTCTGTTGAACACGGCGCTGATCGTCATTCGACTCACCGACTCACGGAGCGCCTTGCGGCTGCCCTTTGCGCGGCGTCATCGATCCAGCTCCGAGTCGAGCGCACCGGCCGCCAATGCGGCGGCGTTGACTCGGCTGAGCACCGCATGCAAATCCTCGAGCTCGGCGAGTTCGACGCCGAGCCGCTCAACGACCGCCGGAGGAACCTTCAGCGCCTGCCGACGTAGATTGCGGCCGTCCGGGCTCAGCTCGATGTGAGTGGTGCGCTCGTCGGCCGCGCTGCGCGACCGAGTGATCAGGCCCTGCGCCTGCAGGCGTTTGAGCATCGGCGAGAGGGTGGCCGAATCCATCTGCAGCAATGCGGCGATGTCCTTGACCGACAGCGGCTCGCCCTTGGCCTTCGCGTTGTCCCACAACGCCAGCATCACCAGGTACTGCGGATGGGTGAGCCCGAGCGGCTCCAGCAACGGCCGGTAGACCGCCAGCACTGCGCGGTTGGTGATGGCCAGCGCGAAGCACACCTGGCGCTCCAGCGAGAGCGGATCGATGTCGGTATCGACTCCTCTGGCCATGGCGCCATCATACGCCATTGATTAGGCTACTAATAACTAGTACACTATCTATTAGTAGTCGATTCATTAAGGATCCGCGACAATCCGTCACCTCGCGGCGCCGGGTTGGGGGCCTGGTGCTCGGCGCTCGCCGGACGATTCGACTCGAGTGAACCATGGCAATCTCTGAAACATATTACAACAGAACCTATTTGAACTCTAGAGGTCAACGAACCCCTCAGAAGGAGGGAATATCATGACAGCGACGAAGGCGACGGGTCCCCTCGCGGTTCTTGAATCCGGCTTCAGAGTCATCCTGGGAAAGCAGACCGATTTCACCTGCGCGACGACAAGTTGCAACGGGACGGGGAATGGCCGCTTGACGATCGTCGCTGGGCGCCGATCAGCAAGACATTCAACTGGAAGAGAATATCGAGATGACAATCGTCAAGGCCGCAGCCGTTCAGATCAGCCCGGTGCTCTACAGCCGAGAGGGAACGGTGCAAAAGGTTGTCGAGAAGATCATTGCACTTGGCCGCCAAGGTGTGCAGTTCGCGACCTTCCCCGGGGCGATCGTGCCGTACTACCCGTACTTCTCCACCTTGCAGCGGCCCATAGAACTGGCCGACCAACAACTGCTTCTGCTCGACCAGGCGGTGACGATTCCCTCGGAGACGACCCATGCCATCGGGGATGCCAGCGCTCAGGCGGGAGTCGTCGTGTCCATCGGAGTCAACGAACGGGACGACGGGACCATCTACAACACGCAACTGCTGTTCGACGCCGACGGCACCTTGATCCAGCGTCGCCGCAAGACAACGCCGACGTTCGCCGAGCGCATGATCTGGGGGCAGGGTGACGGCTCCGGTCTTCGGGCCGTAGACAGTGCTGTCGGGCGCATCGGCCAGCTGACATGCTGGGAGCACTACAACCCGCTCGCGCGGTACGTGATGATGGCCGACGGAGAACAGATCCACTCGGCCATGTGGCCCGGCTCGTTCGCCGGCGACCTGTTTGCGCAGCAGATAGAGGTCAGTGTCCGCAATCACGCGTTGGAATCGGGTTGCTTCGTTGTCAACGCGACGGGTGAGCTCGATGCAGACCAACAAGCACAGATCGGGAAGGACACAAGCGCCCCAGTCGATTTCATCTCTGGGGGCTGTTTCACCGCGATCGTCTCACCGCAGGGCGAGCTCATCGGCGAGCCATTGCGCTCGGGTGAAGGCGAGGTCATCGCCGACCTCGACTTCTCGGTGATTGACCGACGTAAGGCCAAGATGGACTCCCGCGGGCACTACAGCCGCCCCGAGCTGCTCACTTTGTTGGTCGATCACACACCGGCAGCTCATATGCGGGAACGGGTGACAACTGCAACGGTTCCCAGCCGAACCGAATGGTGACGACAGCGAGTCTGCGGCACCCCCAACAGCGACATGTACGAAACGATCACCAGCGAGAGGACCTGCCATGTATGACATCATCACCGAAGCCCGCATCGCACGCGCGCTGAAATCGGGCCCACCGGGAATCCGTGACGGCGCGAAAGTCATCGACATGGACGCCGACCGGAACATAACGGTGCTCCGCGAGGGCACCAACGGTTGGACGTGCATGCCTGGCGTCGAGACAGCACGAGCCGACATGTGCGCCGATGAGATGGGCATGCAATGGATCATGGACGCCTGGGCTGGAAACCCTCGGCCCACCAACACATCACCGGGACTGATCTACATGCTCAACGGTGCCGTGCAGCACAGCTACACCGACCCGTCCGACCACACCAGCGCGCTGATTCCCATCGGTCCGCACTGGATGCTCATCTGGCCGTTCACCGCCGAGCACACCGGACTATCCACCGTCATGCGCGACGCAGGCACGATGATCATGTACGCCGGTACGCCGTACGCACATCTGCACATCTGCGGGGACCCCTGGGAGGGCAATGAGTATCACCCCGACTCCGAGGCGGTCTGGACCATGACCTACCGCCGCCCACGATGACGTCGACCCGCTTGACGCAGCCGGCGAGAGTTTTGCCAGTTTCGCGGCAAGATGTTGTCGCCGTTACCCGATCATGCGCAAGATGACGCCGAGTAAGCGCTGTAGCTGTACTCCTGCACATATGGAGGATCAACAGCGCCGCTCGCCCGACCGCATCCGGGCCATCCAGGGCGGCGGCCAAGTCCCTTTGATAGTGACGTTCAAGGCTGTCACGCATGATGTCGGTCGCCGTTTCATTCGAGGCCGACCGCAGCGTAAGGAGCAATGCCTGGAACTGACGGCCGCTGCCATCGAATCGCTCTCACCCGCCGTTCCCCTGCCGAAACCCCAGAGCCTCACCAGGAGCGTACTCACGTGACGATGTCATCAATCCCGCCTCGGCCCGTGACCGGATTGATCTACTTACCACGACTTCTCACCGATCGTGCGATGGCTCACCTGCACTCCTTGGGAGCTCCACTCCGGATCGGATCGGAAGAGCCGCCGGACCGCACCGAGCTCGAAGCGGGCATCGCAGGTGCCAGTGCGGCCGTGATCACGCTGACCGAGCGTGTCGACGCCGATCTTCTTGCCGCCGCGGGACCCCAACTCAAGGTCATCGCCAACGTGGCGGTCGGGTTCGACAACATCGACATGTCCGCCGCCGACGCCGCAGGTGTGATCGTGACCAACACCCCCGGCGTCCTCGACCGCGCCTCCGCGGACCACACCTTTGCGTTGATCCTCGATGCCGCGCGCCGAATCACCGAGGGCGACCGGCTGATTCGTGAAAGGCAGCCCTGGGTCTGGGGACCGCGGATGCTGGTCGGCCTCGACATCAGCGCAGGCGCTACGCTCGGCATCCTGGGATACGGCAGAATTGGTCAGGCTGTGGCGCGCCGGGCGCGAGCCTTCGACATGAGGGTCATCGCCTCAGCGCGCAGTCGAACCCCCGGTAGCGTCGAGAGCGGAGTCACCTTCGTCGACACCGCCACGCTCCTGGCCGACAGTGACGTCGTCACCGTCCACACCCCCCTCACCGCCGAGACACGCCACTTGATCGACGCCGCCGCACTACGACTGATGAAGCCGACCGCGTATCTGATCAACACCGCTCGCGGTGGCGTCGTCGACGAAAACGCGTTGATCGCGGCGCTGCACAGCGGCGAAATCCGTGGTGCCGCCTTGGACGTGTTCGAAGGTGAGCCGAACGTCAACCCGGCATTACTCGATGCACCCGGTCTCGTGCTCACCCCACATACCGCCAGCGCCGGAGAAGCGACACGCGACACCATGGGCATCCTCGCAGTGGACAACGCTGCGGCCGTGCTGGCTGGCGGGCCTCCCTTGACGCCGGTCAGGTGAAGGCGCCTACCGCCATTGCCGTGACTTGATGCGCGCACTGCTCGGCTACGAGCTATCCAGACCGTCTGCGCGGTCAGGACTGCGTCACGCGTTCTCGGATCCAACGTTTGGCGTCGTGTAGTCGTGCGAGCACGTCGGCTGTCGTGGCGAAGTCCATGCACTTGTCGGTGACGGACTGGCCATAGACGAGTTCTCCTCCAAGAGACTGAGATCCGGCGACCAGGAAGCTCTCCAACATCAGTCCGCTGATGCCGCACTCTCCGGCGGCGATCCTGGCGGCGACCTCGTGGGCGACCTCGGCTTGGCGGAAGTGATCCTTTCCCGAGTTGGCGTGCGAACAGTCGATCATGACCCGCGCCGGCAGTCCCGCGGCGGCGAGGTCTGTGATCGCTTCGGCGACGGAGTCGGCGTCATGATTCGGGCCTCCCGAGCCTCCTCGCAGGATTACGTGGCAGTCGGGGTTGCCCGCGGTCTCGACGACGGCACCTCGACCGAGACCGTCGATCCCAAAGAAGACATGCTGCGCCGCAGCGGCTCTCACACCATCGATGGCAACCTGGACGTTGCCGTCCGTGCCGTTCTTGAACCCGACGGGCATCGACAGCCCCGAGGCCAGTTGGCGGTGTACCTGCGACTCGGTGGTTCGGGCGCCGATCGCACCCCAGGCGACGGTGTCGGCGATGTAGTGCGGACTGGTGGGTTCGAGGAACTCGCAGCCCACTGCCAGACCGAGCGCTCCGATGTCGAGCAGCAGTGCGCGCGCGGTGCGCAACCCACGTTCGACGTCGTAGCTGCCGTCCATGCCGGGGTCGTTGATCAGTCCCTTCCAACCGACGGTGGTGCGTGGCTTCTCGAAGTAGACCCGCATGACGATCTTGAGTCGATCGGCGTAGGCGTCAGCCAGAGGGGCCAGGCGACGCGCGTAGTCCAGTGCTGCGACCGGGTCGTGCACCGAACACGGCCCGACGATGATCAGGAGTCGGGCATCGCGCCCGGCGAGGATGTCGGCGATCTCGTCACGATGGCGTTGAACCGCACCGGCACCGGCACGGGTGAGAGGGAGTTCGGTACGGATCTGCTCGGGGGCCGGAACGGCGCGGAAGGAGACGATCCGCCTATCAGAGGTGCTCTCGACGTCAACGGCGCTGCTGGTAATGGTCACGATGTGTTCGGGCTTCCTGTGAGTGGTTTCTCAGGGCATGCCCGCGGCTTGTCCGGTGCCCTGAAATGACGAAAGCAGCGACCGAATGGTCACTGCTGGGCTCCGGGTGGCTTGTCGCGCGTTGGCCTTAGTGCGCCTTATCCATGGCTCCACCCGGAGCCGAGATAAAGCGCCAATAGCAGCGCGTGCCGATATCCACGACAGTGACCATACCCCTGCCCCCGCCGTCGCGCGACTGACGTGCTCCGCGGCTAGTCAGCCCCACTCATCACTCACCGCGGTCGCTCGGGCGAATCATGTTCTGGCGCACTGCGCGAAGCCACGCCGAGACCAACAGACTCCCACCGCTGGCGGCGAACACGAGTCCCGCACCCCCCACCACGGACAGTCCGGCCACTCCGAGCGGTATGCCCGTCTGCCCGGCGCGATTGCCGACGAGTCGAAGTGAAGCCGCCATCCCTCGGTCCCGTCGCGGCGTGACGAGTGTCACCCACGACATCGTCAGCGGCTGCACCGTGCCGGCGGCCATGCCGTAGGCGGCCATGCATCCGCACAGCACCAGCAGGGTAAGAGCGAGGCGACCGTGTCCGCGCGTCACAGGGTCATGACCGCGGAAACACATAGCCGTCGAACAGCTTTCGAGCGGTTCGCACGATCGCGGTGCGGCACACGTCGGGGCCGTCGAGCTCCACCTCGACCTCGAGGGCTCCCGACGGATGTTCGATCTGCATCCGCGACCCGCCGGGTAACACCGCGACGTCGGAGGCGACGCTGCCGGGCAGCGCCGCTGCCGCCGCGAGCTGGCGGCGCCCAGGACGCCGATCGACGCGTGCACGCGATGCGGAATGAACGTCTGCGTCGAGAGGACGCGCCCATTGCGGGGCGGCGACACGATGGTCATCTTGGGCACGGTCAGCGTCAGGACGTCGCCGAGGTTCATCCGCTTGCCTGCCTCCAACCGCACCGCTTCAACGAGGTCGCGCAGCGGCCCGTCGGATTCGAGCTCGACGGGCGTCTCGTCACCCCGCAGACCGAGATCGGTTCCGCGCATGACGACGGTCGGCATGCCGTTGTCCACGCACGTCACCGGGACTCCGGCGAATTCGTCGCGGACCGACCCGGTGGGCAGCAGGGCGCCGCAGCTCGAACCAGCGGTCTCGTCGAAGTCCAGCAAGATCGCCGCCGCCGTGCCGGGCACGCCGTCGATTCGGGTGTCCCCGGCGTACTCCACCGAGCCGTCGGGCGTCGGCACGTATGCGGTCGCCCGGCCGCCGGTGTTCGTCATCCGAATCTGCACGGCGGTGTGCCCGTCGTGCACCTGCACGACACCGCGCTCGATGGCGAACGGCCCGACGCCGGCGCGCAGATTGCCGCAGTTCTGTTTGTCGGTGACACTCGCCTGGTCCACACTGACCTGCAGGAAGAGGTAGTCAACGCCGTCGTCGTTGGGGCTGACGACCGCCACCTTGCTGGTCAGCGGGTCGCCGTCGATCTGTCGGGAGTCCGGCGAGCCCATGATGCGCAGCAGGATCGACCGCTTGACCTTCGCCGGTCGGTCCGCATCCCCCCGAGCCGTGCATGACTTGGTCAACCACGTGATCATCCCGGGTCCCACCCGGCATAATGCCTGAGGTATTCGTTGTGGTGTCCGGTCCCGTATCGTACTGTCAACCTAGTTGATCTAAGGACCGTCGGTCGACTAGATCTCCTACCGTCCGCATGTCGCCGCTCGTCGAAAGGGTCACGGTTGCCGCGGTTTTCGATGGGAAGGCGGCTGAGCCGGCGCTGGATGTTGCTGGTCGCGGTCGTCGTCGTCGCGATCGCGGCCTTGGCGGTGTACCGCCTGAACGGCATCTTCGCCTCCCAGGACGTCACTTCTACCCCGGGCGGGGGGGCCAACGAGATCGTCCCATTCAACCCGAAGCACGTGGTCATGGAGGTCTTCGGTCCGCCGGGAACGACTGCCACCATCACCTACCTGGACGTCAACGCTCAACCGCAGAAAGTCGAGGGCGCCACGCTGCCGTGGGCCTATGACACCACCACCACGCAGCCCGCGGTGTTCGTCAACGTCCAGGCCCAGGGCGACGGCAACTCGCTCGGCTGCCGAATCAAGATCGACGACGTGGTTAAGGACGAGAGAACGGCCAACACCCTGAACGCCTACATCTACTGCCTGGACAAGTCGGGATGAGCACGAACACTCACCAAACCGAACGCCCGTCGTTGGCCGACCGGGTCGCGCCCGCGATCCGGTCGTTCTCGGCGCTGATCGTGCTGTTCTGGCTGGCCCTGGCAGTGGTCACCAACGTCTTCGTGCCCCAGTTGGAGACGGTCGCCGAAGCGCACAACGTATCGCTGAGCCCTCAGGATGCGCCGTCCCTGCAGGCCAGTAAACGCATCGGCAAGGTGTTCCAGCAGTACGACTCCGACAGCGCGGCGATGATCGTCTTGGAGGGCGATCATCCGCTCGGCGCCGACGCGCACCACTACTACGACGGCTTGGTGCAAAAGCTCTCCCAGGACACGAAGCACGTCCAGCACGTTCAGGATTTCTGGGGAGATCCGCTGACGGCGGCCGGCTCGCAGAGCAACGACGGCAAGGCGGCCTTGCTCCAGGTGAATCTTGCCGGTAACCAGGGCGAGTCGCTGTCCAACGAGTCCGTCGACTCCATCCGAAATATCGTCAACCAGTCGACGCCGCCGCCAGGCGTGAAGGCCTATGTCACCGGCGCCGCGCCCCTGGTCACCGATCAGTTCGAGGTGGGCAGGCAAGGCACCCTGACGACCACCCTGATCACCCTCGGGGTGATCGCGTTGATGCTGTTTTCCCTCTACCGCCGCCTGACCACGGTGTTTCTCGTGATCTTCACGGTGATGATCGAGTTGACCGCCTCCCGCGGCGTCGTCGCCGTGCTGGCGAACGCCGGCATCATCGAGCTGTCGACTTACTCGACCAATCTGCTGACGTTGCTGGTGATCGCGGCCGGAACGGATTACGCGATCTTCATCCTGGGCCGCTTCCACGAGGCGCGCCAGGTCGGGCAGGATCGGGTAACCGCCTTCGGGACGATGTACCGCGGCACCGCGCACATCATCTTGGGTTCGGGCCTGACGATTGCCGGCGCGGTGTTCTGCCTGACCTTCACGCGGCTTCCGTATTTCAACAGTCTGGGCATTCCCGCTGCGACTGGCGTTCTCGTCGCGGTGGTGGCCGCGCTGAGCCTCGCGCCGGCGTTGTTGAGCATCGGCCGCCATTTCGGTCTGTTCGAACCCGCCCGTCCGATGCGCACTCAGGGCTGGCGGCGCATCGGGACGGCCATCGTGCGCTGGCCGGTGCCGATCCTCATCACGACCATCGGCATCGCCCTCGTCGGGTTGCTGGCGCTGCCCGGTTACAAGACGAGCTACGACGCCCGCCCGTACATGCCTGCCACTGCTCCCGCCAATGTCGGCTACGCGGCGGCCGAGCGCCACTTCTCCCAGGCCCGGCTCAATCCCGAGTTGCTGATGATCGAGGCCGACCACGATCTGCGCGATCCCAGCGACATGATTCTGCTCGAGCGGGTCGCCAAGGCGGTCTTCCACACCGACGGAATTGCCCAGGTTCAGTCGATCACACGGCCGCTGGGCACTCCCCTGGATCACACGTCGATCCCGTTCCAGATCAGTGCTGGGAACTCGGGGCAGATCAACAACCTACCCTTTCAGCAGGCGCGCGCCGCCGATCTGCTCAAGCAGGTCGGCGTGATCAACAACGGCATCGACGTCCTGCGGCAGCAGTACGCGCTGCAACAACAGTCCGGTGAGATCACCGACGAGCAGGCCAAGGCGTTCGCGCAGACGGTCGCGACGGCTCAGGACCTTCGCGACAAGATCGCCAACTTCGACGACTTCTTCCGGCCACTGCGCAGCTATTTCTATTGGGAGCCACACTGTTTCGACATCCCGTCCTGCGCCGCGCTGCGGTCTATCTTCGACGCGCTCGACGGCATCGACGCGCTGACCGACCAACTGGGCAACGTCGCGGGGAGCATCGCCAAGTTGGACGAACTCCAGCCCAAGCTGCTCGCGCTGATCCCGCCACAGATCGCGAATCAGCAGACCAACCGCGATTTGACGATGACGAACTACGCCACCAACTCGGGGATCAACGACCAATCAGCGGCGGCACTGCAGAACTCCACCGCCCTTGGCCAGGCCTACGACGCGTCGAAGACCGATGATTCCTTCTATCTACCGCCGGAAGCGTTCACCAACCCCGAGTTCGCCCGCGGTCTGAAGTTGTTCCTCTCGCCGGACGGCAAGGCCGCGCAGATGATCATCACCCATGAGGGCGATCCCGCTACGCCAGAAGGCATTTCGCACATCGACACCATCAGGCACGCAGCGCAGGAGGCCGTCAAGGGCACGCCGTTGGCGGGATCCAAGATCTATCTCGCCGGTACAGCTGCCACCTACAAGGACATTCAGGACGGCGCCAAGTACGACCTGCTGATCGCGGGAATCGCCGCGCTGAGCCTGATTTTGCTCGTCATGATGTTCATCACGCGCAGCATCGTCGCCGCGCTCGTCATCGTGGGCACCGTGGCGCTGTCGCTTGGCGCCTCTTTCGGGCTCTCCGTGCTGATCTGGCAGGACCTCCTTGGCATCGACTTGTACTGGATCGTGCTGGCGCTGGCCGTCATCCTGCTGTTGGCCGTGGGGTCGGACTACAACCTGCTGCTGATCTCCCGGTTCAAGGAGGAGATCCATGCCGGCGTGAACACCGGCATCATCCGCGCGATGGCCGGGTCCGGCTCGGTGGTGACTGCCGCCGGCCTGGTATTCGCGGCCACCATGGCGTCCTTCGTGTTCGCCGATTTGCGGATTCTCGGTCAGATCGGGACGACGATCGCGCTCGGGTTGCTGTTCGACACGCTCATCGTGCGATCATTCATGACACCGTCCATCGCAGCGGTTCTCGGGCGCTGGTTCTGGTGGCCGCTGCGGGTGCGCCCCCGCCCCGCCAGCCAGATGCTTCAACCGTACGGATCGCGCCAAGCGGTGCGTCAACTGCTGCTGTGGGAGGACGGGGACCCGGCGGTAACGTCCGAATCGACGCCACGCAGTTAGTTAGACGGTGGCGAGCTCATCGGACGACTCGGGCTCCGTCACGGAGACCTCCCGCAGTCGCGACTTCAACCGTGCGACCCTGCGTAGCTGAGCAGCGATGTTCATGGAGGTCAACATGGGGATCCCTCCGACAAACGTCCGAAAGGAGGGATTGCCGCCATATTCGTGTAGTTCGAAGAGACAGCCGACCACGTAGAAGAATCCCATGCTGAAGAGGGTGGCGGGTATCGCGTACGCAAGCGGTGACCGAGCGTCGGAAACCAGCTCGGCCGCATAGTCGAATTCATCCTGCGACATCGGTTCGCGCTTGCGTAATTTCGCGAGAATCGCCTTGTGGGCGCCCACTTGTTCGCCCAACGCCGCGGGCTTTCGATCTTCCATCCGTCTCAGATACACGAATACGCATGCGGCGAACACCAATCCCATTACTCCAGCAAGTATCGTGAGGAAACCCCACAGGCCGAGATCCACCCTGCTGCTCCTTTACTCTCCCGTCGAACGTCGCACAATTCCTGAAGTACGAGAGCGGTCGGGGTCGGCTATCGAGAACCTGTACAAAACGCTACCCCAACCACGTGGTTCTCTTGATACCGGTCAAGCGGGTTCTCAGGCAACCTCGTGGTTGGGCCCCGATGTCTACAACGCTCGCACACGACTGCCCGCGACAGACGAACCCGCCAGCCAGAAACCCCGAGTCATGTTCCGGCCGCCCGGGCCGCGGAGGTCTTCGGGCTGCATCGGCTTGCCGCCGAAGATGCGGTGCACGCTCATCAACGGCCCACGGTGGAACGCTACGACGACACCGTGGATTTGGTCCTCAAGACCGTGAAGTACATTCCGCACGAATCGATTTCGAAGGCTCGCGACATCGTGGAACCGGCGAGATCATGATCTGCGTCGGCCCCGACTTCGTGATGACTGTGCGCCACGACGACTTCAGCCGGCTGACCGGAGTCCGCAAGGAGATGGACGCAGACCCTCATCATCTGCGGCTCGGCCCATTCGCTCTCGTGCTCGCCAACGCCGATCACGTCGTCGATGGCTACCGCGATGTCTCGGTGCGGGTGGAAACGGACATCGACTCCACGGAAGAGCAGATCTTGTCACCGCGCAGCACGACGGACATCGATCAGATCTACCTGCTCAAGCGCGAAATCCTGGAGTTGCGACGCGCGGTGAATCCGCTGTCTGATGCTCTGCACGAAATCGTCTCGGAAGACAAAGACCTGATCTGCAAAGAAGTGCTCCGCTATCTGCGCGACGTCATCGACCACCAGACCATGGCCGCCGAGCGGATCAATACTTGCGACGAGCTGCTGACGTCGCTGGTGACGGCCGCGTTGGGCCCGGACGAGCATGCAGCAGAACCTCGACCTGCGGAAGATTTCGGCCTGGGTCGCGATCGCTTCTATGCCCACCATGCGGGCCGCCATCTACGGCATGACCTTCGAGGGCATGCCGGCGATGCACTGGACGTGGGGCTACCCCGCGGCGCTTGGGGTGATGGCCACGGTCTGCGTGCTGCTCCACCGCACCTTCCGTCGCAACCACTGGCTGTGAACTCGGAGCCATCACGCAGTGACGTTGAAGACGCCCTTTACTCAGCCGATCGGGAAGTTTGACACTGCGGAACGGGCAGGCCCCTATCAGGTAGGGGGGCTCCCGGGATTGTGGTCGTCGGCTTTGATGTGCGTATGCGTGAGCTTGTTCTTGGCGGCGCCGATGCCCCTGACTGCCTCGATCAGCAAACCTATGATGTCGGCGACAACTAGCTTGTCGTATCCCTCCACCAGCCCGTAGCTGTGCAATTGCCACCGGGATTTGTGGCCCTCGAGGCGAGGCCACAGCTCGTTGATGAGGGGTGCGAAATCGTTGACGGGCGTGTCTAATTCGGTGCGCAACCGGCGTAGTCCTGTGGTTTGGCGGGCGTATCCGATGCGCCGGATGATTCGGTCATGTGTAACGTGCGCGGCTATGTGTCGGAGCGGCGCACGTCGTGCGCGACGGCGAGTCCTTCGCTGTCTTGCTCCCCCGGGGCCCAGGACATCGTGGCGGTATTCACACGGATCGCGGCCATCCCACTGCCAGCCTGACCACCACATCCCCACCACCCAGGAACCGGAGAACCGCAGCCCGGCAGCGCCAGCCGGCCAGCCGCCGTACACGCAAAACGAAATCCGCCCGACTCACCCAAAGCGGACGTCATCAGCACCACCATGAATGACCGGGGCTAGTGCAGTCGGCGGCAGGCGCGTAGCGCTCAGCTTCGTGGGCTACATGGGCACGGCGAACTGGTCGAAACTGGACACGCTGCGAACGTAATGCCAGCCGAGACCGCGTCTAACCAGCGGTCATCCACGGAGCATACGTGAACGCCGCGCTGCCATTTGCATACGAGCCAGCTGAGGCGATGTCACCCATGCTTGTGTCGCTTTTGTCGAGGGCATCCGCGCAGGATGCCGAACCCGCAGAGCCGTTCGTGAAGGGTTTATGTGACGACGCGCTCGGCACCGCGCCCCCGCACACAGGCTCTGCCGCAGCTAAACCCGCGAAGCCAATAGCACTAACCGTCAAACCTCCGGCAATAAGTAGCACGTTCGCGAACGAAACGATTTTGACCATGGCCTATGCCTCCTAGTAGACAACTCAGAGTGCATATTTACCATGGAGCAATCAAGATCACACTCTGATGGCAACCCCTTAGCCCGGATCATTCACTGCTGAGAGGTGTTGACCGCGTGTAGATGCACGGAAGTGCCTGTCCAGCAAGGGAATCTTGGACTTGCGACGGTTCAAGATCTCTTGTCTGGAAGGCACTCCGTAGGTG
>NZ_JAVROT010000489.1:0-21023 GCF_032162605.1 Mycobacterium sp. | reverse complement strand
ACGTAGGTGATCGACCGCGACCCGGATGTTGTGCAGCGAGATGCCGGTATCGAGAAGTCTTTTGACGATCTTGAGGACCAGAATGTCCTTGAACGAGTAGAGGCGCTGGCTGCCGGAGCCCGCCGCTCCGCGGATCGAGGGCACCACCAGCGAGGTCCTGGCCCAGTAGTCCAACTGCCGGTAGGTGATTCCCGCGATCTGGCAGGCACTCGGACCGCGATAGCCCACCAACTCGTCCGGCAGGGAGTCGTCAGGGAACAAGCCACCCTGTACGGGTTCGCCGGAGGCGGTCGAGACCACCCGGTCCGGCGTGCCGCTGGATGTGAGATCCAACTGCTCCTGACGTGGCGTGTCTCCCACTGCCCATCCTCTCGCCGATCGATCTGGACCTGTGCCTCGCAGCGCCAATGATGACGCAACAATCAACTAAGCACGTTTGCTCCGAGCTCGAGTACGTCGAGCATACGCGCATCGCTCCGTACTCTCTGCCCTCATGACGATCAAAGTATGGCTGCCCACGACGCGGATCCACGACAGCGGCCGCGCGTGTCGAGGGCGTGAGACGCATCCGTGACTATCGACCCTCAGGTGGCCTTGAAGTCGTCCGGTGACACGCTGTCGAGGAACTCCTTGAACTTCTCGACCTCGTCCTCCCGCACCGCCCCGGTGGTTTCCTCATCGGACTCGTCGGGAATCAGCAGCCCGGCCTCGGCCAGCACCGCCTCTTCGACGTAGATGGGGACACCGGTACGCATGGCGATCGCCACGGAGTCCGACGGCCGTGCGGAGACCTTGATGTCGCGATCGAAGATCAGGTCGGCGTAGAACGTGCCTTCCTGCAGATCGACGATCCGGACCTCCTTGAGTGAATGCCCAAGGGCGGTAATCAGATCGCGGATGAGGTCATGCGTCATGGGCCGGGTGGTCTCGACGCCCTGCTGTTCGAGCGCGATCGCCTGAGCCTCCATCTGCCCGATCCAGATCGGCAAATAGCGATCTCCGTTGGATTCGCGCAGCAGCAGAACCGGTTGATTCTGTGGCTGCTCCACGCGAATGCCGACTACACGAACCTCGCCCATCTGAGTCTGCCCTCCGCGCCGCTAGCCGTCGTGGCCGAGTCTAATCCTCAGCGATCCAGAACGTCGCGCACGGCCGACTTGATCAACGAAGTGTGCAACGTGATTGCCAGCGCCGCGACTTCCCGAGCCAGGTCGTCAGCGCGGTCCCTGGCGCCGGCCTTCACCACAGGGCCCGCGATCTGGGCGATCAGATCGGACTGTCGATCCGCCGCCGACCGAAAGGCCCGCAGGTGGCGGGGCTCGACCCCGTAGTCGGCCAGTGCCTTCGCGCACTGCGCCGTCACGACCGAATGTTCGTCGAAGAACCCGCCAGGGCCCGACTTGATGATTCCAGCCTTGACCAGGGAGCCGAGCAGTTCCTCGTCCACTCCGGAGCGAATCAGCAGATCGCCGCGGCTCAGCCTGACCTGGGCAGGTGCCACCGCTGCCCTGTCCTCGACGCCGACGGTGTCGTCCCCGTCGCCCGGCAGCCGAACCAATCGAGGTACGCCGTAACCCGATCCGTTTTCGGGTAAGGCTCCGTCGGGTTGAGTGTCGAGCTGCGCCTTGATGACCTTCAGCGGCAGGTAGTGGTCGCGTTGCGCGGTCAAGATGAACCGCAGCCGCGCACAGTCATACGCGGTGAACCGCCGGTAACCCGAACCCGAGCGCTGCGGCGTGACCAGTCCTTCAGCCTCCAGGAAGCGGATCTTGGAGATGGTCACGTCCGGAAAGTCGGGTCGCAGCGAGTCCAGGACCGCTCCGATCGACATCCCGGCGAGCGCTGGGGTGTCGGGCTGTGTCATCGGCTCTTCACTGTCTGCTCTTCGCGCCAGTGCTCATCACCGCTGCGAGCGGTCATCGCACCATTAGCTGGCCGAACCGCCGTCGTCGCCTTTCGGCCCGGTGAGAAAGACCAGTCGGAACTTGCCGATCTGGACCTCGTCGCCGTTGGCCAGAACAGCGGAATCCACGGGCTCGCGGTTGACGTAGGTGCCATTGAGGCTGCCGACGTCGACGACCTGGAACTCGGCGGTCTCGAGCCGGAACTCCGCGTGCCTGCGGCTCACGGTCACGTCATCGAGGAAGATGTCGCTGTCGGGATGCCGACCGGCCGAGGTTCTCGGCTGGTCGAGCAGGAACCGCGACCCGGCGTTCGGACCGCGCTTGACGACGAGCAACGCCGAACCTGCCGGCAGTCCCTCAACCCCCGAGACGGTGTTGTCGCTGCCCGTCGAGGGCGGTGCGTCCAATTCGTTGAGGAAGTCCGACCGGAAGACCGAGGTGGTCTCTACCGTGACTTCTTCGGACTGATCAGCGCCCGAACTGGTGTCGTTGTCCGTCACCCGGTGCTCCTTACTGGCTGCTGTGGCGATGGTTGGCGAGCGCGCAGACAGTAACGCCGGCCGTCGTGCGTCTCGAGACGACCGTACCGCGCTCGGGAGGCCACCGTGTCCACCACCGCCGGAATTCTCATTCGTCGAGGGTTGCACCGTAGGCGTCGGCGTCGAGGAGAGCGCTCAGCGCCTCTGAAAGCGATGCTGCGTCGATCTGCAAGTCGATGAGCCATCCGCCGCCATACGGCTCGGAGTTGACCAGCTCCGGCGAATCCGCCAGATCGTCATTTACGCCAACGACTTTGGCGGTGATCGGCGCATACAGATCCGAATTCGACTTGGTCGACTCCACGGTGCCGAACTCATTGCCCGCCGCCACCTCGGCGTCGACGTCCGGCAGTTCAACGAACACCACGTCACCCAGCGCGGCCTGGGCGTAGTCGGTGATACCGACACGCACGGTGTCGTCACCCGTCCGACGCACCCACTCGTGGTCCGCGGTGTAGTAAAGGTCGGACGGAATCTCGCTCACGGCGCTCCTCGGTTCTCCGGCTGGATGTGGATGTCGTGCTCACTTGACGGGCTGAGCGTATTGGCGTGGTTTCGGTTGCCGCAAGGCGGTCACGTTCACCACGTCGGCTTGCTGCACCGTCATTGTCCCGCCGACGCGCTCGACGCTGTCCACGGCCCCACCCGGGATGTTCATGGCCGCCGCCAACGTCGCTGGATCTCCAATGGCGAGAACGGAGTACGGCGGGTTGAGCGTCGTGCCGTCGACGACGAGGGCACCGGGCGACCCCACCACCCAGGTGTCGACTCCCACCCGTATCGGCGCCGGGCCCGTACTGCTCACCTGCATGGCCTCCGCACCCGCCGCCCGCAGCTCGTTGACCACGTCGAGCATGGTCTCGGGCGACACCCCTGGCGCGGTGTCGTCAATGGTGATCGTCACACCGGGTCCCGTCGCGGCCACGGTCCCGATCAGGATCGACAGGGCCGCCAGACGGGCCTGCGCGTTCTCGATCGCGGCCTGGTCGTTGCTGCCAGATGTCCGCAGCGACTCGAGCGTCCGCTGCAGGTCGGCGACCTCGGTGTTCAGCGCGGCTTCGCGTTGCTGCAGTGAATCCAGGAGTACCAGCAGGTCGGCCGGTCGAGCCGTTTCGAGCGAGTCGCCCGACTCGGTCTGGCGCGCCTGCGTCACGATCGCCACGCCGAGCAGTAGGCACAACACCACGGCCAACGCCCCGAAGGCGATCTGGGACCGGCCGCGCCGCATCACTCCCGCCATGCCGCCCGGCTGCAGGTCGCCGATCGGGCGCATCGGTTCGTCGGCCTGTCGCTCGTGTCTGCCGTGTTCGGGGACGGGTTCGGGGATGGGTTCGGGGACGGCCGGTGACGTCGGGTCGGTCATCGGTCAGGCACCGAACAGCCTGCGCCGCAGGGCGGCGGCGTTGCCGAAGATGCGGATGCCCAGGACCACGATGATCGCGGTCGAGAGCTGGGTGCCCACCCCGAGCTGGTCGCCGACGAACACGATGAGCGCCGCGACGAGCACGTTGAAGACGAACGACACCACGAAGACCTTGGAGTCGAAGATCCGCTCCAGGTATGCGCGCAGTCCCCCGAACACCGCGTCGAGCGCCGCCACCACCGCGATGGGAAGGTACGGCTGGATGACCTCCGGCACGCTTGGGTGGAACACCAGACCGAGGGCGATGCCAACGACCAGTGCGGCTATTCCTATCATCGGTTTCCGATCATCTCGGTCCAATCTGCTTGGCGAAGTTGACGTCTCGCACCGGACTCGCGGGAAGGCTCAGATCGTCGGACTCGCTGACGTTGACGACGACCCCGTAGGACGACTCCAGGATCCGCAGACGTTGCAGACCAGGACTCTGATCGAAGGCGTCGTGCATCCCGTGCGGCGCACCTACGGCCAGAACGACGTAGGGGTTGGTGATCGGCTGGTTGTCGACCAGCAGTCCGCCACCGGCCTGCCGGACGGTGACGTTGGGTCCGATGCGGACGCCTCCGACGGCAATCGCCTCTGCGCCGCTGACCCACAGCGAGTTGACCACCAGCTGCAGGTCGCGGTCGAGGATGACCTGTGGGCTGCCCGCGACGCGCTGCTTGGACACGTCGCTGAGATCGCGTGCGGCAGGGGGTTCGGTGACCGACACGGTCAGCCCGGGACCGTGCACGGCCGTGGCCCCGGCGGTGAACTCTGCGGCGTCAAGGCCGGCGAGCAACTGTCTGCCGCGCTCGTCACCCGCGAGGCGGCTGCGCCGTTCCGACTCGACCTGCCCGGCCAGCGCGTCGCGGCGCGCCGTGGCCTCGTTCGTCGCCTTCTGCACGTTCCCGACGCCGGCTGCCAACACCTGCCGGGTCTCTTGGGTCGCGGGGGCGACGGACTGCGCCTGGGCGGCTGCGGCGGCGAACACCGCGGCCACGAGCAGCCCAGCCAGGAGCTGCCAGCCGAAGTTCGCGGACTTGCTTGTCGGGGTGCCCGCCTTCCGCCGCTCGGCGGCCGCAGCGTAGCCGGGATCGAGGTGCTCGGACAGCAGCGACCGCAGCAGCGATGGCACCGGGATCAGCGTCGGCGCGCCCGCTTCGTGGGCGTTGCGTCCGGCGTCCGGGCTGTAGCCGCCGAGCGCGCGCTCGTCGTCAGACACGCCCTCGCCTGGCGCGCGACCGACGGGGAAGCTGCCGAACCACCATGGTGACCTGGACGAGGTACAGCACGCCCGACCACAGGTACATGGCCATCCCCCAGCCGAGGAACGCCCATCCGCAGGCCAGGATCACCCGGCTCCACAGCGCGTCCCACTGGCCCAGCAGCACGAACGGGAAACCCGACATCAACGAGAACGTTGCGGCCTTGCCGAGGTAGGTCACCGGTAATGCCATGAACCCGCGACTGCGCAGGACCGGAAAGGTCAAGGCCAACAACACGTCACGACCGATGAGGACGAGCACGAACCACCAGGGCACGATGCCGTAGGCTGCCAGCGCGACGGGGACGACCACCATGTAGATGCGGTCGACGGCCGGATCGAGCAGCGCGCCGAGCCGCGACGACTGGTTGTCGACGAGGCGGGCGATCTTGCCGTCCGCCCAATCCGAGAAGCCGCTGAACATCAGCACCGCGACCGCGAGTGCGTTGGCGTCGACGGCCAGCAGGTAGATGAAGACGGGCACCAGCACCAAACGCAACACGCTGAGCGCATTGGGAATGGTCAGCACCCGGTCACCGGTGTCCTGGGACGCCGATGCAGATCCCCCGGTCGCTTCGCTCTCCCCCGAACGAGGCTCCATGCGTTGAACCTAGCGGAACACCCCGGGCAGACTCAGCGCAGACATCGTGTCGTCGGCCATCGGGTCGTCGTGAATCATGTACGTCCAGGTCGACGTCGGCCTGGCGAGCTTCGACAGGTCGAGGCCCTGCTCGTCTTCCAGCACGTTGGCGGTCTCGAAGGTCTGCTGCGCGGCTTCGATGGCGTCGGCGGCCAAGGAGGCGAACGCGTCGACGGCCAGCCGGTGGAATTCATCGAGCGGGTTCTGCCTGCCCAATGCGCGCAGGTGGATGCTCTCGCGAATGTCGGACAGGTAGGCCTGATGGTCGGCCCAGCCGCGGTCGAGGTGGTACAGCATGATCTGCCGGCTGATCTTCTCCAGCCGTTCCTCGCCGATCTCGGTGACCAGTTCCTCGTAGCGCTCCGGCGATCTCGCGGCCAGCTCTTCGCGGGCGGTCGCGGTGCGCAGCAAGGTGCTTCGACGTTCGACCAGGATCGCGCGCTGCTGGGCGACAAGCTGGTTGTAGCGCCAGGTGTTGGCGTGCACGTCGAGGAGCCTGCCCTCGGCGACGCGTTGGGCGTGTTCGAGCAGCTGCGCTGCCTTGTCGTTCGTGATGCGGCCGTCCTCGTCGGTCGCCGTCGGCAGCTTCTCCGGCTCGAGGTGGGCGACGACCACGGTGTCTTCCCAACTGGAGAAGAAGACCGACGAGCCGGGGTCACCCTGTCGTCCGGCGCGGCCACGCAGCTGGTTGTCGAGGCGCTCGGTGTGGTGTCGGCCGGTGCCGATGACATGCAGGCCGCCGAGTTCGGCCACCTCTTCCTTTTGGGCGGAGCGACTGTCTACGTCGGAACCTCCCAGCCGGATGTCGGTGCCGCGGCCGGCGATCTGGGTGGACACGGTCACCGAATGCAGCGTGCCTGCCTCGGCGATGACGCGTGCCTCCTCCTCGTCGTTCTTCGCGTTGAGCACCACTGCGGGTATGCCGGACTTGGTGAGCCGCTCGTGCAGCTCCTCCGATTCGGCGACGTCGCGCGTGCCGACAAGCACCGGCTGGCCGGTCTCGTGAACCGACTTGATGTGATCGATGACGGCGTCGATCTTGGCGGCCGCAGTGATATAGACGCGGTCGACGTCGTCCTCGCGCACGTTGGGCGTGTTCGGCGGGATCGGGGACACGCCGAGCTTGTAGAACTGCCGCAGCTGCTCGCCGGCGGCCAGTGCCGTTCCCGTCATCCCGCAGACCCGCGGATAGCGGTTGATCAGTGCCTGCACGGTGATGGTGTCGAGTACTTCGCCGGTCTCGGTGGGCTCGATGCCCTCCTTGGCCTCGACTGCCGCCTGAAGTCCGTCGGGCCAGCGCTGCAGCTGGGCGATGCGGCCGCGTGACGCGTTGATCAGCTGCACCCGGTCGTCACGCACGATGTAGTGCACGTCGCGCTGCAACAGCACGTGAGCGTGCAGCGCGACGTTGACCTCGGTCAACGTGGTGCTGACGTTCTCCTCGGAGTAGATGTCGATGCCGCCGAGCGCCTTCTCGAGCTTGCGGGCTCCCTCGTCGGTGAGGTGGACGTTGCGGCGGTCTGCGTCGGTGTCGTAGTCCTTGACGGGGACGAGCTCGCCGACGAGCCGGATGATCTCCAGCCGCGGCGTCTCGCGATGGGTGGTGCCCGCCAGCACGAGCGGCACCAGCGCCTCGTCGACCAGCACCGAGTCGGCTTCGTCGATGAGGGCGACGTCGGGGTCGGGCGACACCAGGTCGTCGACGTCGGTGACCAGCTGGTCGCGCAGCACGTCGAAGCCGATTTCGTTGACCGACGCGTAGGTCACGTCGCGTCCGTAGGCGGCGCGGCGTTCGTCGGCGGTCGACTCGGCGGTGATCCAGCCGACGGTCAAACCCATTGCCTCAAGCAGCGGGCCCATCCACTCGGCGTCGCGGCGGGCCAGATAGTCGTTCACCGAGATGACGTGCACGCTGCGGCCCGCGATCGCGTATCCCGCGGCAGCGATCGCCCCGGCGAGCGTCTTGCCCTCGCCGGTCGCCATCTCGACGACGTCGCCGGCCAGCATGCGCAGCGCGCCGAGCAGCTGAACGTCGAACGGCCGCAAGCTCGTTGCCCGCTCCGATGCCTCACGGGCGACGGCCAGGAACTGCGGGATGTCGGCTGACTCGGCGAGCCCGTCGAGGTTGAGCAGCTCCGCGGCCTTCTGCAGCTTCTCGTCGTCGAGGCCCGCCGCCTTCTCGTCGAACTCCGCCGAGGCGCGCACCAGCTCCATCGATTGGGCCTGGTCCTTGTCGGTACTGGCGCCGAGCAGCTTCCAGAATCGGTTGCTCAGCCGACCGGAGGTGCGGTCTTTCGTCTTCGGCGAACTCTTTGGCACGTGTTCAAGGTACGCGGCGCCGAATACCCCCCGCGAGCGTGCGTGTCCAACACGGTCGCGGGATCGGACAGCGAACCGCATCACCGGCCTCTTGCTGCGGTAACTTCGCGCTGAGCGGTGTCGCCGGACGCCCGCGGAGGAGTTTCATCGGATGGATTCTTCAGAGTTCAAGCCGTCGGTCGACTGGAACGACGAACTCCTCGTGTCGACTCGGTGGGTTTTGGAGACCTTCGCCATCACCGTCGTCTGTCTCGCCGTGGTCCTCGTCCTGCTCGGGCGGTTCACCGAATGGGGACGCCAGTTCTGGCGCATCAACGGCGGGTACTTCACCGCGGGGCGCCCCAGCCTGCCCGGGTGGCTCTTGCTGGCGGTCCTGTTGCTGTCGGCGGTTCTTTCGGTGCGCATCAGCGTTCTGCTCAGTTATTACGCCAACGATCTGTTCTCGTCCTTGCAGGTTGCCTTCGAGGGCAACGCATCCCCGGACGGCTCGTTGAAGGGCACCGGGATCGACGGGTTCTGGACTTCGATGCGAATCTTCGCCGTGCTGGCGACGGTAGCCACCGTCCGGTCGCTGGCGGACCTCTATCTGATGCAGCGGTTCACCATTCGCTGGCGAGTGTGGGTCACGCAACGACTGGTCGACGACTGGCTCGGCGGATACGCCTATTACCGCGGTCAGCTGACCAGCACCCCGGTCGACAACCCCGATCAACGCATCCAGCAGGACATCGACATCGTCACCGCGATCACGGGCGAACCGAATACGCCATCGCACGGTTCGGGCAACACGCTGCTCTTCGGCGCCGTGGAGTCCGTCCTGAGTGTCGTCTCGTTCGGGGTGATCATGTGGCACCTGTCGGGTCCGCTGACGGTCTTCGACGTGACGCTGCCACGGGCACTGTTCTGGATCGTCATCGTCTACGTGCTGGTGGCGACGGTCTTCGCCTTCTGGATCGGTCGCCCGCTCATCCGGCTGAGCTTTCTCAACGAGTTCCGCAATGCCAGCTTCCGCTACGCCATGATCCGGATGAAGGAAGCTGCCAACGCGGTTGGCCTCTACCGCGGGGAGGACGCCGAACGCCAACAGTTGCACGGTCGGCTCGCCGCGGTCATCACGAACTACCACCACTGGCTCAACAGAATGGTCCTCTTCCTGGGCTTCAACCTTTCGGTGAGCCAGGCGATCAACCCATTGCCATACATCGTTCAGGCGCAACGGCTCTTCGCCCAGCAGATCACCTTCGGCGACGTCATGCAGTCGGCGACCGCCTTCCACGCGATCCACGACGCCCTGTCGTTCTTCCGCAACGCCTACGACGCCTTCGCCGGGTACCGAGCTGCGCTGATCCGCCTCGACGGTCTGATCACGATGAACGAACGCACTAGGTTGATGCCTCAATTGGCAATCGGGAAATCGTCGGACGGTGCGGTGCACCTCGAGGACGTCGACGTCAGCACTCCCGATGGTCATCAGCTCGTCGGTGCACTGAACCTGCGGCTCGAACCCGGGCAGAGCGTGGTGATCAAGGGCCCGTCGGGTTGCGGCAAGACCACTCTGTTGGAAGCCCTGGCCGGACTGTGGCCGTACGGCTCGGGCACGGTCCGGTTTCCGGTCGACGAGCGCGACGTGATGTTCGTCTCGCAGTTGCCGTACATCCCGCTCGGAGATCTGTGCGCCGTCACGTCGTATCCGCGTCCAGACGGTGTGGTCGACAAAGGTGAGATTCAGGAGGCGCTTCTGAAGGTGGCCTTGCCGCACCTCGTCATTTGGATCAGTGAGATCAAGGACTGGGCCAAGGTGCTGTCGGTCGGCGAGCAACAGCGCATCGCGTTCGCGCGGATCCTGCTGAACAAGCCGAAAGTGGTCTTCCTCGACGAGTCGACGTCCGCGATGGACGAGGGCCTGGAATTGATGCTCTACCGGCTCATCCGGGAATCGTTGCCCGCCTCGATCGTGGTCAGCGTGAGCCATCGCGACACCGTCGAGCAGCATCACGAGCGCCAACTCGAGCTACTCGGCGACGGCTCCTGGCGACTCGAATCGATTTCCACGGCGAGTTGACCCTCGGAACGGCTGGCGGCGGCCCATCGGGGTACCTTGCCGGGATGGAGAAGTTCACCCCGACGCTCGACTGGAGCAGCGAGTGGCTCACGTCATTGTGGTGGATCGCCAAGGGATGGGCCATCGCGGCGGTGGGCACGATAGCGGTGCTGGTGCTCATCGGCCGCTACACCACCTGGGGGCGTCAGTTCTGGCGTGTCACCGGCGCGTACTTCACCGGTCGGTCGAGCATCAGGATCTGGCTCTGGCTCGGGTTGCTCTTGCTGTCGGTGATCATCGGGGTGCGGATCGACGTGCTCATCAGCTTCTACGGCAACGACATGATGACCAGCTTCCAGGTGATCGCGGCGGGTCTCGGCAACGGCGACGAAGCGGTGAAGCAGTCCGGCAAGGCCGGCTTCTGGCTCTCGATGAGAGTCTTCGCCGTGTTGGCCAGCATTTACGTCGGGCAGGTCATGTTGGACCTGTTCCTGACCCAGCGGTTCATGCTGGCCTGGCGGGCCTGGCTGACAGATCGCCTGACCGGCGACTGGCTCGATGGCAAGGCGTTCTACCGGGCTCGTTTCATCGACGACACGATCGACAACCCGGACCAGCGCATCCAGTACGACGTCGACATCTTCACCGCAGGCGTCGGGCCACTCCCCAACACTCCGAACAACACTTCCGGCAACACCCTGCTGTTCGGGGCGATCTCCGCGATCACGTCGATGATCTCGTTCACCGCGATCCTGTGGAACCTCTCGGGCACTCTGACGCTCTTCGGCGTGTCGATGCCGAAGGCGATGTTCTGGATCGGGCTGTTCTACGTGGTGTTCGCATCCGTGATCGCGTTCTGGATCGGCAAGCCGATCATCTGGTACTCGTTCGACAACGAGAAGTACAACGCCGCCTTCCGCTACGCGCTGGTGCGACTGCGCGACGCATCCGAGGCGGTCGCGTTCTACCGCGGGGAGATCGCCGAGCGCGTGGGACTGCGGCGGCGCTTCGGCTCCGTCTTGGGCAACTACAAGCGGTTCATCAACCGGATGATCGGGTTCTACGGTTGGAACCTCTCGCTCAGCCAAATCATCGTGCCGCTGCCGTACATCTTGCAGTTTCCGCGGTTCTTCTCCGGTGAGATCACCCTCGGCGCGATGTCGCAATCGTCGTCGGCGTTCGGCAGCATCCAGACCGGATTGTCGTTCTTCAGAAACGCCTACGACCAGTTCGCCGGGTACCGCGCGGCCATCATCCGTCTGCACGGCCTGGTTGTCGCGAGCGAGGAGGGCCGGGCCCTGCCGACCGTGACGACCGCGGCGTGCGTCGACGGCACCGTTCAGCTCGACCGGGTAGAGGTGCGCACACCCGATGGCAAGCAGCTCGTCAGCCCGCTCGACATGCGCCTTGAGATCGGCGACACCCTGGTGGTCACCGGCAAGTCGGGCAGCGGCAAGACCACGCTGCTGCGCAGCCTGGCGGAACTGTGGCCGTTCACGTCCGGCACGCTGACCCGTCCGTGCGGACCCAACGAGACGATGTTCCTGTCCCAGATGCCGTACGTACCGCTCGGCGACCTGCGCGCGGTCATTTCCTATCCGTGTGAGGAGGGGTCGCTCGAGGACTCCGAGTTGCACGACGTCCTTGCGAAGGTTGCGCTACCGCACCTGAGCCACCGGCTCGACGAGGTCGAGGACTGGGCCAAGGTTCTCTCACCCGGCGAGCAGCAGCGAATTGCGTTCGCCCGCATCGTGTTGACCAAGCCCAAGGCCGTCTTCCTCGACGAGTCGACGTCCGCGTTGGACGAAGGCCTGGAGATGACGCTGTACCAACTGGTTCGCACCGAACTGCCGGACACCATCCTGGTCAGCGTGAGTCACCGCAAGACCGTCGAACAGCACCACACCAAGCAGCTGCACCTGCTCGGCGGTGGCGAATGGCAGCTGAGCACCGTCGGCGACGAGGTGGTCCCGGTCTAGCGACGCTCGGACATTCCCGGGTCGCTCCGCTCCTGCCCTCCGTGGAATTACCCCGGGTAGCTTCCCCGCATGGTGATGTTCACCCCGTTGCTGGGCTGGGGCAGCGAGATCGTCGCGTCGCTCATCTGGGTCGCCAAGGCATGGGCGATCAGCGCCTCCTCGACGCGGCGTGGGGTGGCCTTCCTCGGCTGGAACAAGGCCATGTCGCAGATCATCGACCCGCCCCCCCTCGTCATTCAGGCACCCCGGCTGTTCGCAGGCCAGATCAACCTCGGTGACGTTAGCCAGTCGTCGAGCGCGTTCCGATCGGTACAGGGGTCGTGTCGTTCTTCCGCGCTGTCTACGACGCGTTCGCGAGCTACCGGGCGGCGATCATTCGTCTCGACGGTCTCCTCACCGCCAACGAAAGGTCAAGGACATTGACCCGACTAGCGGCAGAGACCCGTGCCGATGGCCTGATGGAGTTGGACGACGTGGCCGTACGGTCGCCGTCAGGGGACGCACTCGTCGAAGGCTTGGCGGTTCGGCTCGCGGCGGGGGACTCACTCGTCATCACGGGTCGGTCGAGCAGCGGCAAGACCACGCTGCTGCGCAGTCTCTCGCAGATGTGGCCGTACGCGTCGGGGTTGGTCCGCTACCCATCGGAGGACGGCGCGATGTTTGCCTCAGCTTCCCTATGCGCCGCTGGGCGACCTCCGCACGGTGACGTGCTACCCGAACTTCCGGGACACCTTTGGCGACAACGAGATTCGAGGTGCGTTGGACGTCGTGGCTCTCGCGCATCTGGGCTCCCGGCTGGACGAGACCGCCGACTGGTCGAAGGTGCTCTCCCCCGGCGAGCAGCAGCGCATTGCGTTCGCAAGGGTGCTGCTCAAGGCACCCGGGCGGTATTCCTCGACGAGTCCACGTCGGCGCTGGACGGAGGGCCAGGAGTTCGCGTTGTATCGAGCGTTGCGACGAGCTTTGCCTGACTGCATCGTAGTCAGCGTCAGCCACCGCGGCACCGTGGAGCAACATCACGACAACCGGCTGGAGCTGCTCGGTGAAGGCCAGTGGCGACTCGCCCGAATCGGCGGCGCGGGTGGCTAGTTCACCTTGGCCGCGTGCGTGCCCGCGCGCCGCCCGAAGAACGATCCCTCGCCGAGCTGTGTGCCGCTGGAGTAGCCCATGCCGTCCTCGGCGATGTTGCTTGCGCACGCTCCCGCGGCGTAGAGCCCCTTGACGACGCTTCCGTCCGCCCGCAGCACCTCACCGTCGATGCCCGTCGTCAATCCACCCATGGTGAACCCCGAGTACATGGCCCGGCCCAGCGACAGGTCGAAGGCGGCCCACGGTCCCTTGTCCTGCGGCGCAAGGTAATCCGGCTGCTTGTGGAAGTCGGGGTCCTCCCCCTTGGCGGCGTACTCGTTGTATCGACTCAGCGTGGCGGCCAGGTTGCCCGCAGGGATGCCCAGAGCGGTCTCCAACTCTTCGACCGTCTCGTAGCCGTCGATGAACTTGATCAACGGCATCGAAGGCATCTCCATGTGTTCCTCGTCGACGACGAGGTACGCCACCTGCTCCGGCTGCTGCATCACGAAGGCGGACGTGCGCGAGTGGTAGGAGTCCTCGGCGACGAAGCGCTTGCCGTCTTGATTGACGACGACGCCGGTGAGCAGGATCTCCGGCGGGTACGCCGCGGCTGTGATGAACATTTGATCCATGTTCTTGGTCGCCCCGCCCGCCGACACCCCCATCCGGATGCCGAGTCCGTCGTCGTGGGGGTTGCCGAGGATGTACGGCTCGACCAGTCCGTGGTGTTTGGTACGCCGTTTCTGACCCAGCAGCGGGGTGTGCTCGCCGACCATCTCCGGGTTCATCGCGAAACCGCCTGCGGCGATGACGACGGCGTTGGCCTTGATCGCGCCGGTTTCCTTGAAGTGCTTCCACCCGACGCCGACCACCGCGCGCTCCTCGACGACGAGGTTGGTGACGCCGACCTCGTAGCGGATCTGCACGCCGAGGTCATCGGCTCGTTTCAGCAGGAGGTCGATGACCATGGCGGCACCGCCCAGCTCACCAGGGACCGGCACGGAATGCCCGCGCGGCGCGGGCTTCGCCTGGTCCCTGTACGGCCAGACCAACTCGTTGCCCGTGTAGGACAGTCCCTCGGTGTTCGGCGGGACCACCACCTTCCCCGGGTAGTAGCTGCGCTCGAACTGAAAACCCAAGTCCTCCAACCAGTTGAAGTGCTCGACGCTGTGGTCCGTGTAAGCCCGAATCTTGTCAAGGTCGGGATCGCTCGACACGGCGACGAGGTACTTGTACATCTCCTCGGCGGAGTCCTCGTGCCCGGTGGCCTCCTGTACCGCGGTGCCACCACCGAGGTAGAAGTGTCCACCGGCCATGGAGGTGGTTCCGCCTGCGGCCGCGGCCCGCTCGAGGACGAGTACCTTCGCTCCCGCGGCGGCCGCGCTGACCGCCGCGCAGCCGCCTGCGATGCCGAAGCCGACGACGACGACGTCGAACTCGTCGGTCCACTCCGATACGTCAGCGGCGGCGACGGTTTCGGGGATTTCGGTCATTTTCTCCTCGCGCAAGCGCTCGTCGGGCGTCACTTTTGCTCCTGTTTCACGTAGTCGAAGAACGCCCGAATCTCGGACGAGACATGCGCGATCTCGATGTAGGGGACGCCCGCGTCCGCGGCGGAGACGTAGGCGAACCGCAAACCGCCGGGCATGATGCCCTGCGAGATGACGGGAGTTCCTTCGCGCTCGGCATCGCGCAGCATGGCGTCGAAGGTCTCGATGTCACCGGCCTCCACGCAGACGTGGTGCAGACCCGGGCCCGCCGTGTTCAAAGAGTCGGTGTAGACGCTTTCACCCCTCACCGGTTCGATGAGCTCGAGCTGGGTGTCGCCCGCATACGACAGCGAGATGTGGGCAACGAAGTCGGCGGGACGTCCGCGGTGCGTGCAGGTGTCGGGGCCGAAGTGGACGTCGGGCATGCGCACCCACTTCTTGGCGCCCATCAGGCTGGTCAACGCCTTCTCTCCTGCGTCGAGGTCGCGGGTCACCCAGGCGATCTGGACAGGTGTCTGGTCATGCATCGCCTTGAGGATATCTCCGGCGTGGGCCCCTGGCCAGAACGTGTTCTAGTTCTCAGCGGCGGGCTCACAGAGACAGGGCTGCGATCAACAGTCGAATCTGCCCGTCGAAGACGTCCGCGGGAGCCGAAAGCGTATCGGCGCCATATTGACCGAAGACTTCCAGGCTGATGGCCCCGACGAGGGCGGCCCACAACAGAAAGCACTTCATCACGGTCGCGTCGCCGCCCGCGAAGTCGAACTCGGCGCGGATGCCGTCGAAGTCCGCCGAGGTCGCAGGTGTGGTCGGCGGCCCGTCGTCTGGCACGTCGCCCACGGCGATTCCGGATCCCACCACGGCGAACAGCGACCCCACGACGCGGGTTCCCGGCCCGACGGTGAGCTCGGCAGGCGCGTGGTAGCCGGGCACCGGGCTGCCGTACATCAACGCCCAACTCGCGGGCTGCTCGACGGCCCAGCGACGGGCCGCACGAGCCATCGCGAGCAGCCGGTCGCGCCAAGGTCCGGTCGAGTGGTCCGCTGCCAGGTCGACCGTATCCGCCAGTTCGGTGTAAGCGTCGACGATCAGCAGCGTCAGCAGGTCATCCCGACTGGCGACGTAGCGGTAGACCGCCGACGAGACCATGCCGAGGTCCCTCGCGATGGCGCGCAGCGACAGCCCGCTGGCGCCGTCGGTCACCAGGTGCCGCCGTCCGACCTCGACGATCTCTCGCTCGATCCGATCGCGGGTCTCCTGCCGCTTACCCATGCGCCCAGTGTCGCATGAAACGAGAGCATTGCTCTTGATTTCCTTCACCCCGTGTGCCAGCCTTGAACAAGAGCAGCGCTCTTGTATTCATTTGACAGGCCAAGGAGGCTGAAGTGAACACCACTCGATATGACGAACCGAACCGCACCGCACGCGCTGCCAACGCGCTGTTCCGCTGGCTCGCCGAGGCGGGCATCAGTGTTGCCGGGACCCGCGCACTACGCGTCCGCGGACGCAAGACCGGCAAGCTGCGCGGCGTGGTGATCAATCTGCTGACCGTCGACGGACGCCACTTCGTAGTGTCACCTCGCGGGAACACCCAGTGGGTGCGCAACGCCAGGGCGGCGGGCCAGGTCGAGATGGGCCCGCGCCGGCGCAGTCACGAGGTGGGTATCACCGAGGTCGCCGATGACGCGAAACCGGAACTGCTGAAGCTCTATCTCGAGCGGTGGTACTGGGAGGTCAAGGGGCACGTCGGCGGTCTCACCCCCGACTCGACCGACGAGGAGATCGTGGCCGCAGCGCCCTCGATCCCGGTCTTCGAGCTGGCGTGAATCAGCGCTCGTTCAGGTCCCGTCGCGCAGCATCCTGGCGATGGTGGCGGCGGTGGCCGCACTCAACTCGCCGGAGATCTGGAGCGACTGCCCGTCGATGGGCTGGTTGATGGCAGGAGCGGCGAGCACGACACCGTCGCGGACGAAGGCGAGCTGCCTGCCCACGTTCGCGGCGGTGTACTGCGCGAACGCGGTGCTGGACGCCGAATCCATCGACATCTGAACGGTATGGAAGTCGCTCGTCGGCAGCTTCGCCTCCGTGGCCCCAGTCAGATTCAGCCGCAACCCAACTGGGCCCAACTGGTACACCGCTGCCGTGTCGACGTCACATACCCGCACGGGGTCCTGCGGCGGCGTCGGCCGAACGGCTGAGCAGTCCTCTGGCTTCGCCACCAGTGGCACCCCCACGACGGGGCGTACCGCCAACGGAGCACCGATCACCGGCGGAACTCTCGGCGTTGGCGCGACGGTCGGGCGCGGTGCGGCCTGACCCGAGTCCTTCGTCAAGAGCGCCAGCGCGACTCCGACGACGATGGTGCTCACCATCGCCAGGATGCCGATCGAAGCCAGCGCGGCGATCATGATCTTGCGCTCCTACCGCCGCTCCCCCGTGAAGAACCGCTTCATCGGCTAGGCCGGCGGCAGCGCTTCCGGCGGGGGCGCGTCGTTCACGGTGTCCGCCGCGGGCGTGAAGACCTCCTGGCGGATCTGCTGGTCGGTTGCGGGCCATGACACGGCGGCGGGGAACTGCCCCCAGGTGCTGTTGAACATGCCGACGATGACGGCGCGCCCGTCGCCGGTGAGCAGGTAGACGGGGCCACCCGAGTCCCCTCTCTGGCTGACCACGCCGTTGGTCATCGTGAACCAACCGTTGTTGACGGCGTCCACGGTGCCGCAGCTCTCGCCCGTCACCACGCCGAAGTGGCAGACCTGCTGACCCTGTTGCAGTACGACCGACGGATCGGATGAGAGCGCCCTCCCGCCGGGCAGGATGTCGTTGATCTGCGCGTCGGGCGCCAAGGCGATGGCCTCCCAGTCGGAGATCTGGTGGTCGGTCGCGACGGTGGCCCCATTGGGGGTGTTGTCGCTGAACAGCGTCTGATGACCGATGACGTTTCCGTCCTTGTCACCGACGTTCCCACTGCCGCGGCAATGGCCCGCGGTATACGCGGTCCTGGTCTGCAGGTCGACGAACCCGAGCGTGCACCTGTTGGTGTCCTGGTGAATCTCCATGCCGGGATAGACCGCGACGCCGGGATTGGCGAGAGCGGGCGCAGACGTGCTGACGTACGCAAAGTTCAGGATCGCGATCGACGCCGTTGCCACCACGACTCCGCGCAAACAGTTTCGGCGCAACGTCGTCTCCGATCGGTCGAGCTAGCTGGGAGCTCAGCGTACCCACGGCAAAGGCGGCCCGCACCAGTAAACTCCGAGCCGCCCTGACGGCCCCGCTACGGAATCGTCACTACCTGTCCGGGATGGATCAGGTCCGGATTGGCGATACCGCTGGCCTGGACGATCTGCTGATACTTGTTGCCGTCGCCGTAGAACCGCTCCGCGATCGCCCATAGCGTGTCACCGGACACCACCGTGTAGGTGCGAGGCGCGGGCGGCGGCGGTGCGGGCGCCTCTGTCGGCGCCGGCTCCTCGACTGCGGCAGGAACGACGTCTGCTTGCAGCTCGGGCGGCGGCGGTGGAGGCTCCGACACGGGCGCTTCGTCGGTCTGGGTGTTCGACGACCAGGCGGGCCCGTCGAATTCGTACAGCACCAGGTTCCGGTCGTTCTGGAGGATCAAACGAACGTCCTTGGCGCCCTTGGTCTGACTGGCCCACACCGGATCGTCCGCCGTGTAGAGAACGAAGTTGCCGTCAGTCTGAACTTCGGCGCGGACCACGTTCTTGCCGTTGGTGCCCGTCGACCAGACGGATTCGTCACTGGCGTAAGTCTGTCTCCCACGATGTTCGACCCTTTCTTCGTCGGCCGGGGCGAGCCTACTTGCTACGGTCGGGCTCGTGGGCGGGTTCGGATCCGCACAAGCAAAACGTTTGGCGAACAATCACCTTCGTGCAGTCGGCGCCCTTGTCCGATGACCCGCTAGGAGTCGAAGCCGAGGCCGAGCGCGTCCAACGTGCGCAGCAGGACGTTGCGGTGACCGGCCGCGTGATCGGCGCGATCGAGAGACCATCTGGTGGCCTGGATTCCGATGCTTGCCAACGGCTCGGGAGGAAATGGCAGCGGCTTCTCCCGCACCATCTCGAGCTCCGTTCGCGGCGTCGGCGCACCGCCGAGGAGGTCGAGACAAACGTCGGCGGCAAACCGTGCGGCGCCAACCCCGAGTCCGGTGAAGCCGTTGACGTACGCGACCCGACCCCCGCGGGCCAGGCCCCAGTGCGCACAGAACCGGGTATTGGTGTCGATGGCCCCCGCCCATCGATGGCTGAAGCGGACGTCCTCGAGTTGGGGAAAGGTGATGAAGAAGTGCGCCGCCAGCCTGCGGTACGTCTCGGGACGGTCCTCGTACCCGGCATCGACCTTGCGCCCGAAATGGTAGATCGCGTCGTACCCACCGAACACGATCCTGTTGTCCTCGGTCATGCGGTAGTAGTGAAACTGGTTGGCGGAGTCGCCGATTCCCTGCCGGTTCTGCCATCCGATGCTTCGAACCTGCGCGTCCGTCAGCGGTTCGGTGGCCAGCACGTAGTCATAGACGGGCACGGTGTGCCACCGGTTGCGCCGCAGCAGATGGGGGAAGACGTTCGTCGCCAGCACGACCTGTCCGGCCGTGATGACGGAACCTCCCGCATCGACCTGGATGGAGGCCCGGCCGGACTCCAGCGACCTCGCGTTGGTGTGCTCGTAGATGCTCACGCCGGCTTCACGGCACGCGCGGGCCAGCTCGAACGCCAACTTTGCGGGGTGCACGATCGCGCAGCTGTCGCCGTGTTGCAACCCGGCCAGGAACGTCGGCGAAGCCACCTCGGCGCGCACGGAGCTCTCGTCGAGGAACTGCCCGTCTCCCTCGGCGGCCGACTCCTCGAGCCACCTCACCTGGTGCGGCTCGGTCGCCACGGCCAGCATCCCGGTCCGCTGCCACTCGACGTCGAGGGCCAGCCGTTCGATCTCGGCCTGCATACCGTCCAGGTTCTCCAGGCCCATGACCTCGAGTTGTTCGATTTCGCCTGCCCAGCGGGTCTTTCCGTTCTCCCTGCCGTGCGTGATGCTCGCTTCGACGAATCCCCCGTTGCGCCCGGATGCCGCCCACCCGATCCGGTGGGCGTCGATCAGAACGATGCGTCGGTCCGGATTACGCTGCGCGGCATGCAGTGCCGTCCACAATCCGGCATAACCGCCGCCGACCACCAGCAGGTCGCACGCGATCGAACTCGACAGCGCGGGGTACTCGGGGCGCGCCATGTCGAGCCACATGGATCCAAAGGTGCTTATGGCAAGCGAACGTTCGACCAGCGCGGGATCGACGTAGGAATCGAAGACGGTATCCACAGCGCAGACATTACCGAGGGCGGCACATCACAGGGTCGTCAATTCGGTGCGGCGATCGGGAGACTGGTCCGGCGCGGTTCCCAACCGGGCGGGCCGAAGACGTAGCCGAGCCGGTCGCGCAGTCGGTCGGCGTGTCGAACGTCGCGCGCGATCGCCACGTACTCGTGCGTCTGCAACTTCAAGATGTCGTACGTGGAAACCTGTTTGGTCAGCCCGTAGTGCGGCCGGAACAGCTCGTCGGCATAGGTGCCGAAGAGCCGGTCCCACAGAATGAAGATGCCGCCGTAATTCTTGTCGAGGTACTGCTGGTCCGTCCCGTGGTGCACGCGGTGGTGCGACGGCGTGTTGAAGAGGAACTCGACTGGCCGCCACATCTTGTCGATGTGCTCGGTGTGCACCCAGAACTGGTAGATCAGGTTCAGCGAGAAGCTGGCGAACACCATCCACGGCGGAACACCCAGCAGCGGCAACGGAATCCAGATCAGAATCTCACCGCTGTTGTTCCACTTCTGCCGCAATGCGGTGGCGAAGTTGAAGTACTGGCTCGAGTGGTGCGCCTGATGCGTGGCCCAGACCAGACGAACACGGTGCGCGATGCGGTGGTACGTGTAGAACAACAGGTCGACGCCGACGATGGCGATCACCCACGTGTACCAGGCGGTCGACGGCAGGTGCCATGGCGCGACGTACGCGTAGATCACGGCGTAGCCGAGCAGCGCGATGAACTTCCAGCCCGCGGTGGTGGCCACCGATACCAGCCCGATCGAGATGCTCGCCCATGCGTCACGGCGCAGGTAGGCCCCGGATGGCGTGCGGTCGTCTTCGAGCTGTTCGAGCTTGCGGGCAGCCGTCCATTCGAGGATGAGCAGCAGCAGAAAGAACGGGATGGCGAAGAGCACCGGGTCGCGCATCTGCGGCGGCAACACGTCCAAGATGGTGCGAATTCCGTCGAACCCGTTCATGGTCACACCTCCCTCAGCAGGCGAGCTTAGCTACCCACTCCTCAGCGGAAGCTCAGAACGTCGTCCCCCCACGCGGCACGCAAC
>NZ_JAVROT010000488.1:0-2538 GCF_032162605.1 Mycobacterium sp. | reverse complement strand
ACGCTGTCGAAGGAACAGGCGGCGTGGGCGCAGAACGCCATCGCCGAGGAGGGCCTGTCCCACCTGGCCGAGGTCCGTCACGGTGACTACCGCGACGTCCGCGAGTCCGGGTTCGACTCGGTGTCCTCGATCGGGCTGACCGAGCACATCGGGGTGCACAACTACCCGTCGTACTTCCGCTTCCTCAAGTCCAAGATGCGCACCGGCGCTTTGCTTCTCAACCACTGCATCACCCCGCCGGACAACCGCGCCGGGGCGACGGCGGGTGGATTCATCGATAGCTACGTGTTCCCCGACGGGGAGCTCACCGGGTCGGGCCGGATCATCACCGAGGCTCAGGACGCCGGCCTCGAGGTGGTGCACGAAGAGAACCTGCGCCACCACTACGCGATGACGTTGCGGGACTGGTGCCATAACCTCGTCGAGCACTGGGACGAGGCGGTCGAGGAAGTCGGCCTGCCCACCGCGAAGGTGTGGGGCCTGTACATGGCCGGCTCGCGACTGGGCTTCGAGACGAATGTCGTTCAGCTGCACCAGGTTCTGGCGGTAAAGCTCGACAACAAGGGCGCCGACGGCGGCCTGCCGCTGCGGCCGTGGTGGACCGCTTAGGATCCGTCGACCCGGCGGGCTCCCAGCTGGCTCTGCAGTAGTTCGAGCGCGACCTCCTCCGGGTCGCGGCGTGGTCCGGCCTCCTCGTGAACGGCCTGGGCGAGCATGCTCTCCTCGTCGTCCTCCTCGGCCGGGGCCGGAGCGGGTGACGCAGAGGGCTGCTGTGGACGCGCGGCGGGTTCGGTAGCCGTCGGAGATCCAGCCTCGCACCGGATGTTCCAGTTCACACCGAGGGCATCCTTCAGCGCGTCGCGGATGATCTCGACGTTGCGAGCCTCGTTGAGACGCTTCGCGAGCGGCGCCGAGACGTGGCTCAGCACCAGGGTGTCACCCTCGACCGCGAGGACGATGGCGCCGTCGAGCATGACGTCGGTGGGACGTCGGCGCTCGCGCACCTTTTCCCGGACCGTAGTCCACATGGTGCGCACGGCCGCCGCGTCGGGCTGATCCGATGCCACGGGCTCGGCCGCCGGCGGCGGGGACGTGGCGACGGGAGGCGGCGCAGGCTCGACGGGAGGCGGCACTTGCGGCGCAGGCACCGACGCGACGGGCGTGGGCGCTGGCCGTTCGGCGGGCGGTGCGACGGCCGGCGCGGGTGGCTCGGGCGAGGCGGGCAGCTCGGGCGAGGAACTCCTGCGGGTGAACTGCTTGGCGGGCGCGGGCTCCACGGAGGCGACGGCCTGCGATGTCTCCCCTGCCGGAATCGACACGTTCAGCCGGGTCTCGATGCGCTCGATCCGTTGCAGCAGAGCAGCTTCGGTGTCGCTTGCCGACGGGAGAAGCAGGCGCGCACACACCACTTCGAGCAGCAGTCGCGGAGCGGTGGCGCCCCGCATCTCACCGAGACCCGCGTGCACGACCTCGGCGTAGCGCGTCAACGTCGCGGTGCCCAGCCGAGCGGCCTGGTCTCGCATCCGCTCCAGCACGTCCTCGGGAGCGTCGACGACGCCGCGGGTCGCGGCATCGGGCACGGCCTGCAGCACGATGAGGTCGCGGAAGCGCTCGAGCAGGTCGGTGGCGAAGCGGCGCGGGTCGTGGCCGGCATCGATGAGCGACTCGACCGCTCCGAACAGCGCCGAGGCGTCACCGGCCGCGAGCGCGTCGACCGAGGCGTCGATCAGCGCGAGGTCGGTGGCGCCGAGCAGGGACAGCGCCCGGCCGTAGTCGACACGGTTGCCCACGGAGCCGGCCAACAGCTGGTCGAGCATGGAGAGCGTGTCGCGGGGGGACCCGCCGCCTGCGCGGATCACCAGCGGGTACACCGCGTCGTCGACGGTGACGTCCTCCTGCGCGCAAATGCGTTCGAGCAACCCACGCATCGCCTTCGGGGCGAGAAGCCGGAACGGGTAGTGGTGGGTGCGCGACCGGATGGTCATCAACACCTTGTCGGGCTCGGTCGTCGCAAACACGAAGATGAGGTGTTCCGGCGGCTCCTCCACGATCTTGAGTAGCGCATTGAACGCCTGAGGCGTGACCATGTGCGCCTCGTCGACGATGAAGATGCGGTATCGCGACTGGGCGGGGGCGTAGAACGCCCGGTCACGCAGTTCACGGGCATCGTCGACTCCGTTGTGACTGGCGGCGTCGAGTTCGGTGACGTCGAGGTTGCCCGGCCCATTCGGGGCCAGCGCCACGCAGGAGTCGCAGACCCCGCACGGCGTCGGGGTGGGGCCCCGTTCGCAGTTCAGCGAGCGGGCCAGGATGCGCGCCGAGGATGTCTTGCCGCAGCCACGGGGGCCGGAGAAGAGGTAGGCGTGGTTGATCCGTCCCGACTCCAGCGCGGTCGACAGCGGCTCGGTGACGTGCTCCTGCCCGACCACTTCGGCGAAGGAGGCGGGTCGGTACTTGCGGTAGAGAGCCACGACGCCCACGCTACCCAGGTCCCCCGACTCGCCGCGTCCCTAGCCGCGCTGCAGCAGCGACTCGGTG
>NZ_JAVROT010000487.1:0-33154 GCF_032162605.1 Mycobacterium sp. | reverse complement strand
CTCCGATACATTCTTAAAGAGGTTTCTTAGAGACATGCCATCAGGAGGCGCAGTGCCAAGTCACGCCAGCTCGAAGATCTCCAAGGTGCTCGTCGCCAACCGCGGCGAGATCGCCGTCCGGGTGATCAGGGCCGCGAAGGACGCGGGGCTGGCCAGCGTGGCCGTGTATGCCGACCCAGATGCCGACGCGCCCCACGTGCGCCTCGCCGACGAGGCGTTCGCGCTGGGCGGCCAGACCTCTGCGGAGTCCTACCTCGACTTCGGCAAGATCCTCGGCGCCGCGAAGAAGGCCGGGGCCAACGCCATTCACCCCGGATACGGTTTCCTCTCGGAGAACGCCGACTTCGCGCAGGCCGTGCTGGATGCGGGCCTGATCTGGATCGGGCCCAACCCGCAGTCCATCCGCGACCTCGGTGACAAGGTCACCGCGCGCCACATCGCCGCCAAGGCCAAGGCACCGCTCGTCCCCGGCACACCAGAACCCGTCAAGGATGCCGACGAGATCGTCGCCTTCGCCAAGGAATTCGGCGTGCCGATCGCGATCAAGGCCGCCTTCGGTGGCGGTGGCCGCGGCATGAAGGTCGCCCGCACCATCGAGGAGATTCCCGAACTGTTCGATTCCGCGACGCGCGAGGCCGTCTCGGCGTTCGGCCGCGGTGAGTGCTTCGTCGAGCGCTACCTGGACAAGCCCCGCCACGTCGAGGCGCAGGTGATCGCCGATACGCACGGCAACGTGGTCGTCGCAGGCACGCGTGACTGCTCGCTGCAGCGCCGTTTCCAGAAGCTGGTCGAAGAGGCCCCCGCGCCCTTCCTCACCGATGCGCAGCGCAAGGAGATCCACGAGTCCGCCAAGCGGATCTGCAAGGAGGCGGGTTACTACGGCGCAGGCACCGTCGAGTACCTCGTCGGCCAGGACGGCCTGATCTCGTTCCTCGAGGTCAACACCCGCCTGCAGGTGGAGCACCCGGTCACCGAGGAGACCTCCGGAATCGACCTGGTGCGCCAGCAGTTCCGGATCGCCAACGGCGAGGCCCTCGACATCACCGAGGATCCGACGCCGCGTGGTCACTCGTTCGAATTCCGCATCAACGGCGAGGACGCGGGCCGCGGGTTCCTGCCCGCCCCGGGCCCGGTGACCAAGTTCACCCCCCCGACGGGCCCTGGCGTACGCCTGGATTCCGGCGTCGAGACCGGCTCGGTGATCGGTGGCCAGTTCGACTCGATGCTGGCCAAACTGATCGTCACCGGCGCCACCCGCGATGAGGCACTGGACCGCTCGCGTCGCGCACTGGCCGAGTTCAATGTCGAGGGCCTGGCGACGGTCATTCCGTTCCACCGCGCGGTGGTGTCCGATCCCGCGTTCATCGGTGACGACAACGGTTTCACTGTGCACACCCGGTGGATCGAAACCGAGTGGGACAACACCGTCGAACCCTTCACCGGTGGCGGCGCCGTCGACGAGGAAGAGGCCCAGCCCCGGCAGAAGGTCGTCGTCGAGGTCGGCGGACGTCGCGTCGAGGTGTCGCTGCCAGGTGATCTCGCGATCGGCGGCGCAGGCGCCGGCGCCGGGGCAGGCGTCACCCGCAAGAAGCCCAAGCCGCGCACGCGTGGCTCGCAGGGCGGCGCTGCAGCCTCAGGTGACGCGGTTACCGCCCCGATGCAGGGCACCGTGGTCAAGGTCGCCGTCGAAGAGGGCCAGCAGGTCGTCGCCGGCGACCTCGTCGCGGTCCTTGAAGCCATGAAGATGGAGAACCCGGTCACCGCCCACAAGGACGGCACCATCACGGGACTCGCCGTCGAGGCCGGCGCCGCCGTCACACAGGGCACCGTGCTCGCCGAGATCAAGGACTAGCGCGTTCATCGCCGAACGAGCATTCCCTGTCGCCAATCGCGTGATTTGGCGACAGGGAATGCTGTTTCGCCGCACGGAAGGGTGGGCCTGATCCCATGGAAGTCGAGGAGATCAACACTGGCGAGTGGTATCTGCGCGCGCTGCGCTGTGACGACCGCGTCGACGACCGTCACGCGCTCGCCGATATCGGCGAGACCGACCTCGACTACATCGACCAGGCGGCCGACGACTGGGAGTCCGACACCCGGTACACATGGGCGGTGTGCGTGCCGTCGACCGGTGAGATGATCGCCGAGGTCTCGCTCGACCCGAAGACGGCCTTCATGGAGAGCAGGGGACGACCCGGCTTCGAAGACGCCGCCGCGATGGCCGAGGACACCGTGCGCAACTACGCGTCGGAGATCCTCAACATCCGCGTATGGACGTGACGACCCCGAAGGTCGTGACGGTCACCGGGGCCGCGGGCCAGATCGGGTACGCCGCCCTGTTCCGCATCGGCGCTGGCGCCCTTCTCGGTCGTGACGTACCGGTGACGCTGCGGCTTCTGGAGCTGCCGTCGGCGATCCGCGCCGCCGAAGGCGTGGTGATGGAGCTCGTCGACAGCGCCTTCGATCTGCTCGCCGAGGTGGAGATCCACGACGACCCCGGCCGCGCATTCGACGGTGTCGACGTCGCGCTTCTCGTGGGCGCGAGGCCGCGCAGCAAGGGCATGGAGCGCGCCGACCTGCTGGCGGCCAACGCTGCGATCTTCGCCGACGCAGGACGCGCGCTCAACGCGGGCGCATCACCCGACGTCCGCATCGTCGTGGTCGGGAACCCGGCCAACACCAACGCGCTCGTCGCATCCGCGCATGCGCCGGACATCCCGCCGGAACGGTTCACCGCCCTGACCCGGCTGGACCACAACCGCGCCGTCGCAGCACTGGCCGCCCATGCCGACGTCCACGTCACCGACGTCTCGCGGGTGACGGTGTGGGGCAACCACTCCCCGACCATGTACCCGGACGTCTTCCACGCCGTCGTCGACGGTCACCCCGGCGCGCAGTATGCCGCCGACACCGACTGGCTGACAACGGAGTTCATCCCGACCGTGGCCAGGCGTGGCACGGCGATCATCGAGGCCCGCGGTACGTCGTCGGCGGCGTCGGCGGCCAACGCGGCGATCGACCACGTCCGAGACTGGGTGGACGGCACGGATGTGAACGACTGGACGTCGGTGGCGCTGCCGTCCCCCGGGGTCTACGGCATCCCCGAGGGTGTCGTGGCCTCGCTGCCGGTGCGGGCGCTCGGCGGCACCTGGCAGATCGTCGAGGGTCTCGAAGTCAACGAGTTCTCCAGGGCCCGCATAGACGCGTCGGTGGCCGAGCTCGCAGACGAGCGCGCGGCCGTCGCGGCGCTCGGGCTCTTGTAGCGAATCAATCCCCCGGCGGGACCAGGGTCGCCGCGCGATGGACACCGATCAGATATTCGTACGCTGGGGCATTCACGCTACTGATGCTGATTTCTTCGTCGCTGAGTTCCCGACGGACCTTGGCCGGTACGCCTGCAACCAGCGATCTCGGCGGGACGGCCATCCCCTGCGGCAGTACGGCTCCCGGGGCGATCAGCGAACCGGCGCCGACCGTCGCGCCGTTGCCGACTATCGCACCCATCCCGATCAAGCACCCATCCTCGATGGTGCACCCATGAAGGACTGCGTTGTGGCCGACCGTCACTCGCGCGCCGATCGTCACCGGGAATCCTGGATCAGCGTGGATCGTGGCGTTGTCCTGCACGTTCGATCCGGGGCCGATGATCACGGGATCGAATTCTGCGCGCACCGTCGCGGAGTACCAGACGCTGGCCTTCTCGCCGAGCGTCACGTTGCCGATCACCGACGCGTTGGGAGCCACCCAGCTTTCGGGATGCACTCGAGGGGTGTGGCCATGCAGGGCAAGGATCAACGGGTCAGCCATGGGCTCATTGTGCCCAACGACGGCTCAAAGAACGATGTCGAAACACGCGTAGGCCACCAACCCGCAGACGATGCTGAGCGCAAGACTCTTCCAACGCAATGAGACGAGCAGTGCCGTCGCGCCCGCCAACGTGGCGGGCGAAATCATTTTGAACTGGCCGTCGTCGAGAAAGAGTGATGGTGCGACGAGTGCTGCGAAGGCGGCCGCGGGCACCATCTCGAGTACGAGACTCAGAGTGGGAGGAAGATTTCTGGGCAGGAGCGGAACGAGGATGAAAGCAGCGCGCAAGACGAGCCCGCCCAAGGCAATTGCCGAAATGACCAGCCAGATCGTGGTCGTACTCATGATGGCGACTTCTGTCCAGCCGCGCGCCAGCCGAACGCCACGCCAGCGGCGATACCGGCACAGGTGCCCAACGCCATGCCCAGATTGGCAGGGAGACCGGCGCACACGACCGCCACGGCAGCGGCGACGACGGCGGCGAAAGCCCTTGGCCGCTTGGTGATTTGAGGTGCGAGCAAGGCCAGGAACGAAACCGGAACCGCGAATGCAACGACACCGGTGTCGGGCAAGGATCCCAGGAATGACCCGACGAACGAGCAGGTCTGCCAGGTGAACCAGAAGGCCAAGCACGCTCCTAGGTAGAACGCGACCGCCTCGCGTCGCGGCATGCCCTTGGTGCGGGTCACCGTAAGAGCGACAGCATGGTCGACCAGCAGGTATGAGCCGACTGCCCGTGTCATGAAACGTGCACCGCCGAACATCGGCGCGAGCGTTGCCGAATAGACGATGAAGCGGAGGTTGATGACGAGAGCTGTCGTGATCACGACGGTGGCTGCCGTGCCGTTGCCGATGAGATCCAGCGCCGCGACCTGAGCTGCGCCGGCATAGGCGAGCAATGAAAACGCCGCTGTCTCGACGATGCTGAATCCGTTGTGCGTACCAGCGAGGCCGGCGACGGCCGCGAAGGGGGCTATCCCAATGAGAATCGGGAGCATCGCGGTGGCCCCGGACCGCATTGCGCGGCGCCCCGACGTTCCGCCTGCCGCCTGCTCGTCATTCGATTCGGTCATTGGAATCTCCACCCTGTCCCACCGACGAGCGCGAGGGACGACCGCGACCTCAGACTCGCGTGCCCTCCGTAGAAGGTGCGTCGTTGAGATCGTTGTTCTTCGTTTCAGGCAGGGCCAACACGCACGCCAGGCTGACGGCGGAGAGTCCGGCCAGCAACACACCGACCCAGATGCTGGAGTAGTTTGCGACGATCTGGGCCGCGAGTATCGGCGGGATGGCGCCGCCGATGATGCCACCGAGGTTGTAGCTCAACCCCGCTCCGGTGTAGCGGTAACGCGACTGGAACATCTCGGGCAGCAGCGCACCGGCGGGTCCATTGGCGATGCCGTACAGACACAGTGTGATGGTCACACCGATCAGAAAGGCGATGGGTGAACCAGTGTCCAGCAGCGGGAACAGCAACAGCGACCAGATGAACGCTGCGACGTATGACCCCGCGATGACCTTCCTGCGGCCGATCCGGTCCGAGAGGATGGCAGCAGCGGCCGTTGCCACTGCCAGCACCACCGCGGCGATCATGCCGAAACCGAGGATCATCGTCCGGCTGAATTCCAGCTTGGAGCTTCCGTAGCTGGTGAGGAACGTGCTCCCGATGTAGAACATCGCGAACAGCGTTGACATGGCGACGCCGGAGAGCACGATCTGCTTCCACTGCGTCCTCATCGCTTCGGCGAACGGCAGCTGTGCGGGCGCACTCTCGCGCTCCTGGTTGCGTTGCTGCAACTTGAACACCGGCGTTTCCTCGACGGTCAACCGAATCCACAGGCCGACCATGACGAGCACGAGCGAGGCGATGAAGGGGAGGCGCCACCCGTAGTTGACGAACGTGTCGCTGGTTGCGCCGATGGTCACCGAGGCCACGAAGAACGTTCCGCTCGCCAAGAAGAACGCGAGCGCCGGTCCCAGCTGCGGATACACCGCCATTCGTCCGCGTTGGCCTTGCGGCGCGTGCTCAGCGGCCAAGAGCGTTGCGCCACCCCATTCGCCGCCCATGGCGAAGCCCTGCAGGAACCGCATCACCACGAGCAGGATCGGCGCCCAGATCCCGATGCCGTTGTCGAGGATGCCGAACACCCCGGTGTCATAGCCGGGAAAGAGCCCGATCCCGACCGTCGAAAGTCCCATGATCAGCAGTGTCCACACCAGAGCTCGCTTGCGACCGATCTTGTCGCCGAAGTGGCCGAACGCAATCGAGCCAACGGGGCGGGCGAAGAACGCCACCCCGAACGTTGCGAACGACGCGATCGTGCCCACCGCGGGACTGGCACTGGGGAAGAAGACTGCGGGAAACACCAGAGCGGCGGCAGTGCCGTACACGAAGAAGTCGTAGTACTCGATCGTGGTGCCGATGAGGCTGGCGGCGCCGACTTTTCGGAGACGACGACGTTCAGCGGACATTTCCTGGCCGACGGTCAGCGTGGGGCTCTGTTGCTGCATGTGCGTCTCCCGTAGTGGATAGATCTTACTATGGTCCTACCACAACTGTGGTTCGCGCCACAAGTATCCGTCCGGAGTTGCCACCGCCACATCGACGACGATGCCGACCCGTCCCTGCTCCAGGGCAAACGAGTAACGGCCATCGCCTACGGCAGTTCCTGGCACACCACAACTCGGCGGTCAGCGTTGCCGAGCGCGACTTGGCAACCAGAGATCTTCGGCAACAGCAAAGCCGCGGTGGCGTCGCTGGCGCGGTCCTGGTCGGCAGCGCCAGTGGCGTCAGCCAGCCCACTTCAGCGCGCTCGAGCCAGTCGGACGGCGACCGCCTCGAACGGTGCCGACCAGCAGCTCGGCGGCACGGTCACCGTCGCCCCTGGCGATGAGGGATGTCACAGTAGCGCGACCGTGCTGGACTCTCACCAAGCTTCATCGGGCTCGCACTCTTCAGTCTAGAGCATGAATCATCCTGGTACAGAAGGCTTGTCGGCCCACTTCATCTCGCTGAAGCCGACGGAACGATAGAAGGCTCGAATATGGTCGGTCACCAGCTCGGCGGCCTTGTCCTCGTCGCCTGTCGCGATCGCCTCGACGACCGCGGCGTGCTCGTCGGTCAACGCCTTCATCGTGCCGACGGGATCTTCAAGTCTCTCGAATGCAGTCACCATGGCCTGCCGGAGAGCTTCTCGCAACGCGGCCATCAGGACGGCCGCCAAGCCGTTGCCCGAGGCTCGCACGATGCCGACGTGGAAGGCCGCATCGAGATCGTTGTAGGACGCCGTGGTGTGGACTCCGCGCATGTCCTCGATCAGTCCGCGAAGGTTGGCAATGTCTTCACTGGTGGCACGCTCGGCGGTCTTGCGAGCGGCCAGTCCTTCGATCATCAGGCGGACCTCGACGAGGTCCTGCTGCGTGAACGACGCCAGTTGGAGATGAATTCTCAGCACCATCGCCATACCGGCGATGCTGTCCTTGACGATCATGGATCCCGACGTGGGTCCCGAACCGGTGCCCGCCTCGACGACTCCGATCGCTTCGAGAATCCGCAGCGCTTCCCGGACGGCGCCGCGACTGACGCCGAGCGCCTCGGCGAACTGCCGTTCGGGGGGCAACCGGTCTCCGGCCTTCAGCGTGCCCGCGATCAGGCGGCTCTCGATCTCGGCCACCACCTGCTCGTGCGTACGCATGCGCGGAAGAGGCTTCCATTGCGACTGGGTTTCCTCGGACACGTCACGCACCTCTTCTTCTCGCGAAGATCACTGAGGATCCGATGGTACCGACCACAGGTTGGTTTGCCCGCTCAGTGGTCGGCACGTCGGAGCGCCGTCAGAACACCGGTGTCTCTTGATAGCTGCCGAACACCTGTCGCAAGGCACCGGTGATCTCACCCATCGACAGGTGCGCGCGCACCGCTTCGATGGTGGCCGGCATGAGGTTGGCGTTCTCGTCGTGGGCGACCGCCAGAAGGGCGTCCAGAGCGGCCCTCGCACGTTGCGGATCCCTGTCCGCACGAATCTGCTTGAGCCGTCGGATCTGGCGGGCCTCGGACTCCGGATCCAGCTTGTGGACCTCGATCTTCTGATCGTCCTGCGCGTCTACGTACTTGTTGACACCGATCACCGGCCGGTCACCACTGGCCTTGCGCTTGGCGTAGTCGTAGGCGGTGTCCGAAATCTCCCTTTGAAAGAAGCCTTGTTCGATGGCAGGCACGACACCGCCCATGGCCTCGACCTTGTCCATGTACTCCTGGATGCCCCTTTCGATTTCGTCGGTCAGAGCCTCCACGTAGTACGAACCGCCGAGGGGGTCGATCACGTTGGGGACGTTGGTCTCGTCGGCGATGATCTGCTGGGTCCGCAGAGCAAGCTTCATCGCCATCTCGCTCGGAATCGTGTAGGCCTCGTCGAGTCCGTTCGTGTGGATGGACTGCGCGCCGCCGAGCACGGCGGACAGGGCCTGCAACGCGGTGCGGACGATGTTCACCATCGGCTGAGGCTTGGTGAGCGTCGCCGCTGCCGTCTGCGCGTGGAAGCGCAACCGCATGGAGTTCGCCTTCTTGGCCCCGAAGTGTTCCTTCATCATCTTTGCGTAGTAACGGCGAACGGCCCGGAATTTGGCGACCTCTTCGAACAGGTCCGCCTGGGAGACGAAGAAGAACGACAGTCGCGAGGCAAACGCATCGACGTCGATGCCCGCCTTGACGACGTCTTCGACGTAGGCCTTGGTGATCGCCATCGTGAAGGCGACCTCCTGGAGAGCGTTGCCGCCCGCCTCGCTGATGTGATACCCGCTGATGTTGACCGGGTTGTAGCGCGCCATGTGCTCGGCGCCGTAGCCGATGCAGTCGCGGACGATCCGCATACTCGGGCGGACGGGGAAGATCCACTCCTTCTGCGCGACATACTCTTTCAGGATGTCGTTCTGGATCGTCCCTGACAGCTTGTCGAGGTCGTAACCGCGGTCCTCGGCGACGGCGACGTACATCGCGAGCAGGATCCACGCCGACGGGTTGATGGTCATCGACACCGAGATCGTCTCCAGGTCGATGCCGTCGAACAGCGCTGCCATGTCCGGCAGGACGTCGATTGCCACCCCCTCACGACCGACCTCACCGAGGCTCATTTCATCGTCGCTGTCGAGACCCATCAGCGTGGGCATGTCGAAGTCCACCGACAGGCCGGTCTGCCCCTGGGCGATCAGGTACTGGAAGCGCTTGTTGGTCTCCTCCGCCTGGCCGAAACCAGCGATCTGGCGCATGGTCCACTTCCGACCGCGGTACATCGTCGGGTAGGGACCACGGGTGTAGGGATACCGGCCAGGAAGTCCGATCTCTTCCCAGCTTTCGGGCAGATCTTGCGGGCCGTATACGCGCTTGACGGGCATTCCGACGCCGGTGAGGTAACTCTCCCTCGATTCGGGGGCGCGACTGAGGAACTCGGCGAGCTCGTGGTCTTCCCACTGTTCGAGTTCTGCCTGCGCGCGCTTGCGCAGCGCGCCCGTGGCGAGGCGCAGTTCCTCAGGGGTCGACGTGTCGTCATCGGTCATGATGCTTGCCCTCTTCCATCGATGTCAGTCGGGTCTACGGCCATGGCCGTCAACAGTCGGGCGGCAGCTTGGCGCGGTTCGTCCTCGCGAGCGATCAGCGCGTCGACGGCGGCGTCGAAATCACGATGGCCCGTCCGAAGCTTCTCGGCGATGAGTGCCTCTGCTGCCCAACGGATTCGGGTCGCCGCGTTGCGGCGTTCCACCTCGCGTAGGCCGCCGTTCTCTGCCAGCCAATCGCGGTGCTCGGCCGTCTTGTCCAACAGCTCTGGCACGCCCTCGCCGGAGGCGGCGATGGTCTTGAGAATGGGCACGTCCCACTTGCTCGCCAGCCCGTGGGCGAGCCGCAGCGACTCCCGCAACTGCTTGACGGTGAGGTCGGCGCCGGGTCGGTCGGCCTTGTTGACCACGTGGACGTCGGCGATCTCGATGAGTCCGGCCTTGATGGCCTGGATGTCGTCGCCCAGACCGGGAACGCTCACGACGAGCACGGTGTGGGCCACGCTGATCACGTCGACCTCGGCCTGACCGACGCCGACGGTTTCGAGGATGACGACGTCGAAACCGGCAGCGTCGAGCAGCACGATGCCGTCCAGCACGGCTCGTGAGAGCCCGCCGGTGGCTCCCCGCGAGGCCATCGAACGAATGAAGACGTCTCGGCCTGCGAGTTCGGTCATGCGGATGCGGTCGCCGAGGATCGCCCCTCCGGAGTAGGCGCTGGACGGATCGACCGCCAGGATCGCCACGCGGTTGCCCCGAGCGACGTACTCCCGAGTCATCACGGTGACCAACGTGCTCTTCCCGCTGCCTGCCGGCCCCGTGATGCCGACGACGTGGGCCCGACCACTGTCCCTCCATATCTCGGCGAGCAGTTCCGACGCCGCATCGGAGCGGCTCTCGACCAGGGTCAGACCGCGCGCGAGGGAGACTTGCGACCCTGCACGGATCCGATCGGCCATTGCCGCGATCGGTGTCGCAGTAGCGGTTTGACTCACGGCGAAGTCTCCCGCTCGAGCGATTCGAACAGGTTGCGATCATCGATCACGCGCCGTGCCTTGAAGTCGGTGCGATCGAACGTCGACGGCGCGACCGTCACGACCTTGGCGCCGACGCCGAGAACCGTGCGAAGGTCTTCGCCGACCCGCTTGGCCCAGACGTCCTCACTGACGGTCGTTCGTCGTGGGTCGAACTCGACCTGCACCAGCAACTCATCCATCGTGCCTTCGCGGGAGATCACGATGCGGTGCTCGCCGCCATACCCTTCGGCGCTCATCACGACGTCGTCGATTGCGTTCGGCTGAATGTTCTCGCCGCGGATCTGGAACATGTCGTCGATGCGGCCGTAGATGCCCTTGGGCAAGAAGGGATACGTGCGGCCGCGCGACGCGTCGGGAGCCTCCCAACGAGTCAGGTCGTTGGACAGCAGCCGGATCATCGGCTGCGACGTGCGCTCGAGAGTCGTGTAGATCGGGGTGCCCTCGGATCCGTATGGCACTCGGCGCATGGTCACGGGGTCGCTTACCTCCGTGTAGACCAGGTCCTGCCAGGAAAAGACACCCGGCTCGTTTGAGGCTGCACCGAGCGACATCCACGGCGCTACCTCGCCCATGCTGCCGGAGTCGTACACCTCGACATCGAACGCGTCGATGATGCGCTGCCGAATCGCAGGCACGCTGGCTCCCGGTTCGCCGGAGAAGAACATCTTCCGCAGACCCAGGCTCCGCGGGTCGATGTCGTTCTCAATGGCGACCTCGGCGAGGCGAAGAGCGTAGGAGGGGGTGCCATAGAACGCCGTGGTCCTCATTTGGCGCATCCACTGCAGCGTCCGCAGACTCTGGCCCGCAACCCCGGCGCCGAACGGAAACACTGCAGCGCCAAGCCGTTCGGCTCCGCTGTAGGCCCCCCACGAACCCCAGTACTGCGTCAGTGGAGAGCCGATCAGGACGACGTCTTCGGGCCGGATCCCCATCCCCCACATCACCCGGGCATGCGCGTTGGCGACGGCGATCCAGTCGCGCTGGCTGATGCCGAAAGCCGTCGGGCGACCAGTGGTGCCGGAGGTGCCCTTGATGTGCGTCACCTCGATGGGATCGACACAGAGGTAGCTGCCGTAGGGCTCGTGTTCGGCCTGGTCCGCGCGAAGCTCTTCCTTCCTGATCACGGGAACCGCCTCGAAGGCCTCCAGTGACGTGATGTCGCCGGGTTCCACACCCGCTTCGGTCCACTTGCGGCGGTAGAACGTCGACTTCTCCCAGGCGTACGCCATCAGTTGCTGAATGCGCACGAGGATCGCTTCGTCGCGCTGCTCGGGGTCCATCGTTTCGCGGACCGGAAACCAATGCCGTTGGTCCGGCGGTGGCCGGTAGATGGCGTCGTAGCACGGAGGCCAGCTCCACGATTCCATCTCGGGACCTCCCCCGTCGCTTCGCTCGCCCCGAGCCACCCCCCCGTCGCTTCGCTCGCCCCGAGCCATCAGGAATTCGCCTCCACGGGGGCGGCGTCCTTGATGGTCTCGACGATCTTCTCGGGCGTGGTGTCCTGGCCGAGGACGGCCGCGACACCCATCTTCTGCAGCTCGATCTCATCCTCGTCGGGCATCACGCCGCCTGCCACGATCGCGAAGCGCGGACGCTCGTCCATCTGAGCGAGGATCTCGAAGATCTTGGTGAAGATCGGCATGTGTGCGCCGGACAGGATGCTGACGCCCAGCACGTCGACGTCCTCCTGGCTGGCGGCTTCGATGACCTGGGCCGGGCTGCGGTGAAGCCCGGTGTAGATGACCTCCATGCCCGCGTCTCGAAGGGTGCGGGCCACGACCTTGACACCACGATCGTGTCCGTCGAGCCCGATCTTGGCCAGCATCACGCGGATGGGCAGCGCCGACGGTTGGTTCATTCACTTGCCTTCTCTATGGGGCGACCAAACTGTGGTTCTACCATAGACACGGTAACGTGAGGTACGCAACACCCGACCGACGAATTGATCACCACCACCGTCCGGCGAACTGTGCCAGGGAGCCTTGGAAGGACCCGAATGACATCGGACGTAGCCTGCAGCCCGTCGTTGAACATAGAGCGCGGGTTGGCCACGATCACGCTGCGCAGACCGGCGACCATCAACGTGATCGGGCCAGAGGAGATCGCTGCGATCACCGATTCGCTCCGGGCCGCCGTGGCCGACCCCTCCGTCACGACGATCCTGATCCGGGGGGAGGGCCACCGCGGATTCTGCGCCGGAGGGGACGTCAAGCGCGTCCGGCAGATGATCGTCTCCGACGAGTTGGACGACCTGGCAGAGTTCTGGTCCGCCGAGTACGCCCTCGATCACTTGATCGCTACGTGCCCCAAGCACGTCGTGTCGATTGCCCATGGTCTGACGCTGGGTGGCGGTATGGGTCTGGCATCGCACGCCTCACACCGAGTCGTCACCGACTCGACACGGTTGGGAATGCCCGAGGTGCTCATCGGGCTCTCTCCCGATGCGGGCGGTCTCTGGCTGTACTCACGGGCGCCGGGACGTACCGGAATCTTCGCGGCGCTGACCGCGGCTCACCTCAGCGCAGGTGACGCGCTGTACATGGGGTTGGCCGATCACTACGTGCCCGATCACGCGATCGACGAGCTGGTCGAGCGGTTGCACCGCCTACCGGCCGCAGAGGCGCTCGCCGGCTTCAACGGTCGGCCGTCGTCATGGATCGCCGACCACAGAGACTCCATCGACCGGGTGTTCGGCGCAGATTCCGTTGGCGAGACATTCGACTTGGCCAAGACCGAACGCATGGATCGTGGAACCGTCGCAGACGTCGCGATCGACGCGTTGACTGCGGGATCGCCTACCGCCCTGAGCGTTACGTTCGAAGCACTCCACAGGACGATGGCCATGGCGGACTTGGGCGAATGCCTTCAGCAGGATCTACGGGTCGGACAGCATTGCTCGCAGCACCCGGACCTCGTTGAGGGCATTCGCGCGCGCGTCGTGGACAAGGACCGCATGCCGAGGTGGTGTCCGCCGACCCTGGCCGAGGTTTCCAAGGCCGACATCGGCCGGTTCTTCGAACCGATCGGCAATCCGCTGCAGCTGAGCGGGTGGTGACTCCGCTCTGCTCAGCGAGCACATTCAGCCCTTCGCAGCCCGGTATGCGTCCACCACGTGGAACGGAAGCGGTCCACGGCTGCCGACGCTGTAGCCGTTGCTGTCGCACCATTCGCGGATGGCGTCGCGCTCTCGACAATTCACGTGGCTACGCCACGGGTCGGCCCGTGTCAGGTGCCGAGGGCGGCTGTTCTGCTTCCGGCCGCGGTCGGCCCACTGCGTGATCGTGCGACGCAGAGCCTCGGCGTTCACGGCGGACAAGGCGATTTCGTAGCGCACGCCGTCGACGCCGAATTCGACCATTTCGTCTGCCGCCGTGCCGTCGATGTCATCGACCAGCGCGACAGTCTTGCTCTTCCCCATGGCAAAACCTTCATGACCCGTGACGCCGTAGGCGTCACTCCCCCCGGAAGCCGGCTGCCGACCACCGCATGCAGGACGTTCCCCCGTTCCTGCGTGCTCCCTGTATATCATCCCGCCACCCGAGTGACTGCTCAGCGTTGATCCACGTCGGCACCCGATGCCAGGTCACCGCACTCGACGGCGAGCACGTCGTCACGGCCCTTGAGGAACGCTCGCGCCCCCTCGTCACCGCGCAGCGTCGCCGACAACGCCTCCCAGTGCCTGCGCGCGACGACCACGGGGTGCCCAGGACGCCCGTCGTAGGCGGCCCGCGCCAGTCCAGATTCCGACGACGCGGCCATCCCGAGGACGCGGGAAACGACGTCGGCGCCGACGTCGGGGGTGTCGACGAGATGCAGTACCGCGAGATCCGCGCCATCGATGGCGGCCAGCCCCGTCCGCACCGACGCGCTGACGCCGGTCGCCCAGGCCGCTGCCACCACGGCACGAGCGGGCGGGGGGACGTCGACGATGGCCGCGCCCAGCACCACCACCACGTCGTCGCAACCTCCCCGAGCCAAGGCATCGACCGCTGAGCGCAGCCAGTCCCCCTGGTCTGCTAGCACTTTCGGCATTCCGAAGCGCGTCCCCGCCCCGGCTGCCAGCAATACCCCTGCCACGGAGCCCGCCTTCGACATGCGAACATTGTGAACCTGGTCAATTCTTGACCTGTGTCCACCCCAGCGTCGGCCCCGCCGTCGAATGCCCAGAAGAGGCGAGTGCACCCGGTCGACGAGGTGCTGCCCGTCCCCAAGCTCGCGCTGTATGGGTTTCAGCACGTGGTGGCGTTCTATGCCGGCGCGGTCCTGGTGCCCATCATCATCGCCGGCGCCATCAATCTGCCCCAGGAAGAACTGGTCAAGCTCATCACGGCGGACCTCTTCACCTGCGGGATCGCCTCGATCATCCAGGCCGTCGGGTTCCTGAACGTCGGGGTCCGGCTACCGCTGCTACAGGGCGTGACCTTTGCGGGCGTGTCGCCGATCATCGCGATCGGGCTGGCCCACGGCGGCGGCGCGGCCAGCCTCCTCTACGTCTACGGGGCGGTGATCGTCGCGGGCGCCTCCACCTTTGCGATCGCGCCGATCTTCGTCAAGCTGCTGCGGTACTTCCCGCCGGTGGTGACCGGCACCCTCATCACGATCATCGGACTGTGCCTCGTCCCGGTCGGGGCGGGCGACGCCATCACCAATCCGCACACCCACGAGCACGACCCCACCAGCATCCGCTGGCTGCTCTACGCGCTCGGCACCATCGCGATCATCGTTGCCATCCAACGCATCTTCCGCGGCTTCGTCGCCACCATCGCGGTACTGCTCGGCCTGGTGATCGGCTGCGCAGTGGCCTTCGCGCTCGGCGACATGAACTTCGACAAGGTCGGCGCGGCCGGCCCGATCGGGTTCACCCAGCCATTCCTGTTCGGCATGCCCAAGTTCGGCCTCGTCGCGTGCATCATGATGATCATCATCCTGCTGATCACCGCGGTCGAGTCCACGGGCAGCACCATGGCGACCGGCGAGATCGTCGGCAAGCGGATCAAGGCCTCCGACATCGGCAACGTGCTCCGCGCCGACGGCCCGGCCACCGCGATCGGCGGTGTCTTCAACTCGTTCCCGTACACCGCGTTCTCCGAGAACGTCGGCCTGGTGCGACTTACCGGCGTGAAGAGCCGCTGGGTGGTCGCCGCCGCGGGCGTCATCATGATCATCCTGGGTTTCCTGCCCAAGGTGGCCGCGATCGTGTCGTCGATCCCGAACCCGGTGCTGGGCGGCGCGGCACTCACTCTGTTCGCCACGGTCGCGGTCGTCGGCATCCAGACGTTGGGCAAGGTCGACTTCACCGACCACCGCAACCTGATCATCGTCACCGCCAGCCTGGCCCTGGCGCTGTGGGTCACCACGTACCCCGACGTCGCCAAGGCGATGCCGACTGGCATCGACCTTCTGTTCGGCAGCGGCATCAGCATCGGCGCCATCGCCGCCATCGTGCTCAACATCGTGTTCTTCCACCTGGGCATCAGCAAGGGCCCTCGGGTGGCAGGCGGCGGCACCATTACTCTCGACGAAGTGAACTCGATGACCAAGGAGCGCTTCACCGAGGTGTTCGGGCATGTGGTGCAAGACATTCCGTGGGCCGTCGAACGCGCCTTCGAGCAGCGCCCCTTCGCCGACCCCAGGGCGCTGCGAGACGCATTCCAGGACACCGTGCTGACCGGGTCCTCCGGGCAGCAGCTTCAGTTGATCAACGCCTTCCACGACCTGGGCGCCGAGGACGAAACCGGGCACGCGCTCGCCGTGGACCACGTCGCGCTGAGCAACTTGGCCGAGGAAGAGCACAACGACGTCGTCGAGCTTGCCGGGGCATATCGCGAACACTTCGGGTTCCCGTTGGTGATCTGCGCACGCGAGACCGAGCACTTCGACAGGGTGCTCAAGAACGGCTGGTCGCGGATGGACAACTCGACATCCGCCGAGAAGGCGTTCGCGCTGATCGAGATCGCCAAGATCGCCAACCACCGTTTCGACGACCTGGTGGCCGACGCGAGCCCGATCGCGGCCGCACGGTTCAGTCGCCTCAACGACTTGCAGTAGATGCCAACGCAAGGCGCTCTCGGCTTGGACGGCTTCAATCGGCTGACCGACCGTCAGCGGGCGAATCTGCTCTTCGGCGTGTGCTCGTCGACCATCTGGGCGCGACGGGTACTCGCGGGTGGTCCGTTTCGCGACGCGAACGCCCTGCTCGACCGCTCCGACCGGGTGCTCGCCGAGCTGCCCGACGGTGAGATCGACGCAGCGCTGGACGGCCATCCGCGGATCGGGGCGAAGGTCGACAACGCGTCGTCGGCCCGCGAACAGGCCCGCGTGGTCGAGGCCGACGATGACGTCCGCGCCGAACTGGCCGCCAAGAACCGGGAGTACGACGCCAAGTTCGGCTACGTCTACCTGGTGTGCGCCAGTGGCCGCTCGGCAGAGGAGCTGCTCGCCATCCTCGCCGACCGGCTGGACAACGACGCCGACACCGAGCGCCGCGTGATGCGCAGCGAGCTGGCCAAGATCAATCGTCTGCGGCTGGAACGGCTGTTGAGCGAGCCCGCTTCGTGACCGGTCTTTCGCGCCGAGTGGCCACTTGTTGCACGGTTTTCGCGGCTTCGCGTGTCCCAAGTGGCCACTCGGCAAGAGGATGGACGCCATGAGCCTCTCCACGCACGTTCTCGACGCCGTCTCCGGCCGGCCCGCCGCGGGCATCACCGTCACCTTGACCGACGCCGTCGGCGTGGCCGTGATCACCGCAGCCACCGACGGCGACGGACGCGTCGCGAAGCTGGGCGATGCCCTCACCGCCGGGATATACCGCCTTCACTTCGATACGGGGTCCTACTTCGCCGGACTGGACATCCCCAGCTTCTATCCCGAAATCGTCGTCGCGTTCGAGATCACCGATGCGGGTGGCAACTACCACGTCCCGGTACTGCTCTCGCCGTATGCCTATTCCACCTACCGAGGGAGTTGAGCGATGTCCAAGATCATTCTGGGCAAGAACCAGTACGGCAAGGCGGAGAACCGCGTCGTCCGGATCCATCGCGACACCCCACGGCACGAGATCCACGACATCAACGTATCTACTTGCCTACGAGGCGATTTCAGCGCCGCGCATCTAGCGGGCGATCAATCCGAGGTTCTGCCCACCGACACGCAGAAGCAGACCGCGTACGCCTATGCCAACGACAAGGGTCTGGTGTCCATCGAGAACTACGGCCTCGCGCTGGCCCGACACTTCGTCAGCGACGTCGGGCCGGTGACGGGTGCACGCATCGAGATCGACGAATACGCCTGGGAGCGTGCGATCGTCGACGGCGCCGAGCACGACTACACCTGGATCCGGAAGGGGCAGGAAGTGCGCACCGCCGCGATAACCGTCGACGCCGGCGGCGAATGGGTGGTCGGCGGCCTCAAGGACATGGTCATCCTGAAGTCCACCGGTTCGGAATTCGCCGGGTTCCTAAAGGACGACTATACGATTCTCGAACCGACCCACGACCGCGTCATGGCCACCTCGCTGGTGGCGCAGTGGCGCTTTACCACTACCGAAATAGACTGGGAGACAACGTTCACAGGCATCAAGGCGCAGCTGGTGAAACAGTTCGCCGTCGTCCAGTCACTGGCATTGCAACAGACCCTCTTCGAGATGGGCAAGGCCGTGCTCGAGACGTACCCGACCATCGCCGAGGTGCGACTGGCGGCGCCGAACAAACACCACTTCGTCTACGACCTGTCGCCCTTCGGACTGGAAAACGACAAGGAAGTGTTCAACGCCGACGACCGTCCCTACGGCCTGATCCAGGCGACGGTGACCCGGGACGACGCCCCCTCGGCGGGCCCGGCGTGGGATGTCTACCAGGGCTGGCTGTCCTAGCTATTCGAGCTGATCCCTCAGCCGCGCCAAAGATTTCGCGAGCAGTCGCGACACGTGCATCTGCGAGATGCCCACCCGCTCCGCGATCTGCGTCTGCGTCATCGACTCGAAGAACCGGAGCAGCAGCACCTGCCGCTCGCGTTCGGGAAGGCTGGCGAGCAAGGGGCGCAGCGATTCCCGATTCTCGATCTGATCGAGATTGAGGTCGACGTCGCCGAGGGTGTCCGCGATCGCGGGAGCCTCTTCGGAGCCACCGCCTGCCCCGTCGATCGAGAGTGTGTTGTAAGAGCTGCCCGCGACGAGCCCTTCGACGATTTCCTCGCGGTCGATCTCCAGTTCCGTGGCGAGTTCCGACGGTGTGGGGGCGCGACCGAGCCGCTGCGAAAGTTCGGCCGTGGCGGCGCCAAGGCGCAGATGAAGCTCCTTGAGCCGCCGGGGCACCTTAACTGACCAGCTGTTGTCTCGGAAGTGACGTCGAACCTCACCCATGATGGTCGGCACGGCGAAGGACACGAAGTCCGAACCTGCATCCACGTTGAACCGGATCACGGCGTTCACCAGCCCGACCCTGGCCACCTGCACGAGGTCATCACGCGGTTCACCGCGACCGTCGAACCGGCGGGCGATGTGATCGGCAAGCGGCAGGCACCGTTCCACGATGGAGTCACGCTGCCGGGTGAACTTCGCGGAGCCCTCCGGCAGCTCCTGCAACGTGCGGAACATGTCGACCACGTCCGCGTATTCAGAGTTCGACCGCGACGCCGAACTCCGAGAGGACGGCGTGGTCACCTCAGTGAGCTCGCTCGGTTCGTCGTCATGGAGATGCCGAAGACTTGAGCGTCCTCGGTCCCATGCCCGTCGTTGAAAGTGCTGACCTCATCGGTCAGAGAAGTGAGGACGTGCCAACTGAAGCTGCCGGGCACCACGATGTCGGGTGACGAGCACGTCGCAGACACGTCGACGACGAGTTGCTCCTCCAACGGGTGCACCACCAGGACGAGCATCGCGTCCGGGGTGGCCGACCTGATCAACCGGGTACAGGCCTCGTCGACGGCCAGACGAAGGTCCGCGACGCTGTCGAAGTCGAGATCCTCGTACGTCCCGACGGCGCCGACAACCGTGCGCAACACCGCCAGGTTCTCCAGCTTCGCCGCGACTCGGACCTCGACGGATCGTGGGCTGCGATGCCCTCCGCCGTGGTCGTCTTGACCATCTGACACACGCCCTCCAACTGATCTCGACGCGAGATTACCCCGAACTGGTTCCGAGCTAACCACCAGCGCTCTGATCACCAGTCATCTGTGACACAGAGCAACGGGGGGAGGTCGTCACCGCGTGTGTGATCACGTTGTACTTCACGCCTCCCGACCGATTCACCTAAATCATTCCAGCCATGTGTGCCCAGCCTGCCCACGCTTAAACCCTGTGTGACGCACTGAGGCGATCTGCCTCGGATCCCGTCGAAAACAACGTCATTCGTGCGCCCCGCAACATGACGCGCGCCGCAGTCCGTTTAGCCGATCACCCGCCCGGGCAGCCTACGGGGGCACGCGAAGCCACCACGTAAAGCCCTCGACGGGCTTGCCGAGCTCAAGACGTGGGCGGACGGCACTCCAGAGTGGTGGACGATATGAGAGGTATCCATGACTGACAAGGACACTGGCCCCGAAGCTGGCATCAAGGGCGTCGTCGAAGACGTCAAGGGCAAGGGGAAGGAAGTCGCAGGCACCGTGACGGGCCGCGACGACCTCATCCGCGAAGGCAAGGCGCAGCAGGACAAGGCCGAGGCCGAGCGCGACGTCGCCAAGAAGGAAGGCGAAGCGGAGGCCGCCCGTGGGGGCGCCGCCGCAGCCGAGGCTCGCCAGAAGGCAGAGCAGTAGTTTTCACGATACCTCGCTCGAAGAAGGCCCGGTCGGAACAACCCGGCCGGGCCTTCTTCTGGGTTGAGACAACCCCAGGCGACTCAATCCGCCGTCTCGGCGATGCGCTTGATCGCCGCGAGGCGCCGGTCCCAGTTCCTGCCGATCGCCTCCAGTTCGGCGGCGAGCCAACCCAGGCGGGCTCCGACTGCGCGGTAACGGATCTCACGGCCTACCCGGACGTGCTCGACGAGTCCGGCGTCGGCCAACACGGCCAGGTGTTTGGCGATGGCCTGGCGGCTGACGGGCAGTCGGCCGGCCAGCGCACTCGCCGATAGATCAGCGCCGCCGATCTCGGACAGGATGTGCCAGCGGGTTTCGTCGGCCAGCACCGAGAGAACCGCGGGCACCCCCGCGGTGCCGTTCGTCACCGCGATTCCACGAACTCCACGAGTTCGCCGAGCTCGGCCAGCCAGCCTTCGACGTTGCCTGCCTGCGCCGCCTGCGGGTCGTCGAGTTCCTCGAAACCGGTCTCAACCAGGTCCAGCCGCGTACCGCCGGCGATCTCGGTGAGATCGAATCGGACGAGCGTCGAGTTGCCCGCCACGGGGTCGACTCCCACGTCACGGGCCCACCGGTAGACCAGCGTCTTCGGTTTGTCGACGTGTTCGATCGCGATCCGGAATGGACCGTGCTCCGGCCAGCCGAACGAACCCCTCCCGCCGGGGGTCGCGTCGAACTCTGCGGTCTCGCCGAACCATTGGGCGATGAGGTCGGGCTCGGTGATGGCCGCCCACACCTTGTCCAGGGGTGCCTTGATGTCGATGCTGCGGGTGATGTCGAGTTCCGCCATGGGTCCAGTCTCCTCGTTGATCAATTGGTTGCAACTCCAGAGTTGCACATTGCATCGGCGTCATGCAACCCCCAAGTTGCATATCGCGGGCCGCCGGCGTCCCTGCGCATGCGGCGAGCGTCGCGCTTGACTACCGTCGATCGGTGGACCTCAACACCGTCGAGACGGTCAGCACGCCGAGGCGACGCGACGAACTGTGGCCGCTCGGTCCGTCGGATGCCGTGGTGGCAGGCGGCACGTGGCTGTTCTCCGAACCACAGCCGCGACTTCGACGGCTGGTCGACCTCAATCGGTTGGACTGGCCCGCGATCAGGCTGCGCGACGACGGAATCGAGCTCGCCGCCACGTGCACCCTGGCGCAGGTGTCGGAGTTGTCCACACGCCTGCCGGTGACACGTCCGCAATGGCAGGCCGCTCCCCTGTTCCACCAGTGCTGCACCGCGCTGCTGGCGTCGTTCAAGATCTGGCGTACCGCGACGGTGGGGGGCAACATATGTCTGTCGTTCCCGGCGGGCTCGATGATCTCCTTGACGTCCGCGCTCGGCGGCGAGGTCGTGGTGTGGCGTGCCGACGGCGCCGACTACCGGATGGCGATCACGGAGTTCGTGACCGGCTCGTCGGCCAACGTTCTGGCCACTGGCGACGTGCTTCGCTCGGTGCATCTGCCGTCGTCGGCGCTCCGGGGCCGCACCGCCTACCGCAAGCTCGCGCCGTCGCCGTTGGGCCGCTCCGGCATCGTCGTGATCGGCCGCCTCGACCCAGACGGGACGTTGGTGCTGTCGGTGACCGCGGCGACGGTCCGGCCTTACGTCTTCACCTTCCCGTCCCCGTCCCACGTGGAGGAGGTGCGACGGGCGCACGCAGGCATTCCCGACGACGCGTGGACCGACGACCCGCACGGCGATCCCGACTGGCGGTGCGCCATGAGTCTGCTGCTGGCGGAGCAGGTCTGCGAGGAGCTCTCGTGACCGTCGTCGAGCGAGAAGCGAAGCGGGATCGCGCATGATGATCGAGCGAGAAGCGAAGCGGGATCGCGCATGATGATCGTCAACGGCAAAGCGCTGCAGGATGATCCGTGGCCGGGGCAGTGCCTACGAACGTACCTTCGTGACCACGGCCACTTCGACGTCAAGAAGGGCTGCGATGCGGGTGACTGCGGCGCGTGCTCGGTGCTGGTGGACGGCTCACCCGTGCACTCGTGCGTGTTCCCCGCGTTCCGCGCATCCGGGCACGACGTCACGACGGTCGCGGGCCTCGGCACGCCCGCCAGACCGCATCCGATGCAGCGGAGGTTCGTCGAGGCCGGGGGATTCCAGTGTGGATTCTGCACCGCGGGCATGATCACCACGACGTCCGCACTGACTCCCGACCAGCTCGACGACCTTCCCGAGAACCTCAAGGGAAACCTGTGCAGGTGCACCGGATACCGGGCAATCACCGATGCCCTAGCCGGCGCTGTCAACACCAAGAAAGCCGGGGGCGCAGGTGATTCCGTGGGCGCCCCCGCCGGCATGCGCGTCGCCACGGGCACGGAGCAGTACACGATGGACCACACCCCAGAAGGCCTGCTCCACATGGCGGTGCTGCACAGTCCGCTGCCGCACGCCCGAATCACGTCGATCGACACCACCGCAGCCGAGCAGATTCCGGGCGTACGGCTGGTGCTGACTCATCGCGACAGCCCTGCCGTCGCGTTCTCGACGGCACGACACGACAGCCGGGCCGATGATCCCGACGACTCGTTCGTCCTCGACGACACCGTTCGATTCGTCGGTCAGCGAGTCGCCGCCGTCATCGCCGACACCCCCGCACTGGCCGACAATGCCTGCCGCGCAATCCAGGTCGAGTACTCCGAGCTGCCCGCCGTGTTCGATCCGGAGGCCGCGCGGACCGCCGGCGCGCCGCTCGTGCACGGAGACAAGGGGTCCGCTGCCCGCATTGCAGACGTCTCCCGCAACCTGGTCGCCGAACTGCACGGTGGCGTCGGGGACGTCGAGGCCGGTTTGGCCGCGGCGCGCGATTCTGGGGGCGCCGTCGTCGCCGGGCGGTGGACGACGCAGCGCGTCCAACACGCACACCTGGAGACCCATGGCAGCACAGGATGGCGAGATGACGAGGGGCGTTTGGTTATTCGCACCAGCTCGCAGGTGCCCTTCCTGGTCCGCGACGAGCTGTGCCAAGTCTTCGGCCTGGACCGCACGCAGGTGCACGTATTTACCCGCCGGGTCGGGGGCGGGTTCGGCGGCAAGCAGGAGATGCTCACCGAGGATCTCGTCGCACTCGCGGTGCTTCGACTGGGACAGCCGGTGCGCTACGAGTTCAGCCGCATCGACGAATTCACCACCGCACCGTGTCGGCACCCGTTCCGCGTGGACGCCACCGTTGCGGCGGGTGCGGACGGTATCTTGACCGCATTGGCGGTGGACGTGCTGGTGGATGCGGGCGCTTACGGCAACCACAGCCCCGGTGTGATGTTCCATGGGTGCGGCGAGTCGATTGCGATCTACCGGTGCGCGAACAAGCGTGTCGATGCACAAGCGGTGTACACCAACAACATTCCCTCGGGCGCCTTCCGCGGATATGGCCTCGGGCAGGTGATCTTCGCCGTGGAGTCCGCGCTGGACGAGCTGGCGCAGCGGCTCGACATCGACCCCTTCGAGCTGCGGCGGCGCAACGTCGTGGCGCCCGGTGACCCGTTCGTCGACTCGCACGTGGCCGACGACGACCTGACGTTTGGAAGCTACGGCCTTGACCAGTGTCTCGATCTCGCACAGAAAGCACTGGCCTCCGTGGACGGCACGGCACCGCCCGAGGGCGCACAGTGGCGCATTGGCGAGGGCATGGCCATCGCGATGATCGCGACGATCCCGCCACGCGGCCACTTCGCCGACGCGTCCGTCTCACTGGACGCCGACGGTGACTACACCGTGTCGGTCGGCACGGCGGAGTTCGGCAACGGAACCTCCACCGTCCATACCCAGATCGTCGCGTCCGAGCTCGGCATCGGTGCCGACCGCGTGCGCCTGCGCCAATCCGACACGGATGCAACGGTTTATGACTCCGGCGCGTTCGGCTCGGCCGGCACCGTGGTGGCAGGGCTTGCGGTGCAGGCCGCCTGCCGCGAGCTGCGGTCGGCGATCGAGGCCACTCCCGACTCGCGGCCGCTCGTCGGCCGCGGTTACCACGACGGCACTCCCAGGTCGGTCGCCTTCAACGTGCACGGGTTCCGGGTCGCGGTCAACGTCCAGACGGGTGAGGTGCGCATCCTGCAGTCGGTGCAGGCCGCGGACGCGGGAGTGGTGATGAATCCCGAGCAGTGCCGCGGCCAGGTCGAGGGCGGCGTCGCGCAGGCCATCGGGACTGCGCTGTACGAGGAGATGCGCACCGGCCCCGACGGCGCAGTCACCACCAAGGACTTACGCAATTACCACATTCCGCAGTTGGCCGACCTCCCCGTCACCGAGGTGTACTTCGCCGACACCTACGACATGCTCGGGCCGTTCGGCGCCAAGTCGATGAGCGAGTCGCCGTACAACCCGGTGGCTCCCGCGTTGGCCAACGCCATCGCCCGGGCGTGCGGCGCGCGACTGCGCCAATTGCCCATGACGCCCGCCCGGGTCTGGCGCGCGTTGCAGTAACGGCTGACACGTCTGCCACCCCTGAACGCGACCCTCCCCATCCCCGCGAGCGTGCGTGTCTGCACGCGACACGCCGTGGCGACATGGCAAAAGGTGCACGCTCGCGCGGAGGGAATGTCGGCGCCGGGGCCTACCATGCGTTCGTGGCACGTGGGACGACACGACTGAAGATGTACGCCGCCTTGGGCGTCGCCGCAGGAGTGGCAGCGCACCTGTCGGGCGTCAGCCTTCCGTGGAGTGCTGCGATCGGCATCCTCGCACCGGTCGTCGTCGCCGTGACACCGAGATTCGTCATCGGAATGCTCCGAGGTGCGAGCACTCCCGGCTCCCGCGAAAGCCCCGGTGCCGCGCAGCAGGCCATGTCCGGTCTGGAGTTCGAGGATTACGTGGCGCGCATTGCCCGGGGGTGTGGGGCTCCGGTCATCATGACACCGCTGTCCGGCGACTGGGGCGTGGATCTCATCGTCGGCCGTCGGCCGAATCGACTTGCCGTTCAATGCAAGCGGCAGGCCCGACCGGTCGGCACCAGCGCAGTGCAGGAGGTGGTGGCGGGTGCCCCGATGCAGGACTGCACGCGGACCATGGTGGTGACCAATCACGGCTTCACCCCTGCCGCCCGCAGACTCGCGGAGCTGCATGGGTGCGTGCTGGTCGGCGGCGAGGAGCTCACCCGGCTGGGGTCGACGATCCGCCGCCTCACCGCGCCGGACGCCATCGATCACTAGAGCCCGCGTAGAACCGACGCCGCGAGCGTGCGCCTCGTGCCATTTCGCCGCGGCGTGTCGCGCGCAGACACGCACGCTCGCGGCAGAAAGTGAGCTACCTACATGCCGGCGAGCACCGCGCGCACCGCGTCAACGGCGGCGTCGATCTCGCTCCGCGATGCGGTGAGCGCGGGCCGGAACCGAACGCTGTCCGGTCCGCTGGCCAGCATGATCACACGACGGTCCCACAGCTCGGTAATCAACTCGTCGCGCTGAGCCGCCGTCGGCATGCCGAACGCGCACATGAGGCCGCGCCCGCGCGGATCGACCACCAGCGCGGGGAACTCGGCGGCGAGGTCCCGCAACCGGTCGAGGAGATGGCGTCCGATGTCGGCGGCCCGATCGATGAGGCCCTCGGCCTCAATGGTTTCGAGGATGCGACGCGAGCGCACCATGTCCGTCAGGTTGCCGCCCCAGGTGGAGTTGATCCGCGAGCTGACGTTGAAGACGTTGTCGGCCACGTCATCGACGCGTCTGCCTGCCATCACACCGCACACCTGGGTCTTCTTGCCGAATGCGACGACGTCGGGCAGCACGCCCAATTGCTGGTAGGTCCAAGCCGTTCCGGTCATCCCGCAGCCGGTCTGAACCTCGTCGAAGATGAGAAGGGCGTCGAACTCGTCGCACAACTTCCGCATCGCGGCGAAGAACTCGCCCCGGAAGTGCCGGTCGCCGCCCTCCCCCTGAATCGGCTCGGCGATGAAGCAGGCGACGTCGTGCGGGTTGGCCTCGAACGCGGCGCGGGCCTGCCGCAGCGCCTCGGCCTCCAACTCGGCCATGTTCGCGCCGGGCCGCAGGTACGGGGCGTCGATGCGCGGCCAGTCGAACTTCGGGAAGCGGGCCACCTTGTTGGGGTCGGTGTTGGTCAGCGACATCGTGTACCCGCTGCGGCCGTGGAACGCGCCATGAAGGTGCAGCACCTTCGTCCCGAGTGCCGGATCCAGACCCCGGCTCTCGTTGAGGTGGCTCTTCCAGTCGAACGCGACCTTCAGGGCGTTCTCGACGGCCAGCGCGCCGCCGTCGACGAAGAACAGGTGTGGCAGGGCGGGGTCGCCGAGCACGCGCCGGAAGGTGTCGACGAAACGGGCCATCGGAACGCTGTAGACGTCGGAGTTGCTCGGCTTGTTCACGGCGGCCGCGGCGAGCTCGGCGCGCAACGCCGGGTCACCGGCAAGAGCCGGGTGGTTCATGCCCAGCGCGGACGATGCGAAGAACGTGAACATGTCCAGATAGCGCTCGCCGGTGCGGGCATCGACGAGATACGAGCCAGCCGACCGGTCGAGGTCGAGGACGAGGTCGAGCCCATCGGCGAGGATGCTGCGACTCAGCACCTTGCGCACGTCGTCGGGCGCCACGGAGGTGGCGAGGCTCAGGTCACGTGAAGGCAGGACTGCGGTCATAGCGCCATCTTAACGGATTATTTACGGCCCGCACGCCCCAAAACAGGATTTACTACGGCACGAAGTCGCGACCCTCGTAAAAAGTCTGTAAGATTATGGTGCTTCGGGTGCGGACGTTCGCCGCCGTCCTTATCTGTTGCAGTAGGTCTTCGAGCGCGCGCGCCGACCGGACACGCACCAAGAGGACGTAGCTCTCGTCCCCGGCCACCGAGTGACACGACACGATGGCCTCGATGTGTTCGAGCCGGGCGGGCGCATCATCGGGTTGAGAGGGATCAAGGGGTGTGATGGACACGAACGCCGACAGCATGTTCCCGACGGCCTCGGGGTCGATGCGCGCCTGGTACCCCATCACGACGCCACGGGTCTCCAGCCGGCGCACGCGCGATTGGACCGCGGACACCGACAGGCCTGCGCTCGCGGCGAGCTGCGCCAGCGTGGCCCGCCCGTCGGCCACCAGTTCACGCACCAGGATCCGGTCGATCTCGTCGAGCTCCTCCGCCACGTCGGCCATGGCCGGAGACTATCGCAGGGGATCCGGCGGGCAGGAGCGGAGCGACCCGGGGAGCGGTCCGGTGCTGGGGGTCCCCCCGCTTGCGGGGGAGAGCGTAGCCACCCGGGGAAATGTGCCGACGGCATGAACGTCCCGACCTCAGAGCTGCGGACGCGATTCGCGGCCGCGCTGTCACGAATGTACGGCACCGAGGTACCCGCTTATACGACGCTGGTGGACGTCGCCACCGAGGTCAATCGCCGCGCAAGGGTCGCGAGCGGTACGACGCCGCCGTGAGCTGTCCGGATCCGGCGGCCTCCTGGGCCGAGCACTTCCCCGCCACCGGCGCCGAGATGGCAGCCAGCGGCCTCGCCTACTACGGCGGCGGGGACGCAGGCAAACCCGTTGTCTACGAGGACTTCCTGCCGACATCGGCGGCAGGAATCTTCCGGTCCAACCTGGACGGCGACGCCGCCGCAGTCGATGCCGACGACCGATCCGGCTACAGCGCCGACTGGATGGCCGGCGCCATCGGCCATCACGTTCACGACCCGTACGACCTCTACGAGAAAGCAGCATCGTGACCAACCAAATGAGCGCCCTCCCGACCGCCGACGAGCTTCGCGACCGGGCCCGCACCGCGTTGAAGGCCGTCGGCTCGGCGATCGAGCTCGGTGCACCCGGCGGCCACGGCCTGCAGGCCAGCACCCCGATCACCGGCGACGTACTCTTCACCTTCACCGAGACCACCACCCGCGGGGCCGACGAGGCCATCGCCGACGCGGCTCGAGCCTTCGCGGCGTGGCGGGTCACCCCCGCCCCCGTCCGCGGCGCTCTCGTCGCCCGGCTTGGTGAACTGCTCGTCGAGCACAAGGCCGATCTGGCCACGCTGGTCACCATCGAGGCGGGGAAGATCACCTCGGAGGCGCTCGGCGAGGTCCAGGAGATGATCGACATCTGCCAGTTCGCCGTCGGCCTCTCGCGGCAGTTGTATGGGCGCACCATCGCCTCCGAGCGGCCCGGCCACCGGCTGATGGAGACGTGGCATCCGCTCGGCGTCGTCGGCGTCATCACCGCCTTCAACTTTCCCGTCGCGGTGTGGGCGTGGAACACCGCGGTGGCGCTGGTGTGCGGTGACACCGTGGTGTGGAAGCCCTCGGAGCTCACGCCACTGACCGCCATCGCGTGTCAGGCCCTCATCGAGCGGGCCGCCTCCGATGTTGGGGCCGTGGGCAATGTTTGCCGACTCATCCAGGGCGGCAGGGAGATCGGCGAGCTGCTTGTCGACGACCCACGTGTCGCCCTGGTCAGTGCGACCGGATCGGTGCGGATGGGCCAGCAGGTGGGCCCGCGGGTGGCACAGCGATTCGGCAAGTCGCTGCTGGAACTCGGCGGCAACAACGCCGCCATCGTGACGCCGTCGGCGGACCTCGACCTGGCCGTCCGCGGCATCGTGTTCTCCGCGGCAGGTACCGCAGGCCAGCGCTGCACCACGCTACGACGGGTGATCGCGCACAGCTCCGTCGCCGACGCCCTCGTCGAGCGCGTCACCACGGCGTACCGCAGCCTGCCGATCGGTGATCCGTCTGCCGGCGGCACCCTCGTCGGGCCGCTGATCCACGAGAGGTCCTACCGCGATATGGTCGGCGCCCTGGAGAAGGCTCGCGCCGACGGGGGCGAGGTCATCGGTGGCGAGCGTCGCGACCTCGGTGAGGGATCCTTCTACGTCGAACCCGCGGTGGTGCGGATGCCTGCCCAGACGGCGGTGGTCCACGACGAAACGTTCGCACCGATCCTGTACGTGTTGACCTATGATTCTCTCGATGAGGCGATCGCGCTGAACAATGCCGTGCCACAGGGTCTTTCGTCGGCTATCTTCACCACCGACATGCGGGAGGCCGAGACATTCATGGCCGCCGACGGCTCGGACTGCGGCATCGCCAACGTCAACATCGGCACTTCGGGCGCCGAGATCGGCGGCGCGTTCGGCGGCGAGAAGCAGACCGGCGGCGGCCGGGAGTCAGGGTCCGACTCCTGGAAGGCCTACATGCGGCGCGCTACCAACACCGTCAACTACAGCTCCGAACTCCCGCTCGCCCAGGGCGTCCACTTCGGCTAGCACCTCGGCCGTGTCGGCGCCCAACTAGGGCGCAGGCCCGGCCACCCGGCCAGGGGTGCGCGAAAACCAGGTCGGCACACCGGGAAAGCGCACTGGACCGTGCTTGGTCTGCACGGTCTCGAACAATCCGACGACACGGCCGCCGCGGCCCGCCGTTGGCTCTCGACTGCGAAAGCGTCGACGTCCTCGCGCGTGAAGGCCTCGAGCGTGGCGATGAGATCAGCCGAAACATCTTGCGGTACAGTTGGATACAACTGACGAAAGGCTGGGTTTGCACCGTCGATCGTCACGGACCCAGCGGTCAGGTTCCATCGCGACATCGATTCGACGCCGCCGGCGACCACCAGATCCTGGACACCGCTGGCCACCCCCATCGCCGCGACGGTGATCGCCTGTTGACCGGAACCGCAGAAGCGGTTCAGCGTCATTCCCGGCACCGTCTCCGGCCACCCGGCCAGGAGCAGCGAGAGACGGGCGATGTCGTCACCGTGGTCGGCGGCCAGGATTCCGTTGCCGGCGATCACGTCGTCGACGTCGACCGGTTCGAACCCGATGCGGGCGCTCAGTGCCCCTAGGCACTGCGCGAGTAGAGCCTGCGGGTGGATCCCATGCAGTCCGCCGTCGGCACGGCCCTTGCCGCGCGGCGTTCGGACGACGTCGAGAATCCACGCCTCGGCAACTGACACCCTTCGCACGCTAGCCCATTGCGCGTTTACGCACTCCCGAACGGGAAAAAACCTACACTGGGCGGGTGCGGAGCGAAGCAGTGAAGACGACTGGCGCGACGAGCGTCGCTGCGGTGACCCGGCCACGGGGTCGCCCTCGCCAGATTAGTCGTGAGCGGATCGTCTCGGCGGCAAGGGATTTACCGCCGGAATCGATGACGATGCAGGCGGTAGCCGACGCACTGGGCGTGGACCCGAAGGCGCTCAACTACCACGTCGGCGATCGCGAGGGTCTGCGAGAACTCGTCGCATTGGACGTGTTCGAGTCCGAGCTCTACCGCGTCGAGCTGCCCGCCGGCGGCGACTGGCGGGTGGTGACCCGCTCGTACGCCTCGGCGTTGCGCGATGCGTTCACCCAACTCGGGGTGCTGGCGACCTCTTTTCACCTCCCCGCGGCCAGCGGATTGGGAGCACTTGCTCCGGTCGAGTGCGTCCTACGGGCATTGGTCGACGCCGGCTTCGACGTCGACCAGGCGGGTCGGGCGTTGACCCTGATCACCGAGACGGCGTACACGGCCGGGCGTGCCGCAGTGCTCACCGCTCAGAATCGCGTTCATCCGAACGTGCCCGAGGTGGCCAGCGCCTTGCAGAGTGCGGCAGTGGATGACTACCCGATGCTTCGTCAAGTCGTTGCGTCCGGCGAGGGCATGGGCCAGGACTCCGGGCAGCTCGACTTCAACCTGACAGTGGTCATCTCAGGACTGGAGCGTGTTCTCGCCGGGAGTTCGGGCAGCTGATGGTCACCGAATCCCTCTTGTCCTCCCCTGGGCCGAATCTCGCGCGCCCGTTCGCTCCACATCGATTGAGGATCTATCTCGGCGCGACCATCTTCACGAGCGTGGCCATGGCGATCACGACGATCGACACCGGGCTCGGCGTGCTGCATGCGACCATGACCTTGGACGTGATCGGGAACATCACCCTGGCGCTCCCACTCGTCACGGTTCCCGTCGTGTGTTCTGGAATGCCCCTGGCGAGAACCGGCCACGCCTGGAGACCGCGGCCGAACTCACCCTGGTCTATCTGCCGTTCACCGCGTTCAGCCAGCTGACCTACGAGCTGGCGTTCCTGGTCGGCCACCTCTTCGGAGTCTGGGCGCCCACCGACGACCCCGGCTGGAAGTGGTTGTGGTGGCAGTACGGATTGGCCGACACCCGGTACTGGGGAGACAACGCGTTCATCTTCGGTGTGGAGTTCGCCGCCGTCATCGCCGGTGCCATCGTCTTCTGCGGCTGGGTCCGGCTGATCCGGACCGACGTCTCGGACGAGGTGCGGGTCCGAAGCCTGTGGCTCGGCGTGTTCCCCCTGCTCGTCCTCTGCGCCATCCATCTGCAAGTCGACTTTCTGACCCGACGCATGGGAGCGCGCGAGGGTCTGACCGAAACTGTGCGGTAGACAGGGTCCATGAAGATCAAGGGCAGCGTTGCCGTCATCACCGGCGCCGGGTCCGGAATCGGGCGCGCACTCGCAACGTCGTTTGCCTCAGCAGGAGCCTCCGTGGTCGCGGGCGATCTCGATGGGGCGGGCGCCCAGGAAACCGCCGCGCGCATCAGGTCCACCGGTTCGGCCGCCGTCGGAGTGGTTGCCGACGCCGCATCGGTCGACGGCATTGCGGCGCTGATCGACTCGGCGCGCGACGAATTTGGGCCCGTCGACCTGTACGTCGCCAATGCGGGGATCATCGGCGCGCCCGGCCTCGGCGACGACGAAGGGGACTGGGACCGCATCATCGACGTCAATCTGCGCGCTCACGTTCGGGCGGCGAAGGCCCTGGTGCCCGAATGGCTCCAGCGCGGCGGAGGCTACTTCGTCAGTGTCGCGTCCGCGGCGGGGTTACTCACGCAGATCGGCGCAGCCGGCTACTCCGTCACCAAGCACGCCGCCGTCGGTTTCGCCGAGTGGCTGTCGATTACATACGGCGGCAACGGAATCGGCGTCTCGTGCGTCTGCCCGATGGGCGTCGACACACCCTTGCTCAACGAGATCCTCTCGTCGGCAGACCCGGCCGCGCGGATGGCGGGGGCAGCGGTAGCGAGCGCCGGTGAGGTGATGGGGCCGGACCGGGTGGCCGCGTTGACGGTCGAAGCCGTCCGCAACGGCGAGTTCCTGGTGCTCCCGCACCCCGCGGTGCTCGACATGTACCGCCAGAAGGGGTCGGACTACGAGCGATGGATCGCGGGCATGCGCCGCTACCAGGGCACGCTCGGTTGATCCAGTGCGTTGAGGCCGCCGCTGCGGCTGTTGGACATCTGTCAATTACGATGTCGGGGTGCCCGATCGCAGAAGGCTGTCCCCCGAGGACAGGCGAAGCGAGCTCCTCGCCCTTGGCGCCAAGGTGTTCGGCCAACGGCCCTACGACGAGGTCCGCATCGACGAGATCGCCGAACGGGCGGGCGTCTCGCGGGCGCTGATGTACCACTACTTCCCGGACAAGCGGGCGTTCTTCGCCGCCGTCGTGCGAGCCGAGGGCGAGCGCCTCTTCGAGGCCACCAACACGTCTCCGCAACCGGGGTTGAGCCTCTTCGGACAACTGCGGGCGGGCGTGCTCGCCTACCTGCACTACGACGAAGCCCACCCGCACGGCGCATGGGCGGCCCACATGGGGATGGGACGTTCCGACCCGGTCCTGCGCGGCATCGACGACGTCGACAACGACCGGCAGGCCAACCGAATCACCGACCGGGTCACCGCGGCACTCGACGGCCCGCTGGACTCCAAGGTGGAGCGCGACCTCCGCGTGCTCGTCTACGGCTGGCTGGCCTTCACCTTCGAGATGTGTCGCCAGCGCATCATCGACCCGTCGATCGACGCCGGCGAGGTCGCCGACGCCTGCGCGCACTCGCTGCTCGACGCCATCGCCCGCATGCCAGGGATCCCCGACGTCGGGTGACTTCGGCACCGGTGTCGGTGGGTACGGGCACTATGGCGGGATGGCCCCCAAGACCACCGATCCGATGGGCCGCTTCAGCGCGCTCGTGCGGGAGTGGTTCGCGGGCACCTTCCCGGCACCCACCGCCGCGCAGGCCGAGGCGAGGGCAG
>NZ_JAVROT010000486.1:0-7404 GCF_032162605.1 Mycobacterium sp. | reverse complement strand
GCTACGGAAGTAGTCGAACGCGAGCGCGCTCACCAGCGACGTCAGCACCGCCAGCCCGAACCCCCACGCCGTGGAGACCACCAAAACGCCAAGCAGGAAGATGACACCGAAGGCCATTCCCGCGACGAGATGCTTGAGCAGGAGCACCAGAATTGTCTCCGCGACGACGAAGGACGCCGCGACGACCAACCCAAGCGACATCGGCGGAGTCGCTGAGCGCAATAGCCACGACAAGAATCGAGCGCGCATCGGTGTTGGACCCTGGTCCGGCGCGACGGTCACCGCTTTGATCACTAGCTTCGACCTTCTCAAATCGTGGTTCCGACGAGTTGACCCACGCCATAGGTCACCAGCATTGCGAGGGCTCCCCCGAACACCACGCGAAGGACCGCCCGACTCTTGCGGGCACCGCCCAAGATGGCGCTGACCGTCCCGGTCAGCGCGAGCGCCATCAATACGGCGACGAACGCCACCGGGACACGCGTTCCGACTGCGGGCAACAGGATCGCTGCGAGCGGGATGATGGCGCCCAACGTGAAGGCCGCCGCGGACGACACGCCGGCCTGCCAGGGGTTGGACAGGTCGGCGGGGTCGATGCCGAGTTCCACGTCGACATGCGCGCCGAAGGCGTCGTGTTCGGTGAGCTCCTCGGCCACCTGTCGGGCGGTCCGTGCGCTCAGACCCTTCGCCTCGTAGAGCCCGGCCAATTCCTCGAGTTCAGCTTCTGGCATCTCGGCGAGCTCTTCGCGCTCTTTCTGCATCAACGCCCGCTGGGTGTCTCGTTGCGCGCTGACCGAGACGTACTCGCCGAGCGCCATCGAGACCGCACCCGCGACCAGGCCGGCCAGTCCGGCGGTGAAGATCACTGGCCTGGCGGTCGTGGCGGCGGCCACACCCACCACGATGCCCGCGGTGGACACGATTCCATCGTTGGCCCCGAGGACCCCGGCGCGTAACCAGTTCAATCGGTTGGTGAGGCTGGGAGCATGCGGTTCATTCGCGGCATGCGGTGCCACGATCTGCGATTCAGCGTCTTCGGAAGTCGTCATGTGGCGCTCGACGTCAGGTTCGTGCCGCGCGACAGATGGGCCGCCACGGCCTGGGTAACGACGGCGGCGACGTCGTCGTCGCCGTAGCCTTCGACGATTGCCTCACGCCAGCGTGGCAACAACGCATCGGTGAGGGCGAGTTCCGCCCCATTCCGGCGAGCGGCGCTCGTGGCAAGTTCGGCGTCCTTCACCGCGTGCCGTAGTGGGAATCCGGGGACGAAGTCCTCGTCGAGCATCGCGGTGCCCTTCGTCGTCGCGTACGGCGCTGCCAACGGCCCCCCGGCGATGCTCTCCAGGAACTGACGCGGCTCCAAGCCGAGGGCCTGGCTGAACGTCAGTGTCTCGGACATCGCCTCGACGAGGACAACCAGCCAGTTATTGAGCGCGAGTTTGAGCCGGCTGCCGTCGCCGACGCGATCCAGCCACACCGTGCGGCGTCCGAGGACGTCGAAGATCGGCTCGACGCGCGGCCGCACCTGGCCCGCGCCTCCAGCAAGGATTTCGAGCTCGCCTCTGCCGGCCGGCTCGGAACTACCGGACACCGGAGCGTCGACGAACGCGACGCCGTGCAGGTCGGCGAGATCAGCGAGCCGGGCCGTCCATTCGACACCGACCGTGCTCATCTGAATCCATATCGAGCCAGAACGAAGCATCGACAGCGCACCGTCGGACCCGGTCATCACGTCCTCGATGGTGGCCCCGTCGGTCAGCATGGTGATCAGCACGTCGGCGCCACTCGCCGCTTCCGCAGGGTGGGAGCCGAGCCGCGCACCGTCGTCCACCAACTCGGCGGCCTTGTCCGGGGTCCGGTTCCACACTCGAACCCCAAACCCCGCACGAAGCAGGTTGCGGGCGATCGGAGCACCCATCGCCCCGATGCCCAACACCGCAACCGTCTGGGCAGGCTTGGTCATTGCACACCCTCGGGGGTCGGTCCGGCCACCGGCGTGGCGGAAGTCATGATCCTGTCGATGTCGTCGAGGTCCTCGTCGGTCAGGGACACCTCCGCGGCGAGAAGGCTGTCCTCGACGTGGCTCGATTGTCGGGCGGCGACGATGGCGCCGCTGAAAAGTCCACTCGCGCTGCGCCAATCATGGTCTACGAATGCGGTGTTCTGCGCGGCGTCGTAGTCGGACACGCCGACGTGGCGGACCTTGCCGTCTGTGACCGGTTCGCCCAGTGCGCCCGCCGTGTCGGCGGCCGGGACGGTCGGGTCCGGCCAATGCGCCTGGTAGAGGTCGATGTGATCGATGCCCAGTGCCGTCAGGCTGGCATCCACGCCGCGCCGCAGCCATGCCGGACTCGCATCACGTACAAGACCGGAATCTGTCTGGCGCAGAACGCCTTTAGTGGCAATGACGAGTTCGCCCCGCGCACTGGTGAGCTCGTCGCGAACTGCTTTGCCGAGGATGTGCTCGGATGTGCCGAAACCGTAGGCCTGGGCCGTGTCGAAGAAGTTGACGCCCAATTCGCGGGCGCGGTGGATCGCGGTGATGGCGGCGTCCTCTTCGAAATGACCCCATTCGCCGCCGAGCTGCCAGGTGCCGAAGGCCATGCGGGTAACATTGAGCCCCGTTGGCCCCAAAGTAGTGGTCTTAATGTCGCTCTCCAAATCGCTTGAGCACAGTCGTGTCCGGGGTTGCCCACTAGCCACCATGGCGCGCCGGTGCAGCCCTGTCGCCACCGCTGACACCAATCGCCGGTCCCTGCTAGCTGGACTTTGTGTCTGCGCGCCACCTGCAAATGCCCTGGTGTGCGGGCATCGGCAGCGCCAAGGGACGGCACCGCGTGCGTCGTTACGACAGAGTTCCAGCTAGTGGGAATGCGCACTGGCGCCGCGTACTGCCAAGCTGAACTCATGTTCTTGAGAGGTACACGATGCGCTGCGTAATCGTGGATGACAGCGCAGATTTCGTCGATGCCGCACGCCGTCTGCTCGAGCACGACGGCGTCACGGTCGTCGGCGCGGCGTCGACCAGCGCTGAGGCCCTTCGATGCTTCGAGGAGTTGCGACCCGACGTCATACTCGTCGACGTGAACCTCGGGGGGGAGAGCGGCTTCGAACTCGCCGAACAACTCCACCGATCCGGGCTGCCGACATCCCCGCTGGTGATACTGATCTCCACCCATGCCGAGCAGGACTTTGCCGACATGATCGCGACCAGCCCGGCCATCGGGTTCGTGGCCAAGATCAACTTGACGCCGGATGCGATCCGCGATCTCGTCGACGGCGGTGGCGACCCTCGAGTAGGGTGACCACCACTGAGACTTGGCAGTCGTCGTCGGTGTCTGGCTGTCCTCAACTGGGCCAGGATGTCGTCGACAGGCGTTCGAACACCGCGCTCGATGGCCCAGATCTGCTGCGCGGTAAAGGTATTGGGCCGAGCTCCGGCGAATTACCCTCGAAAAAGTACACCGCCGTGAGCATCAACTTAACTACATCGCGCCGCTGCTGGCAGCAGGAGCGGCCGAGACCGCGATCGTCGCAGCACTGATGGCTGCCGCCGCAGATCCGGGTCCCTGCAGCACTGGCACGCCGAGTACCACTTGAGTGACATCCGGCAATGCGCAGGTCAAGCCACCATCCACACCGTCCACGGCGACGTCGACGCCGCCGACCCCTCCAGTGCGGACCTGCTGCACGTCATCGTTGACGACATGGAAAGGGCTGCGTGGATGCTCAAATCGGAGAACCGCAAGATTTGACGATGCCCCGTGCCGAGCGCCGCGGCGGACGATCGAAGGAGCTCGTCAGCGGGCCTCGAGGAAGGTGATGACCGCGAGGACGCGGCGGTGGTCGTTGCCGGTCTCTGGAAGATGCAATTTGCCGAGGATGCTGCGGATATGTTTTTCCACAGTGCCCTCGGTGACCCAGATCCGATGGGCGATACCGGCGTTGGACCGACCCTCCGCCATCAAAGCCAGCACGTCCCGTTCCCGCGCGCTGAGCACGGCGAGTGGGTCATCACGCCGGCGGACCGACACCAACTCGCTTACCAGAGCCGGGTCCACCACCGACGCCCCCTTCGCGATCCGCTCCAGCGTGTCAACGAAGTCCGCCACGTCGGTGACCCGACTTTTGAGCAGGTAACCGATGCTGTGCTCACTTGCCAGCAGTTCCATCGCATGTTCGACATCGACGTGCGCCGAAAACACCAGAATGCCTATGCCGGCCTGCTCTTCAAGGATCGCTCGGGCTGTGTCGAGCCCCTCGGTGGTATGGGTCGGCGGCATCCGAATGTCCGTCACCACCAGCTCAGGGTTCTGGTCACGCACCATCGCGAGCAGTTGCACACCATCACCGGCCTGCCCGACGACGTCGAATCCCGATCGGTCCAACAGGCTGGCCAGCCCCTCACGAAGCAACACATCATCCTCGGCCAACACCACCCGTAACCGATCATCGGGCGACTCGACTAATGGAGCTGAGGACGCGGAGGAGTTCGACACCCTCGGCGCACCCGAAGACCATACATCTGGTTGATCGGATTGCCGGAGGGCGAGGCCCTGCGCGGACTGGCCTTCGGTCATCGGCCGCTCCTAGTTCGTGGTTGGAGACTGACGTTGAGTCGGTAGATACAGCGTGGTGTAGGACGCCGAAAGCCACATCACTGCCAGCGTCCGTCGAGCTCTACCGGTATCGGTACCCCTGGACTACCTGCTGGCCGGTAGTCACCGTGACACCACCTCCACCGGGGTGAAACGGGGCGGATGTCCCGCCACGTGGGATTCGAGCCACGCCGACCGTCGCGCGCGCTGCCATCGATCGATCACGTTGGCATAGCCCGGAACGATGCGATGACGACTCGCCACTTCGGCCAGCTGCCGAGGACTGAATCGGATATCGACCGGCACGCTGACGCCGCAGCCGACCTCCTCATCGGTGGCCTGTCATTGCAAGCACGTTGATGGACTGATTTCGGCTATATGGCGTCAGGGTTCACTATTCGTGGACGGCGTGGTCACCGCCATCTTTGGCGACCGGCGCGGTGAGAAGGTGGTGGTCGGCAACGACCTTTTCCAGCGCAGCCACCCAGTGGTCGTAGTACTGCCAGTCGCCCCGTCCGGCGCCCGGCGCGCCCTCCCAATCCTCGATGCCCCGAATCAGGTTCTGCCGGAAGTCTTCCCAGTCGTAGTGACCGAACTCCGCCAGCGCCAGCGCCAGCCCGAATGCCCGCCGCTGCCATTCGTGGTCGAACTGCGGGGCGGCCTGATCGGTCGTGCAGGTTTCGTGCAACCGCATCCTCGCGTCGCTGGTCATGTCGCCGGCCCTGCCAGCGCAACGCCCATCATCGCTTCGGTGCTAACCAAGTCCATCAGCATCTCAACCGTGAAATCCTCCGTGCCAGCAGGCCGTTCGGGTATCACGAACCACCGTGACGTGCCACTGGCATCCCATACCCTGATCTCGGTGTCCTCGGGTAGGTCGACGCCGACCTCGGTGAGCACCTTGCGTGGCTCACGGGCTGCCCGCGCCCGGAAGACCGGGTCCTTGTACCAATACGGCGGCAGCCCGAGCACCGGCCAGGGGAAGCACGAGCACAGCGTGCAGATCACCAGGTTGTGCACACCAGGGCCGTTGGCCACCGCCCGCAGGTGTTCACCCTCGGCACCGGCCATCCCCTGGGGCAGGTCCAGTTCGGCGATCGCGGCTGGGGTGTCGGCGACGACGCGTCGCGCGAATCCGGGATCAGTCCACGCCGTGACGACGATCTTCTTGCCGTTCAGCGGCGTCATCTCCGACTCGAAGTAAGCGAGCACCTTGTCCACCGTCTGCCCGGTGATGACACCCTTCTCGATCAGCAACGACTCCAGCGCCGCGACCTTCGCCGCGCTGGAGTCCTCACGATCGGGCGGATAAGCGAACTGGCCAGTCACGGTGTCTCCTCCAGCCCTTGAAGGTATGCCTCGAAGAGTTCGGCGTAGACGGTCATCGGACCTGCTTCAGCGCGCTCCCCCCACAACTCGTCCGGGCCGAACGCGACGACATAGACCGGCATCGGATCCCCGATGCCGTCACCGGTGTGGCAGAAATATGCGTAATCACCCTCGAGCGCCCGATCCACCGTACCGACCCTGCCGCGCAGATACCCGGGCAGTCGGGTGTGCGCCGCCGCAGGGACGTTGGCGATGCGCACCCGAGCGCCGACGGCGAACTTGGGGTGCGCCACGTCACGCCGTGGGCTCTCGCCCTTCCGCAGGTACTCCTGCACCTGGTCGTCGATCGCGGGGTCACCGGCCGCCGCCTCCGGCGGCGCGGTCAGTTCCGCTGCCCGCGAAGCCAATTCGTGCTCGCTGAGATACCCCTTGCCGATGAGGAAGTCCGTGATCCCCCCGAGCCACTTCTCGTAGTAACGGAACTTGAAGTAGTCCAGCGGGTCCAAGGCCTCCGCGCCGGTACGCAGGTCGGCCCAGGTCCATGCGTCGTGGAAGGCGGACGCCACGTCGGCCATCGGATAGGGGGGTCGTGCGGAACCGAGGTGACTACTCAGCCCCATCATCGCGACGTGGATGCCGAATATCCGCATCTCCCACTCCTCGACGAACACGCGCTTCTCGAGGCTCAGCGGCTCCGGGAATCCCTCGAGCCCGCCGAGAAAATGCTGAAGCTTCATGACGCCAGACTGCCTTCCACCGTCATCTGGTGTTTCGTGGGCGGCACCCGGGTCGGGGACTCGACCACCTGTTTAGGACATTAGTCCGAACGAGGCGAGCGTCAAGAGCGTCCTGGGCGAACACCGAGAACGAGTGGCGGCTGTGATGCCGCTATCCAGGTGCCCGTCGACCTGCCCGTCAGACCGAAGCGAACTTCGTCCTGAATGTGATCACCGGCTGACCACCACCCGTTGTGCCGGTCGTAGCTGGTGGTTGTGCGCGGTTCCACCAGCCACGACGAAGTCTTGACGATTCGGTGGATTCGGTGCACACCTTGGTACGGATCAGTCGACGATCTTCACCCCGGCAATCGAGTTGCCACCGTCAATCACCAACGTGGTGCCGGTGACGTACGAAGCGCCCGGTGCGGCGAGGAAGGCGATGCCTGCGGCGACCTCGGCGGCACTTGCTGACCGGCCCACCGGAGTAGCCTCGCCCGCGGCAACCTCGGACGGGAGCTGGGCTGCCGTGGCAATCCAGCCGGGCAGCACGACGTTGGCCGTCACGCCGTCTGCGGCGAAGTCGACCGCGACCGACCGCGTCATTCCCAGCATTGCCGCCTTAGCGGTGTGGTAGCCGACATCACCGGTGTATGCGGTGAGAACGCCTGCCGTGGAGGCCACATTGATGATGCGGCCGTACCCGCGCTCGACCATCCCAGGCAACGCGCCCCGGGTGACAAAGAAAGCACTGTCGACAT
>NZ_JAVROT010000485.1:0-6405 GCF_032162605.1 Mycobacterium sp. | reverse complement strand
CGATCAGGACAAGCTGTCTGCCATCATCGACCAGACCGCCTCGATCAAACGGTTCGGCAAGCAGCATGAACTCGACGCGGCGGCGGTGTTCCTCGCCAGTGACGCCGCCTCCTACATCACCGGCATCACCCTGGCCGTCGACGGCGGCGTGTCCACTCACTGAACAAATCGGGGTTCTGGACTGGACCCGCGTGCGTGCGTGCCGGCGCGGCGACGATCCGCCCCGACGCGATGAGGACGGTATCGGCCGGTCTATTCGGGGTCGTGGTGCCGCCGACGCGGCTGCGGTCGGAGTCATGCTGCGCTTGGTGCATCACCTCCCTCCGGCAGCAATCGCAGGAATCTCGGCCCGCTCAAGCACCGGAAGTTGCTCGCGCAGTGCGGCTTCCGATGTCACGCAGAGTAGGACAGGAGTCAGCCTACGCGCGACCAGCCACGACGAGGCCGGTCAGCCGACCGCACCCCCGCCGGCCGCGATCGACCAACGGGGCGCCCCGGTACTGGCCGCCGCCCGGGGGTCTCAATCGTGTCGTCGGCGCGTACCTGATCTCTCACCCGCACGACGACGGCCATCGACGGCTGAAGTGGGCTGCACTACCTGCGGATTGGCGGAGCACCGACTGATGTCCCCTGTCGTGTCAGAGCCCAGCCACCATGAAGTGATCGTCTGGGTGCGCGTACGAGCTGATGCCCCGTACGAGTACGTCGGCGAGGCGGCGCCGCGCAGACAGGCGGCCCGCGATGAACCACCGGCCGCAGTCGAGGCACGCTGCCACCCAGACGGCCCTTGCCAACCGATGCGCGACGACCTCAACGCCACAGGCGCACCTCACCCGGCGCTTGGCGCGCCGCCAGCACGACACGACATTCATGGTGCCGCGGGGGTCTGTGGTTGTTGCCAATTGTCGAATACCACGGGGTATTGGACGTAGCGGGGGATGTCTTCGACTTCGAATTTGGTCATGTCCTTTTCGAGGTCGACTGGCGGGTTGTCGGGGTCGGGACGTACTCCGGCGGTCATGAGCTTGCGCAGCAGTTCCAGGTGCGCGCCGCCCTGGCCGTCGTTGCCGACCACCACGCGCAGCCCGTAGCACTGGTGGGTCCCGACGCCGAAGCCGAGGCCGTATCTGGGTGTGCCGTTGGCCGGCGAGGGCCGGTTGGGGTTGAATCCCATGGCGTCTGGGCCGAATACGTCGGTGTCGCGGTTGGCCTTCACTTACTCCACCCGCAACTCCTGGCCGGGATGGATCTTGCTGCCGTCGGAGAGCTCACCTTCCTCCAGTGCCAGCCGTGTGGTGTAGGGCGAGAACGGGGCGCGCAGCCGGATGACCTCCTGCAGGCAGTTGAGCAGGAACGTCGGTTCGCTCCGTCGTGGGATGTCCTCGGGGTGTTCGAGCAGCCAGGTTTGCAGGACGTCGATGGTGTGCACGATCGACTGAGTGCTGGTGCCCACCGAGGCAGCGAACAGCAGGGTGGACTCGACGACGGCGTTGGCTTCGTCCTCCCACTCCGGCGCGAGTCCGGCGGCCACCATCTTGAGCAGGCTGTTGGGTACGTCGTCCTCGGCGAGTTCGCCGGTGTCGATCCGGGCGCGCTGTTGGCGGTGCCAGGCTAGTGACGGCTCGAAGAACTCCTTGACGTATCCGGACTTGGCTTGCAGCGCTCGTTGGTTCACCTGGTCGCGGTCGTCGAGGAAGGCAGAGCTGGTGCCCGCGGAGATCGGTCCGGCAAACGAACGCATCAGCGCGAGCCGCTCGTCGGTGTCCACGCCGATCAGGCCGATGAGCCGGGCGGTGAAGTGGATGAACACCCGTTCGAGGAATTCGACGAGATCCATGCCGCGCGTGCCGTTCTCGTCGGGCTCGGCCAGCCGCAGCGCCATCAGCCGGTCGGCCTCGGGCAGCACCACGTCCTCGCGGATGCCGTGCAGCGCGTCGGCGCGGACCAGGGGGTTGAGCAGCTTGCGGCGCAGCCGGTGTGACTCGCCTTCGAGGAACATCATTGATGCACCGAGGAATTCGCGGACGTTGATCTCGCCGTTGACCTCGTCGCTCTGGCGCCCGGCGAACAGATCAGGACTGTGAGTGACGGCGCTCTTGGAGCGCAGCAGCCTCGACACGTCGGCGAGTCGATTCACCCGCGCAAACGGACATTTCGAGCCGTCCACTGGTTCCGCCGGGTCCGCCTCATTGCGGGCAGCGAGTTCAGTCATGTGACATTCCTCCTTCACTTTGAACAATGGCACTCGTCCGCAGCGCTGTCAACTGCTATGTTGACCAGCGTGATCCAGGACAGCAAGACACCGGTCGTCGTCGTGGGCGGCGGCCTCGCGGGTAGCCGTACGTGCACCGAGCTGCGCAGGCTCGGCCACTCCGGGTCGATCGTGTTGATCGGCGACGAGCCCAGCCTGCCCTACGACCGCCCGCCGCTGTCCAAGGCGGTGATCCAAGGCAAGCGTGACTGCAAACCGTTCGAGGTCCGCTATGAGGAACTGGGTATCGACGTACGGCTCGGGGTGGCGGCGAAATCCTTGGACCTGGGTAGCCGCCAGGTGCTGACATCAGCTGGCCCCGTTGACTTCTCACACCTGGTGATCGCCACTGGCGCCACCCCCGTGCGGCTGCCGGGCGGCGGCGAACAGCTCGTGCTGCGCACCGACGTCGAGGCGACGGCCCTGCGTGACAGGCTGATATCAGGGGCACACGTCGTCGTCATCGGTGCCAGCTGGATCGGCGCCGAGGTGGCCCACGCGGCACTGGAGCGCGGCTGCCGGGTGACCGGGCTCGAGTATCACCCCGCACCGTTGGCGCAGGCGTTTGGCAGCGAACTCGGCAGCCGGTTCGCCTCCTGGTGGGACGGCGCCGAGCTGCGCACCGGTCAGGGCGTCACAGCTGTGGAAGCCGACGGCGTACACGTGGCCGGCGGCGAGGTGATAGCCGCCGATGTGGTGGTTACTGGCGTCGGAGTGCGACCCGCCACCGGTTGGCTCGCGGGCAGCGGGCTGGAATTGCTTCCGGCACTGGCCGTTGGCCAGCAGCTCCGGGCCGAGGGCCAAACCGACGTGTACGCACTGGGTGACGCGGCCGCGTGGTGGTCACGCCGCTACGGCCGCCGGCTGAACGTGCAGCATTGGGACGACGCGTATACCGCCCCGACGGTGGTAGCCGACGCCATCGTGAACGGGTCTGATGCCGAACTGATCCACGACCCCGTGCCGTACTTTTGGAGTCACCAGTTCGGCCACCGCGTCGAATACGTCGGCCACCACGATCCTGCCGACACAGAGACCGTCGACGATGACGTCGAGCCGGGCTGGACCGCCCAGTGGCACGGCGTCACCGGCGAACTGACCGCGGCGCTGGCCGTCGATCAACCCAAGTACATCGCCGCGGTCCGCACCGAGCTGCTCGCTGCGGCCGACGCACCGCTCACACCTCGACGATGACCTTGCCGTCCTCGACCGTGACCGGGTAGGTCGCCACCGGGTCCTCGGCGGGCAGTCCGCTGACCTCACCGGTGCGCACGTTGAAACGCGAACCGTGGGCTGGACATTCGACGTCCTCGCCGTCGAGTTCGCCGTCGCTGAGCTCGATGTCCTCGTGGCTGCACAGATCGCTGACCGCGAAGACCTCGCCGCTGGCCAGCCGGGCCAGGCACACGGGCACCCCGTGGGCCTCCACCCGCATCAGCGGAGTGTCGCCGTCGAGGTTGGCCAGGCTGGCGACTACGCACTTGGGCATGCGATTCCTCCTAAGATGATGATTGATTGATTGCCGTCGGCAGGGGCGTCAGTAGGGGTGACCGGCCGGCTGGTAACCGGGGGCAGTTCGAACATGGTCAGCGCTCCTGTCTGGACCGGCGGAGAGGGACGCTGGCCGTTACCGCCCCCCTGCCAACTATCAACCCACGTGTTGATAAGGCTACCGCATGGATCTCCGCCTCAGTAGATGCCGAAGGCCGAGGTACCCAGGCCGAGCTCCAACACCTGCCCTGTCATCAGACCGCGGTCGGTGACCAGGTACAACAGGGCGCGCGAGACGTCCCCAGGCTGCAGGAACCGCACCCCGTTGAGGCCGTAGTCGAGCTCATCGAGCCGCCTGCGGAAGTCCTCCTCGGTGGGGTTGGCGATGTCGGGGACGAAGATGTCGTACGTCGGCTGGTTGAAGAAGAGGTCGGTCTCCACCGCGCCGGGCGCCAGGGCGTTGACGGTGATCCCGTCGCCTGCCAGCTCCAACGCGGTCGTCTTGACCAGACCGATGACTCCCCACTTCGCAGCGATGTAGTGCCCGAGATTGGGCGCGGTGTAGCGCGCCCCCATCGAGGTGGTCGCCACGATCCGGCCGAACTTCTGGTGGCGCATCTGCGGGATGACCGCCCTGACGGCTTTGAACACGCCGGTCAGGTTGGTCTCGATGATGGTGTGCCATAGGGTATCCGAGGTCTCTTCAACCGTAGAGAAATCGATCACGCCGTGGTTGGCGACCAGGATGTCGAGGCGTCCGAAGTCGCCGACCGCGCGCGCCACTGCGTCGTCGAGCTGGCCCGTGTCGCGCGCGTCGACGTGCAGCCCCAGCGCGCGCACGCCGTGCTCCTGCACCAGCTTCACCGTCTCGGCGAGCTGATCGGCGCTGGCGAGCGGGTAGCCGAGCTCCGGCAGGTCGGCGGCGATGTCGGTGATTACGACATCGGCTCCCTCGGCGGCCAGCGCAAGCGCATGGGCGCGGCCCTGCCCGCGGGCACCCCCGGTGATGAAGGCGACCCGCCCGTCAAGCTGTCCCATGGCTTCTCCCTGTCATGCGATCTTCCACTGCACCGACGGCACGCCGTCAATGTCGACGACCTCCGCGGCCACCCGTGCGCCGACCGTGGCGGGCGCACTGCCCGCCATGAGGCGCCCGACGAGGTAGGGCCCGTCGTCGATCTGCACCATGACCACGGTGTACGGGATGTGCGCGCGCAGCTCGGCCGCAAACGCCCGGTGGTAGACCACGAAGCTCCACACCCTTCCCGTCGGGGCCACGTCGACCCACGTGGTGTCGCGGCTGCGGCACTCAGGGCAGCCGCTCAACGGCGGCCACCGCAGCGCCTGGCAGGAGTTGCAGCGCTGCACGACGAGCCTGCCCTGCGCGGCGGCCGCGAAGAACGGGCCTGTCAGCAGATCGTCGGTAGGCGAAAGTCCGGTCACTGGCCGACGCTCTGATTCGTCGACAACACCGACACCGCCGCCTTGACGAAACCGTGACTGGAGCAATACATCCCGATCTCGGGAGTGTCCAGCTGCCGTTCGCCCGCCTGACCGCGCAGCTGCCGGACCGCCTCGACGACGTGCATCCAGCCCCAGGTATAGCTCTCTGAAAGCTGTCCGCCGTGGGTGTTTAGCGGTAGCGACCCGCCGCGCAGCGTGTGCCCTTCGGCCAGGAACGGACCACCCTCCCCGATGCCGCAGAAGCCGTAGTACTCCAGCATCTGCAGCGACCAGAGCGCCGTCGGATCCTGGATGTAGAGCGCATCGATGTCGGCCGGGCGCAGGCCGGTGCTCGCCCAGATCGCCGCGGCGGAGTCTCGCAGCCACGGGCGCATCAGGTTCTCCGGGTTGTGTTCGCCACGCACCCCTGCGTACTCCGCCATGCCCGAGACGTAAACCGGTGGATTCGCCAGTTGCCGTGCGCGCTCGGCGGTGGTCACCACGAGCGCGACGCCGCCGTCGGAGATCATCGTGACGTCGGAGCGGCGCAGCGGCTCGACCATGTACGGCTCGGCCAGGTAGTCGGCCATGCTCATCGGGGTGCGGAAGATCGCGTTGGGGTTCGACTGTGCCCAATCACGTTGTCCCACAGCGAGCATGCCAAACTGCTCGTCGGTGGTGCCGTAGACCGCCTTGTGTCGCTGCAGGGCGAGCCCGGCCCGGCCGGCGATGTGCACCAGCCCAGCGGCCGAGGCCATGTCCGCGCCGTACATCGGCTTGCCGAAATCGAACTTGCCACTACGGGCGTTCGCCCCGTAGGTCAGCAGCACCGTGCTGGCCATCCCGCTGACGATCGCCATGACGGCCAGATGCAGCGAGAAGTTGCACGTGCCGTAGTCCAGCGACTGCACGTACGGCAGGTTCACCCCGAGCAACGCCCCCACATTGACATCGCTGCCCTGGCCCTGCACCGACTTGCAGGCGACGAGCCCATCCAGGTCGTCCACGGTGAGTCCGGCATCGGTGAGCGCCAGCAGCGCCGCATCCACGGCGTTCTCCTCAGCCGAGTGGCCGGGAAGCTCACCCTGCACGGTATGGCCAAGACCGACGATGGCGGTCCGGCCCGCGACGACATTGTCTGGGGTGGCCATACAGTGCCGTTAGACCTCGATCTTGTACAGCTTGGCGGCGTTGTCCTGCATGATCTTTCGGATCACGTC
>NZ_JAVROT010000484.1:0-8158 GCF_032162605.1 Mycobacterium sp. | reverse complement strand
ACAACGCCGTCGTCTCTGCGCAGCACCGACAGGGTGTCCCCCCAGGTGGTGGCGAGCAGCCGAGATCCGTTGGCGGCGATGATGTTCAAGCGGGCGCTGGAATCGGCGCCGCCGACCTCGACGATGGTGTCGCCCAACCGTTCCAGGCCGCGGTCGAAGATCAGTGCCGCGAGCAACGCGCTGTCGACGACGGACTCGGCCGCCGGTGAGAGGGGCAGGACGGCGCGGTCGACGACACCGTTGTGCGACAGCAGCCACTCGCCGTCGCTGAACGGCGCCGATGCGGACGGCTCGATGGGCATGCCGATGGTCGCCGACCGGACGGCCGCGACGACGCACCCGCTGCGGACGGCGGGCGCCACCGAGGCGAACGACGCATCACCCCACAGCGGCGCGGCGCTGCGCCACCGGCGCGGAACCCCGTCATCGAAGAAGCCCGCCCCCCAGCCGTCTGCGTTGACGACGCCGTGCTTCTGCCGCCGTGGTGAATACGATTGCACGAGAAGGCCGTAGGGCTGGTCGAGGACGAGCGACGACAGCGGCACCGGTTGCCCGAGCCAGCCGAGATGACGGCACATCAGCGATTTTCTCTTCGCGCAAGCGGCTCATCGTCGACGTCCCAGGCCAACCGCAGCCCCGAGAAGATCTGGCGGCGGATCGGGTGGTCCCAGTTGCGGAAGCTCGGCCGCAGGATGCTCGTGGCGACCGACCACGCGCCGCCACGAAGGATCTTGTAGTCACCGTCGAAGAACGGGCGCGAGTACTGCTCGTAGAGCATCGGCGTGAACCCCGGCCATGGCCGCAGCGCAGACGTGGTCCACTCCCACACGTCACCGAGCATCTGCTCGGCGCCGTAGGCCGAAGCTCCCGCCGGGTAGGCCCCGACCGGCGCCGGCCGCAGCGCCTCGCCACCCAGATTCACCAGCGCCGCAGTGGGTTCTGAAGCGCCCCACGGGAATCGGCGGCGCGCGCCCGCCGCCGGGTCCCACGCGCAGGCCTTCTCCCATTCCATCTCGGTGGGCAGTCGGGCGCCCGCCCACGCGGCGTACGCCTCGGCCTCGAAGAAGGTGACGTGTTGCACGGGTTCGTCGGCCGGGATGTCCTCGACGTATCCGAAGCGCGTGCGCGTCCCGTCCGTTCCTTCCCCCGTCGCTCCGATGTTCCAGAACTTGGGCGCCGTCAACCCGGCCTCGAGGCGGTGTGCCCAGCCAGCCTCGGACCACCAACGCGGCTCGCGGTAACCGCCGTCGTCGATGAAGCCGCGCCACTCCCCGTTCGTGACGGGGACGCGTCCGATCCGAAAGGACGGCACGTCGACGACGTGCGCGTCGCGTTCATTGTCCAGCGACATGGGCTCCTCGGCGGCCGTCACGCCGAGGATGAACGGGCCGCCCTGCACCAACACCGACGTGCCCGCCACGTCGGAGCGCCCCGTTGGCAGCGGTGTGCCGCGGCCCAGGATTGGTGGCCCGGTGCGGATGCTCAGCGCCTGCAGCATGGTCTCGTCGTGCTGGTTCTCGTGGCTCACCACCAGGCCGAAGACGAAGGCCGCGTCGACACCGGTGCCGTCTTCGGTGGGCAGGACGTCAAGCGCGTCAAGGGCTTTCGCGCGCACGGTGCCGCAGAACGCCCGCGCGTCCTCGGGAGGCAGCAGCGGAAGGTCGACGCGACTGGCACGTGAGTGCGCGAACGCGTCGTAGAGCCCATCGACGGCCGGCGACAGCAGCCCGGGCCGGCGCGGATCATTTCCGCGAAGCAGCCACATCTCCTCCTGCCAGCCGATGTGGGCGAGATCCCACACCAGCGGGCTCATCAGCGGGTCGTACTGACGCAGCAGTTCGGCGTCGTCGATCTCCACCAGCGCCAAGGTGCGTTCCCGCGCCACGGTGAGGTCTTTGGCCAGCGCTTCTCGCGTGGTCACACCGTTCCCCCCGCCACTCGGCTCACCGCTTCCTGGACTCCATTGCCGACGACGAGATCGGAGAAGTCGTCGGCCGAACTCCTGCCCTGTTCCACCTGACTCAACAACCTCTGCATCGCGTCGTGTAATTCCGCGGGTGCCAGTTCGGCGGCGGTCCGGACGCAGAGTACGGCCGCCTCCCGCAGCCGCGGGTCACCGAGTCCGACCCGGGCGGCCAGGTCCCACTCCGTGGCGACCGACTCCGTGACCTCCGCGGCGACCTCGGCGGCCGCGGGATCGTCGAGCAGCGTGGCCAGCGTGAAGACGACGGCGGGCCAGACCTCGTCAGGGGTGCTGTCGAGGTAGCGGATCTCGAGGAATCCGCGCGGCCGCACGGGCGGGAACAACGTCGTGAGGTGATAGTCGAGATCCGCCCCGGTCGGGCGACGACCACCGAGCAGCGCGCGGCCGTCGGCCCAGTCGTCGAAGGGCACCACCTCGGTCATCGGCACCGTCTCGGGACCCTGCACCAGCATCACCGGCGCTTTGAGCGCATACCGGACCCAGTCCGCAGCCGGATCACCGCCGCTGGCGCCGAGCACGGGACCGCAGCGCGCGGAGTCGAGCTGGCTCCACACGCGCTGCCGGGTGGAGCGCCAGCCGGAGAACTCGGTGCCCAGCAGCGGCGAATTGGCGGAGATGGCGATCATCGTCGGCCCGAGCGCGTGCGCGAGGCGAACCCGGTCCGCCCAGCCTTCGCGCGGGCCGGCGTCGAGATTGACCTGCACCGACGCGGTCGACGTCATCATCGCCGCGCCGGCGTCGGTGGTGCCACTGGCCGTGAAGAACTGCTCCATGGCGCGGTAGCGGTCGCCCGGATTGACTCTCTTGGGTGGTCGCAGCGGGTCGGCGCCCAGCAGCACCAGGCCGAGACCGTGCCGAGCGAACGCGTCCCTCAGCACTGACCGGTCGGCCCGCATCGCGTTGATCGCGGACAGTGCCGAGTCGGCGGGCAGGCCGGACAGCTCCACCGCCCCACCCGGCTCGACGGTGATGGGGCTGCCGCCCGGCAACGCCGGAACGTGGGCGATGACCTGCGAGAGTTCGTCCCAGGACGGGCGTCGCATGGGATGGGTCAGGTCGAAGCAGTGTGCCTCGATCTCCAGTCCGACCTGACCGACGGGACCGTCCTTGAGACAGTCCCCGCCGATGCGCGACGCGGCGTCGTCGGAGTCGACGAGTTCGGTCCCCGCCGCGTCGTCGGGCCGGGTTCCTCGAAGATCCGCGGTGGTGGTCATGTCAACCATCCCCTCCCCGAGGAGCGAGCGCGGGCAGCTCGATGTGTGCCCTCGTTTGTCGTGCCCTCGTGTGTCGATGCCCCTCCATCTTCCAGAGGACACCGACAATGTCGCGCGAATTTTCGGTTACGGCTTGTTTCGTGGGTCCGAAACCGGCGACCGTTACTGACCCAGCGAGTTCTGCATGGCGCCCGCCAGCACGTTCACCGCGGGCCCACCGTTGCCAGGCTGACAGACTTTCGCTTGCAGCAGAACGTTCTCGCGCAGCCTGGTCTGAATGAAGCACCGCCGGTCTGTACCCGCTTCCTGCTTGACCCACACGGCGTCGGTACCGGTGGGCGGACCGCCGGTGAAGGACCAGACCTGGGTGACGAAGTCGTCGAGGTGCATGGCGCTGGTCTGCCCCGAGCAGCCGACGGTCCTGTCGGTCACACGGTGGAAGGCGCGGTTGGCGGCGTCGTTCGTGGCGAACACACCGACGGCCTGTTTGACCAGGTTGGTGTCGTCGTTGGCCGCCCGCTGGGCCACCGCTCCGTTGAACGAGGCGAGGTCGGGATCCTCGTACACCTCGGGCAGTCCGATGTCGGCCCAGTTGTTGCACTCGGGGACGTCGACGTAGAAACCCTGGAGGGGAGCGGTGAACGTCGATTCCCACGCCATCGGGGCGCCGACGACGTTGCCCACCGACCCCTTCCCGAGTACGGCGTAGGAGACGACGCCGGGATCGGACGGGCGCGCGGCGGCGGGCGCCGCCAGGGCTCCAGCCAGGACGACGCCGGTCACCATGACACCGGCGGCCGTGCTCCGCATGCGACTAGACGACCTTGGCCGACAGCTTGACGTCGATGTTGCCGCGGGTGGCCTTCGAGTACGGGCACACGCCGTGCGCCTTCTCCATCAGCTCGTCGGCCGCACGCTGCTCGAGTCCGGGCAGGTAGCCGATCAGATGGGCGGTCAAGCCGAAGCCACCCTCGGAATCCTTGCCGAAGCCGATCTGCGCGGTGATGCCCGACGCGTCGTCGATGGCGATCTTCTCGTTCTTGGCGACAAGCCGCAGGGCGCCGAGGAAACAGGCGGAATAGCCGGCCGAGAACAACAGCTCGGGGTTGACGCCCTCGCCGCTGCCGCCCATCTCCTTGGGCGGGCGCGTGTCGAGGTCGATCTTGCCGTCGGCGGAGTTCACGTGTCCGTCGCGACCTCCGCCGGTGGCCGTGGACTCTGCGGTGTAAACGACTTCGATGCTCATGCGCTCGATCATGCCAGCTGCGGGAGGACGGCAACGCGGCCCCGACGGTTAGAAGTCCGGCGGTTAGAAAATCGTCAGCGTGCAGTAGGTACGCGGCGGCGACGGGTAGGGCCAGGCGTACTGACCCGCGGATGCGGGGCACGCTTGCTGATCGCGCACATCGAGGCGCTGGGTGACCTGGACCAGCACCCCCTGCAGGCCGCGCTCGGCGCAGTCGGCCAGCGCAAGCATGCCGATGGGCATGTCGAGGACATAGCAGTGGTCAGCGACGAGATTGGGGACGAGGCACAGCTGCGCCGTCGAGGGGTCGGCGAATTTCGTTGGCACGTGCTGGTATTCGGCACTCGGGCACGATCCCGATCCGTTGGCCATTGCGCCCACCGTGTAGCTAGGGTCGGCGCTGCACGACACCTTGGTGGCGCTCAGCGTGTCCGGGGCCTTCGCCGGGATCGAAACGCAGTCGCCGACGGAGAACACCTCCGCCAGACCGCGTTGCGGTTCGGGGTCGTGCGATGCACAGCCACTCGTCAGGGCGAGCAGGAGTGCCGCCGCCGAAACGAGGAGCGCCATCCTGGTCGCAGGCATGCGCGTCATGGTTAGCGACACTCCCACGTATGAGGGCATGTCGCCACACATTCCCCAAAGTTCTCAATAGTCCCACAGACCCCAGGAGAATGACGTCTATGTAGTTCACACCGGCGTGTCGACTCGTCTGCCCCCACGCCGAGTTCGTTCGCCCACGGGCGCTAGCCGCCCGCCTTGGCGCGCACTCCCTCCTCAACCTTCTTGCCGAGATCCGGGTCGACGTTGCGCCAATACTCGAACACCCGCGACAGCACCGGCTCCTTCACACCGTCCAGCACGTGCCCGATGATGTTGGAGGCCAATCGATCCCGTTGGTCGTCGTCCATGACCTCGCGGACGAGGATGCCCGCCTGGCCCCAGTCGTCGTCCTCGGGACGCAGCGAGTACGCCATGCGGACCATGTCGCCGTCGGACGCCCAGTGCACCTCGGCAGCACGTGCGGGATCGGCCACCGGGCCGCCCACCGAGTTCGGCGCGTACACCGGATCTCCTGCGAGGCGGATCCGCATCGTCCCGTCCTTGGAGTAAGCGTTGACCTCGACCTTCGGCTCGTTGTCCGGGATCTGATTGTAGTTCACCCCGAGCCGGGCGCGGTGCGCGTCGGAGTAGGAGAACCCGCGGGCCAGCAGCATCTTGTCCGGCGACAGGCCGGTGCCCGCCACGATGTTGTTCGGCTCGAACGCGGCCTGCTCGATCTGCGCGTGGTGGTCGACGACGTTGCGATCCAGCGTCAACTTGCCGACATCGATCAGCGGGTAGTCCGAATGCGGCCACACCTTGGTCAGATCGAACGGGTTGTACCGATAGGTCTTGGCGTCCTCGAACGGCATGACCTGCATCTTCAGCGACCAGCTCGGGTGGTTGCCCGCCTCGATCGAGTCGTACAGATCGCGCTGGTGGTAGTCGCCGTCCGCACCGGCCAACCGGTCACCTTCCTCCTGGGTGAGGAAGTCGATGCCCTGGTCGGTCTTGAAGTGGTACTTCACCCAGAACAGTTCATCCTTCGCGTTGACCCAGCTGTAGGTATGGCTGGAGTAGCCGTTCATGTGCCGCCACGTCTTCGGGATTCCCCGGTCACCCATCAGGTAGGTGACTTGGTGCGCGCTCTCCGGCGACAGAGTCCAGAAGTCCCATTGCATGTGGTGGTCGCGCAGATTGTTGGCGGCCATTCGCTTCTGGCTGCGGATGAAGTTCTGGAACTTGATCGGGTCGCGGATGAAGAAGACCGGGGTGTTGTTGCCGACGATGTCCAGGTTGCCCTCCGACGTGTACAGCTTCAGCGAGAATCCGCGCGGATCCCGCCAGGTGTCTGGGCTGCCACGCTCGCCTGCCACGGTCGAGAACCGGATCAGCGTGTCGGTCTTGGTGCCGGGCTGAAAGACCGCCGCCTTGGTGTACTGGCTGACGTCGTTGGTCACCTGGAAGTGCCCGAACGCGCCGCCACCCTTGGCGTGCGGCTGGCGCTCCGGGATGCGCTCCCGGTTGAAGTTGGCCATCTGCTCGATCAGATAGTGGTCCTGCAGCAGGATCGGCCCGTCGGGGCCGACGCTCAGTGAATGTTCGACGCTGGGGACCGGTGCTCCACCGTCCGTCGTCGCGATCTTCTCGGTCATCTGCTCATCCATCTCCCGGTGGTTCCGCGACCACTCGGGGCTGGGCCGCATTTGCGTCGAACACACCGCCTCTCTTGAAATTACCCGCCAAACTGCCGTCCCATACGTGTTGGCGGCATGCAAAAACGACGGTGCCCCACTCACCACGTGAATGAGCGGGGCATCGCGTCGGTTGCCTTCAGTTGTCAGCGCGTGGGTTGCGTCGACTGCCCGGGTCCGCCCTGTCCGCCTTGGACCTGTTGACCGGGTCCGCCCTGTCCGCTTTGGCCCTGTTGACCGGGTCCGCCCTGTCCGCCTTGGCCCTGTTGACCGGGTCCGAAGCCGCCGGGTGCACCGGGACCGAAGCCGCCGAAGCCGCCGGGGCCGAAGCCACCGTGTCCCCACTGTCCCCCTCGTCCCTCTTGCCCCCCTTGGCCGCCCCGCCAACCGGGTCCGCCCTCGTGATGCATCTGGCTGCCGCCATCGCGGTGATGGCCACCGTGATGATCCCCACCACCCGCGCTCGCGCCGAGCACGAAGCCGGTGCCGAAGATGACGGCGACGATGAACACGACGCCCGCCACGATGCCGACCCACGCGGCAACGGCATTGAGCTTGCCGCGCCGGCGCCGCTTGCCGACGTCGCGCGTCTCGACGACGGTCGGTGTCGAAGTGGTGGTTGGGGCCGGTGTCGTAGTGGTGTCGATCGGGCCGGTGGCTGGTTCTGGGGAGGGCGTTGTTTCGGTCATGTTCCCAATGATGGCCGCGCTGGTGATGCGCCAATCATGAATCACCTATGAATCCGCTATGAGCCCTCCATGCCGCCCCCGTGCGATTATCTCGGCGGTTCGCCAGGCGTCGGAGTCGACGGCGTCTGCGGCGACATCGGGAATTGCGGGAACAGGTTCGGCAGCTGGAAGGTCGGTCCGTTGGGGACGACGATGCCGGGACCCGGCCGCTCGAACTGGCCCCGCGGCATCGGAAAGATCATGGGCCCACCCTGCTCGGCGCCCGCGGCGCCCCGGTCCACGGGCTGCGGGGCGGTTTCCCGGCCGAAGTAGAACCCCGAGCCGAACAGTACGGCGACGATCACCAGCGACCCGGCGGCGATGCCCACCCACGCGGCCACCTTGTTGAGACGACTCGGCTTGTCCTGGGACACCTGCGGTGGCGCCTGCGTGATCGGCGGATACCCATAGCCCTGCGGAGCAGGGGGGTAAGGCGCCTCCGGCATCACTGAAGTGTGGGGGCCGGTCGGAGCTTCTCCGGGATACTCGACTGTTTCGCTCATGGGTCCATGATTCTCGTCCCATCGAGGGCGACTCTTCAAATTCCTCGTGAATCGGCTGCGAAGTGGGTGCGGTCACCACGGCCGACGGTAGTCAGGCCGGCGGTAGCTGATCCCAGGGCTTGAGCGGGTTCACTGCGAACTGGATCACCCGGTACGGCGCATTGTCGGCCCGCGGCAGCGTGTTCCACTGACTGACGAACACCCGCAGCTCGTCGAGCGTGGACCCGGGTGAGATGTAGCCACCGT
>NZ_JAVROT010000483.1:0-14196 GCF_032162605.1 Mycobacterium sp. | reverse complement strand
CTGGTTGACCATACTCGTCGGGATCGGAGCGGCGCTCCTCGGCACGGCGCTGGCCCGTGCGATGGGCATCGCGACTGCGACGGAGGGCATTGACAGGCTGGAATTGCTGGTACAGGTCGTGGTTGCCGCGATCGGTGTCGCCATCGTGGCCGCCGTGTTCGGGCGGAGACGAACCGGAATGCTCAGGCGGTAGCCGCAGCCGTCGCGGAGAGCCCGGCCGACAATGTCAGCTGGGCTCACGCGGCAGTAGCGGACCTAGCGGTCCAAGGTCCAGATTGAGATCCTCTGGCCGCAGCCCGAAGTACTCCCGTAGTTCAGCCATGGCCTCCTCTAGGCGCATGAGCCCGAGGCCGAGCCGCTCGACGGCTTCGTCGGGCAAGTCGCCGGCGTCCACCCGCCGCAGCGCCTGACGTTCCATCAACTGGCGCAGCAATTCGACAATCGTTAGGACTAATCGGCCGAGATCCCGGCCCACATCTTCCGGATCCATTTCGATCCGGCTGGCTGATGGCGTCATTCTTCGAGCAGCTTGTCCACAGAGCTGATCAGAGCACGCAGTGAGATGTGCACCAGGTCGACATCGGCAAGACTGATCGTCAGATCTCCCGCTATCACTACACCGCCGGCCAGGAGTCGGTCGAGCAGGTCGACCAGTGCGACTTCGTCGCCGCCGGTTCGCGCCAGGGTCATGACTCGGCCAACGCGGTGAAGGAGTAGGGTGCCCACGGGCCGGTGAGCTCTAACCGTAGATCACCCTCGGCCGCGGCATTCACCATCTCGGCCAACTGTTTTGCGCCGGCCTCGTCCATCAGATAGGCCGCGTTGAGGATCATCTCGTCCCGGCGCCCGGTGAGCCGAGGGTCCTGCGGTGGGTAGAGGCGGCTGTCCACGGCGAGCGCTGCGAATTCTTCGTGCACCTTGTCGGCGGCCGCCGCAAGGCGCTGACGCCCATGCGCGGCGCGGTCGCGCTCAGCGCGACGACGCATCAAGTACGAGGTGCCGGGTGCTTCAGAGGCGGAGACCTCCGGCTCCGCCTCCGGCGCCTCCTTCGCCGGCGCCGCATACCCTTTGACTCCCCACTCTGAACGCCCCCTAATTCGGTCGAGTGTCACGACCAGTTCAGCGCGGTGCTCGCCGAGCAATTCACGGACGCCCGCGTCGTCCAGGTAGACAGTGGCCATCCGCACCGGCGCAACCGGGTGGCTCCGCGCTATCCGGTCAACCACCTCGTGGTGCGTCCGAGCCAGCTGCTCGAGCCACTCCATGTCCTCGAGGCGGGCACGAATGGCCTGCTCGCTGAATCCTTCTCGATCCACCGAGCCGACGATTGCCGCAAGTGAGCCGTCAACAACGGTGCGCACCGAGCCGCCGTCGACACCGATCATCCTTAGAACATCGGAGTCAGCCAGCGCCGCGTCCCCAATCGCATAGAGGTAGACGCTGTGCTCACTCATCCTTGTTCGCGTTCCCGGTTCGGCGGACGGGGCGTGAGCGGGCACCGTCAGAGGAACCGGCCGCCACGCCTTTCGATGCCTCGAGCTCCCCGATGCGTTCCCGAAGCTTGCGGTTCTCCACCGCCAGGTCGCCCCGGCCCGAGCTGAGGCTCGGGTCGTGCTCCCACCAGTCGATGCCGATTTCCCGGGCCTTGTCGACGGAGGCCACCAATAGTCGGATCTTGATGGTTAACAACTCGATGTCGAGGAGATTGATCCGTATGTCGCCAGCAATAACGATGCCCTTGTCGAGCACCCGCTCCAGGATGTCGGCCAGGTTCGTGGTTTCCTGCCGATGGTCCAGCTGATGCGACCGGCCGGACGGATACAGATCACCCGTCACCGCGACCGCCCCATGGTCTGCCCGCGGGAATAACGGTCGGTGCGGCGGTAGGAGATCAGCTCACCATCGGTGTCCAGGCACACCTCATAGATGGCCAGGATGTCCGCCGAGTCCGGGATGCGATGGGACTCAACAACTTCGACGCCAACCCGCCAACCGTCGTCGTTACGCTCCACGGAAATCACGCCCTCTCCGTCGTGGCCGGTGAGGTCAGCGATCTGGGCAATGGCTGCGCGAGCAGCGTCCGCCGCGGCAGGCCGCCGGGGCCGATGCCCATTACGCCCATCGCCCGATGGACGTGCCGGGTCGTTCGGCGGTCGGCGGCGTCGAGGTCGCTCGTCTCGTTCATCCATAGCGCTCCACGGGTCGTCCGCGCTTCACTCCTGCCGGCGCATCAGCCGGCGGAGCAACTCGTTCTCCCACTCGACACATTCCTCCTCGGTCAGCTCGCCCGATTCACGCGCCTCCTGGACCCGCTCGAGCTCGGCGCGGATGCGCACCGGGTCGTAGTACTGCTCTTCGGCATAATCCTGGATCTGTTCCGCCAGCCACACCACGCTGCGAACGGGTGCGAGCGGAAGAGTCAGCAGTCCGGTGAGCAGCCCCATGATTCAGCGTTCCGGCACGAAATCATAGGGCGCTAGCGGGCCGAGTAACCGGAAGCGCACCCGTCCGGCAAGGTTCCGACCAACCTCTTCCACAGCGTCGTCAAACTGCTTGGCGTGATCCCGGGCGACCAGGAACGCGGCGTTCACTACCTCGTCAGGCTGACCTAGTTGGCGGGTGGAGATGTCGGTGGCCGTCGGCGCCAGCCGGTCGAGTATCTGCCGGCCGTCGTCGTCACGCCGCTGTTCCATAGCCGCGACGACCAACTCGCCCAGCCGTATCCGGTCGTAGTACGACGCATCCTCCGGCACGTCGCGCACGCGCTCGCGCAGTGCCATGATTTCCTCGTCGGCCTCGGTGATCTCGCGGAGCACGGTGTCTCTCTCGTAACGGCCCTTGAGAGTGAACTGAACCATCCCGTCGAGCTCCGCGAGAACCTGCAGGAACCGTTCCTGGTGCGGAGCGAGGAGCTCCTCCACCACGCCGGTCTCGGTCACGACGGCGGGGAAGCGCAGTGGCAGCACGGCTGCCCGCTTTGCCACCGCGTCCACCACCGATTCATGGGCCAGTAGGTCATCGCGGGTGCCGAGCGGACGGTCGGTGGGTACGTCGCTCACAATCGCGGCGATCCGCTCATGCACGATGGTCGACACCCGACCGGACGGGCCGAGGCCGGACAGGTTCGGCGGCAGCTCGGTGTCCGCGTTCACCAGACCGTAGACGTAGGTCGGAGTCGGAGTCGGAGTCATTCGTCATCCTCTCGGGTCCGCTGGCGCGGGCGTCGGCGCGGCACAGGCTCCTCATCGCGTTCCCGGCGCTCCCGGCCCTTGTTGAGCATATCGTCGACCTTTCCGACGGCGCCCTCGATTATTCCGGACGTCTTGCCCTTGGCGCCGCCCTCCATGACTCCCGACGCCAGCTCGGTAAGGTCCTTACCGCCCTTGCCCTTGCCGTAGAGGTCCAGCCGGTTCGTCGCTTCGGCGAACCGAAGGAACGTGTCCACACTGGCAACTACGATTCGGGCGTCGATGGTGAGGATTTCGATGCCAACTAAGGACACGCGAACGAAAACGTCGATAACGAGGCCCTTGTCCAGAATGAGCTCGATGACCTCGGCCAAGCCGCTGGACCCCCCGCCGGTATACCGCTCGACGTTGCCGCTACCCTGTCCCTGAGTTGCCACGGTCATGCGTCCGCACCTCTCCTGGCCCGGGCGCCGACCGGCTGGCGGCCGCGTCTACGGGCCGGCCGTTCGTCGGCGTCCTCGTAGTCCTCATCCTCGATGTCCTCGTCCTCGTCCTCGTCCTCGTCGGCGTCCTCGTCCTCGTCGTAGTCCTCGGCTTCGTCGACATCCGCGTCCTCGTCGATGTCCTCGTCCTCGTCGATGTCCTCGTCCTCGTCCTCAGCGAGGTCCTGTTCGTCGGCGTCCTCGTCCTCATCCATGTCGGCGTAGTCCTGCTCTTCGTCGGGCCGGCCGGATTCTTCCTGCTCCTCCTCAAGGGCTTCCTCGTGCGTTTTGACGACCTCGCTGTCCCGGATCTCCCCGCGCCAACCTTCAATGTCTTCCTGGTGCAACAGCACCTGGGTCATTGCGTGCCGCCGGAAGTGCTTGAACTCCAGTCGCGCGCGCCGGCCCTGGGCTCGCCACAGATTGCCGGTCCGTTCGAACAGTCCCTGCGGGAAGTACTCCATTACCAAGACCACCCGCGTGAGGTTCGGGCCTAGCTCGGTAAACGTCACGGCCCCGTCGACGTGGCCTTTGGCTCCCTTGGAGCGCCAGACGATGTGTGAGTCGGGCACCTGCTCTTGGATGGTGGCCTCCCATTCCCGATGTGAGAGGAAGACCTGGGCCTTCCACTGGGTTTTTTCGTCCTCGGGTTGCTGGACACTTTCCACCTTCTTCATGAAGGTGGGGAAGTCGGTGAACTGAGTCCACAGGTCATAGGTGGTTCGCAATGGCAGACCAACGTCGAGAGTCTCAACCATGTTGGTGAGCTTGATCTTCTTCTTTCCCCCCTTACCGCCCTTCCCGCCACCGAAGACACCCTGCACCTTTTCTTTCAGACCGCCAAGTACCGAGCCGAGGCCGCCGCCACCCTTGCCGCCTTCCTCGCCGTCGTCATCTTCGCCGTCACTTTTGTCATCTCGATTCCGGTGCGGAATGAGCGAGCGCAGGCCCTCCCCGTTCTCCGATACGTCCGTCAGCCGATCGGAGAACCCCGCGATTCGATCGGTGGCAGCCGACGCGGCGCGCTGGAGAGCGACACCGAGCAGTTCCTGGCCGGCGCCGCGCAAGGCGTCGGTGGGCACCCCATTGCGGACTTCCCTGGCGTTATCCGCCATAGCTTGCTTAGCCATTTCTAGCCCTCCCGTTGGGTACGTGTCGTGCGTGAAGCCTTGCGAGGCGCGGTGCTTTTCTTCGGGGTCCGCGCGGAGGACGGTGACCCTCGCTTCGCGGCCTTGGTCGAGGTGCCGCTCTTGCTGGCACTCGCCGAGCTGCGTGTTGGTTTGGGCTGGTCTGCGGGTGACGAGCGTTGGCCGCCGGAGCGGCTGCCACCGGACGAACGGCTGCCACCCGATGCGCGACTGTTACCCGACGAGCGACCGCCGCCCGACGAAGGGCTCCCACTTGAGGAGCGGCTACCACGCGATGAGCGGGGTTCGCCATTATCGGAGGTGCGAGCGCGCCTGGTCCGGCGCGCCGGCTTTTCGGAGGCCTGTTCGTCGTCGTACTCGTCGCCGGCGTCTCCGTTCCGCGACACGACGTCCAAGTCGACGTCGTCCAAATCGACGTCCCCCAGGTCTGCTACACGGCCAACGTCGCCCACGTCCGCGACACGATGGCTTATCCGCTCGGTGAGCGCCTCGACCTGGCGAGCGGTTACTGCCATGGCGGCACCCTTACCCGCCTCCAGGAGGCGACCCCGCACTTGGTCAGTCAATTCCGACACCTGCGGATTATCTGCGAGCATTCTGCTCGCCTGCCCGAGTATCTGTCCGGGACCGCCCATCTGGCGGCCTGCGGCCCAGCCCCCCAGCATCAATGCGAGCTTCATTTTCTTTGTCCTGCCGAGGAGATACCCTCCGGCAACGCCCAGTGCTATGCGGCCTCCAGATTTCATCAGTATCTCCCCTAATCTCGATTTTCGATGTCCAGCGTTCGATTCACATACCCCGGTGACCGAGAGCGCCAAACGCCATTTGTCGTTATTATTTTTCAGCCTCCGGGACCCTCTGGCTAGCGAAGACGCTGCCTCCTCGAGATGGTCCCGGTTCGCGCAACCCGTGCTGGGATGCCACTAGCTGGTGACCACCTCTAGCCTGGTAATATCGTTGCTACACCGGTCATCGTGGTCTTCCATGAGTCCGGTGCGCTGCCTGTCGAATCCTTGGATGGGGATTCCGGCTAACAAGCACGGAGCGTTTGTTGCGCAAAATTTCGGTATTCATACGGCAAGTTTAAAAGGACACTCTATGTGGAGTGAACTTGCATTAGTTCCTCGAAATATTTATTCGATCCGGTTTGATCGGCCGGTCGTGATGGTTGGGGGCACAGGTCCGCGAATCGCAACCGTAACGCGTTGCTGATTGTCCTAAAGAGTTGCGCCATTGAGATTTATTCGGTTAGAGCACTTCGACGTGTTGTAAGCGACTCTGAATCCGCTTATCCATTTCGGTTCGACCAATGCATATCACCGCGTATCGGTTGACCGAGCCCGACATGGAGATTGGCGACAAACCCATGCTTCTTGAAATCAGAACCGGACTGCACGCATGCAATACCACGACGGTAAACTGACCGCACGCAGACGATGTCGACCTACGATCATGACCGGATGCCGGGGCGCATGGACAACCTGACCGTTAGGGCATTCGATCAATTTGAACGTTGGACCCTTCCAAGTGAAGCGGCCGTCGCGCTCGCTATGTGCCTTGCGAGTGCGGTGCAGTCCGAACCATGCCATTGCGATCGCCCCAGTGTTGTCCCGAGCGAATAAAGCCGGGTACGCGCGGTAAGTGATGCGCTTGCGCGTTTGCCAGCGCAGCCTCTCCACGCACGTGGTGCGCAGCCCTGTCATACGACAGTTCTAATGGGGCCGTAGGGCAGCCGACCGCTCTCCAACCGAAATAATTTGCGCAGACGGCAGTTCCGTGCTGTGGGCGATGTCGGAAGCTGATGGAACATGAACGTGTTCTAGTTGGCAATTGTGGTCTGCCTCACAATTGTGATCGGTCCGCGTCGATGGGTGTTTCGACCTCGGCTGACGGCTTTGCCTGTCGCACCACTGGCCGAGATTCCGCCGCACGAGCGAGTCAGTGCGGCATCAGCGGCGTGCCCGCCCCGGCGTTGATCTGTTGGACGCGATCCAGGCATTGCTGTAGGGGTCGGTGAGCCGAAGAGTGTTGACGACGGTCGAGAAGGGGACCAGTCGCGACGGCTGAAAAGTAGGCCACCCCAACCACGATCGGAGAAGTAGGGCACGATAACTACACCACCATGGTCCTACTTGTCGACCGGCGTTACTGGTTTACCCTTGGACCGTCGTCAACATGGAGCGTGCCGCCGTCGCGGTGGTCGATCGGTGAAGTAGCCGGCATCGACGCCGTTGCGCTCCAGTTGCGCGCGTGCCGCGTCGGTCGGCGACGAGGTGCACGCCCTTCACTGAGCTCGGCGTCATCGCCTGCCCGGCGGCGACGTCGCCCAGCACGATGGAGCAGCATGCCGGGCGCCTGGGCATCCCGAGCCGCTGCGCGGCATCGACGAACTCCGGCCAACGGAGGCATCGTCGCGAATATGGCGGTTCTGAGGTAAATCGAGCGGCGCCGGTGCTCAACTGATCGCCCTGGCGGCTGCGCGGATGAGCCAAACACGGGCTGACGGCGGGGTAAATTAGTCCAGGACGGGTACTCCTTCGGGGACGGAAGGAAGTCCCAATGAACGGACGATCTGCAAGCGCTGGCTCGGTGCCCGAGCGATCGGCCGCGCGCGGAGCGGACGGGGTGACCATTACGGCTATCTGTCCCGCGTGCGGCTATCCGAGGCTCGGTCCGGGCCTATGTGCTTACTGCCTACCCGTGCCAACGCTTTAGGACCCTTTGCGACCAAGGAGGGTCATCGTGCAATTGCTACGGGGGCTGCTCGGCGCGGTGCTGTGGATCCTCGCGGCCGTACTTGGACTTGTGGGTCTGGTGCTGTGTGTGACGGTCATCTTGCTTCCGCTCGGCATCCCCGTGTTGGGGCTTGCCCGCCGTGTCTTCACCCGTGCCGTGCAGTTGTTGCTTCCGCGCTCGCTGGTGCATCCGGTCGATGAGCTCACGAAGACGACCAAGAAAAAGGGCCGGAAAGTCGGTTCTGTTGCCTCGGACGCCGTCGGCGATGCTGCCAAGAAGGGACGCAAGTTCGTGCGCAAGCAGCGCAAGCGTGTCGCCTGAAGCAGCAAGACAGGCGAACAAGGAGGTTAAAATGCGAGTGCTAAATGGTCTGCTCAGCGTGGTGCTGGGGATACTCTCGGCCGTGCTCGGGGTGGTGCTGGGGATCGTTGCGGCAGTGGTGTGGCTTGTCGGTCTGGTGCTGTGCGTGACGGTCCTGCTGATTCCGTTGGGCATCCCCGTCATGAAGCTCGGCCACCGTCTCTTCGCCCTTGCCGGGGAGCTGATGCAGCTCCCCTGAAGGAAGCCTCTGTGCCTGACGGCGTCCGGGGTTGGCTTGTGGCGGGTCCGCGCTGGTCGCCTGCGTCCCATTGATCAGTGCACAACCCAGTGAACTCCGAGGTCGCCACGACCCGGCCGCACGACAGGGTTCCCTCGCTGGTCGCCGGTTGCTGTCGCGCGGTCGACCACCGCCGGACGCCGCGCAGGTCGACACCCCGGTGGGCAGCGATACCCCGGTCGATACTGTCGGCCCGCCGATGCGGCCTGTGATCACAGAAACGAAGAAATCCGCAATGGGCATCGGTGAGATCGCCCAGAAGGCCGAAGCGGTCAAGGGCGCCGCAAGAAGTACTTCGGCCGCGCCACCGGCGACAGCCCGCGGTGCCGGGACGTCCTCCGATGCACAGAATTCGGGCATCAGCGCACGCGTGATGCAGACCGGCGCGGGCACCCTCGCACTCATCGCGGCCGGGGTGATCATCGTCGCGGTGGGCGGGTATCACGCCTACAAGGGAGCCAGCCGCAACTTCTCGACGACCTCAAAGGCACGTCCAGCGACCTGGCGCGACCACTGCGGATGGTGGGCTACATCGCCAAGGGCCTGACTATCGCGGGTGCCGGGATAGTGAACAGTGGCCAGCCACCGGCGGGAAGGCGTAACCAAACCGCCCCCGGACGGTCGAGGGGACGGTCCTATGTGTGGTCGGGCTCAGCCCTCGCTCCCGACCGTGATCGCGGTGACCTGCTGGTGACCTCGTCGAGTTCGTCCTCGTCGACGTCAAGTCTGGCTTCGGCTGGCGGCGAGCACACCGGCGCCGAGCAGAACGCCGCGGCGCCAACCCAGACGGCAGGTAATAGCGCTCACATCGAACCCGCCGATCGGAGCCGCCCATCTTGAGCGTGGCCTTGTAGCCGAGACTCTGACCGACCGAATCGACGGATACTCGGGCGTTTCGGCAACCAGTTGACGAGGTACCCACCGTAAGGACAGTCGGCCACTCGGACCGATTCCCCGAAAGTAGGAGTCACTGTGAGCGGTACGGATAAGGCGAAGAATAAGGCCCAAGAGCTTGGCGGCAAGGCCAAAGAAGCGGTCGGCAAGGTCACCGGCGACAAGAGCACTGAAAACAAGGGCAAGGACGACCAGACGAAGTCCAACCTCAAAGGTGCCGGCGAGAAGGTAAAGGACGCCTTCAAGAAGTAGGCCGCGGCACCGTGCAAACGGTAACGGCGTAGACAGGGACCTTAGGTCGGCCGCATAATTGCCCAGGTTTGCATCGGTGACAATGCAACACCACGGCGGCCATGCGGTTCTCCGGTCATCGGCTCGGTGTCGCTGACCTCGGGGGCCGTCACCTTCTCGGCGTACCGAGCCGCCGACATGGCTGAGGCGTGCTGCCCCGCCACGATGGTGTGCTGAACGTCGGCGGCCTCTAGGAGACTCCTGAATAATCCCGCGTGGGGTGTTGGCATGATTTTGGGGTGCAGGGTCGATCAGATGATCAGCGGGGATTGCTTGATGCGGACTCGGTGGCGGGTCATCTGCTGAAGGCGGGCAGTGTGTTCGGGTTCCTGGCCGCGCATCCGCGGGAGTTGTTTCCCGATGAGATGTTTCGTGATTTGTTCCCGACGGGCCGGGGCCGTCCGAGTGTTCCCGCTGATGTGATGGCCGCGGTGGTCACGTTGCATGCGTTGCACGGGCTCTCCGGCAGCGAGGCGCCCCGCCACAGTCCACTAATTCAGGAGTCTCCTAGAGCGGTGGCCGCAATGGGCCAAGCTGCTGCCGCGTGCTTACCCGGATCGCAGCGTCGGAACGTTGCGCGGCTACACCGAACCAGAGCCGGGTGTGGCCGCTGGTCCTTGACGCCGTCACGCTGCGCTCGTTGAGCGGGAGCGGCGAATGCGACTCCCACGCCCACCACCGCTGCCACTCAACGACCAGCCGAACCCGGTACGGCCGTTTCCACCGTGTTCCTGCGTGAATTCACAGATGGGTCTGGCGCTCGACGTTCTCGCGCGCCTCCTGCGGGGACACCCCGATCAACTCGATTTCGGCGGACATACGGTCTCGGAGATGGTGACGGATTCGTTGACGGTGAGGCCAAAGAAGCGGCGCTTCGACAGCGGATTCACGCGCAAAACAATGCGGTCGAAGGCGATCGTCCTTGTGTAGTTCCACTGTGTGAAGAAGGACGACGAGCATCCAAACCTAGACCTGGAACCGGTGCCGCTCACCAGCTCTCGCCGGTCGAGGGGTTACTCGGCGGCGGCTCGCACCGCCGCGACCAGCGCCGCGACAACGAGAACCAGTAGGAGGACCACGAGCAGCACCGGCCCGAGCAGGAGTCCGAGGACTAGGAGGAGAACGAGGGCGACCTTGGCCGTGCCGCTCAATCCGGAGAGCAGACCTTTGATCGCGGCCCACACAGGACTCTTACCCGTCAGGGCAGCCCGAATGCCTTCAAGCCCCGCCTTCGTGCCCGCATTACCGTGTGCGACCGCCTCGACGAGTGTGTCCATCCACTCCTGGATCTTCCTCGTCAGCACTTCCCAGCGGTCTCGCACCGCGTCCAAGAGCCGGTGAACATGGGCTTTCAGCCATTCGACGACAGCCTCGACCGATCGCGACATCCGGCCGCGAGGGGCCTCGGGAGGCCCGCCGCATTCGGAAGATGACGAGTCCGGTCGGCGCGTCCGATTCGGCGAGGTGGACCGCGAATTCGCGGACGCGCGGGCCCTTTCTTCTCGGGAACGCGTCCGAGCCGCGGGCTTCGCGGTGGTGGCGTGCACCCGCACAAGTCCGGAGGGAACGGTGCTGTCGGGGCGCCGCCGGGACGTGTCCGAGGCTGATACGCCGGTGGCATCTCTTCGTTTTGGTGGTGGCGTCGGTTCCGTCCGCCGGGGACGGTCGCGCCGCGGTGCGCCTGCGATCGACTTCGCGGCCGCCGTTCGCCTGCTGGGCACCCGCACCGCGGCGTCTTCGGACGGACGCGTTGACCTCGTTGCTCTCGGACCTCGTTTGGCCGTCGCCGTCAGGTTGCCGGCCGTGCCTCCACGGCGCGGCTTGACCGGTGTGGTCGGGCCGGCAGCCCTCTCTCGCGAACTCACACACAGCGACTACCCCGGGGTGTAATCCTCGAAACGGGAGCGCATTCAGCGGCGGAGCGCTACACCCAAGCGACACCCGACACGACGGTGGCGAGAAGATCAAGGGCGCCTTCAGAAAGTACGTGCCGAATCACCGTGGTAAACCGCCCCAAGGCAGTAAGCGACCACCGAAGCATAAGCCCCGGTGCTTACCGCCGGATCCTTGCTGGATTGCAAACGCTTGATGAGCTGCGCCTTCCCGAGCGTCGTAGCGGTTGGTGCGGGGAGCTTCTGACGGGGTCGCATCCGGGATGTCACGAAAGCGCCGGCGGTACCGTCGTCGTTGCCAGCGGCGGCCTTACCGGCATCGAATTCGCGGCCGAGATCGCCGAGCAGCATCCCGACATGCAGGTCGTTCTGGCGAGCGGACAGGAGCCCGGAGCGATGAGCGATGATGGGGACCAAGGGCGCGGGCTCGGCTGCACGCGGGTCTGGCCCGCCTAGCCTCGACCTTTCGTGAGTGCGGCTGCGGCAGGCTGGCTGAGTCCGTTGTGGTGTCAGTTTGTTTGGGCGTGGGTGGCCCCGGCGCTGTGTCGCCGATTCTTCCTGGTTCCTGTTGGTGGTGGGGGATGAGGAATTCAGGTCAGTGCTGCGAGGTGGTGGTCGCCGTTGGTGATGAGGTCGGTCCAGGGCCATCGCCGGGACAGGCGCAGGATGCGCCGCTGGCGGTGGTGATGATGCGTCCGGCGACGGCCAGTATTCGTAGTCGCAGGCGTTTGGGTTCCCAGGTTCGGGCAGGTGATCCGGCCGGGCGAGCAGCTGGGCCAGGCGAGCAGTTCGTAGGTCAGATGAAACCAGTTCAAGCCAGATCTGGTTCTTGGAGAACTCCTGCAACGGGAGGTTTCGCAGGCCGGTGTCCTTGAGTCCGCGGATGCGATCCTCGGCCCGCGCCCGCGCCCGCAGTCGGTGGCGGACTTCCAGGCCGGCCAGCCGCCCGCCGCGGGTGTTGGTGGCGAACACGGTGATCCGCCAACCGGTGAAGGTGGCCGGCGTCCAACGAGTCAGCTTGGCGACGTGGGCGCCGTCGCGGGGCAGTCCGTCGGCATCTCGGGCGCGGCGCCAGGCCTGCTCGGGCAGTGCGGCCAACGTTCCAGGACGGGTTGGCGCTTGGCTGGCTGGCTGTGGGGGATCGTAAGCTCTCGGCTTTCTCACAGGGTCTGCAAACCTGACATCTGATTGCCCCGCAGGTGAGGCACTGCGACTTCCGTTCAGTTCGTTGGTCGCCTGCCGGTCACAGACGGCGCGCTGCCTCACGCCTGGCTCAATCCGGCCACCATTCCCAGTCCCGTTACGCTGCACTAGAACCGATCTGGCGATCAGCATCCCGGCGGGTCAACGAGCCCGAACCGTGGTGTCCTGGGTCAACCGCCGTTCGGGCCAGGCGGGATGCCCGGCGGAGGTGCCGTGGTAATCGTCAGGGTCGGTTGTGTAACGGTGACGGTGCTGGTATTCGTGCTCGTGCTGGCGCTGCTGCTGGAGGTAGGTGACGTCGATGAGGGCGTCTCGATGACAGTGGCGGGCGGAACTGGGGTGACGGCGGTCGTGGTGACGGTTGACGTCGAAGTCGACGTCGAGACCGACGTGCTCGCGGCGCTCGCTGGACTGAGTACGCCGCAGGCGATGCGCTTCTCGGAGTCGGCCGAGCTTTGGCTGCCCATGTCAGCGCCTTGGTGCAGCACGATCGATGAGCCCTCGGAACCTTTGAGCTGATCCTCCGTGAAGGCGTCGCTGGTGGCGACGAGTTTCCCGGAGCCATCTGAGCGCACGAGCAGGGGCGGCAGATCCCCGCTCGTCGGCTGGCCGGTATGCCCGGCCGCTTGAAAGTGGTCGCCTGCCGAGGCGAAGTCAGCGGCTTCACCACCGCTGGGTGCAACCGAGTTGGCCTCGCAGGTCCCGACCGCGTGAATGTGCAAGCCGTGGAAGCCGGGCGACAGTATGCCGGCGGCGACGGTCTCGACAGTCACGGTGGCGTACCCATTGGTGAAGTCGATGGTGGCGTCGGCGGCGTGTCTGCCGTCGGCGGTATTCAGCTGTGTGGTCAGCTTTTGAGCGCTGGACGACCCGGACGAGGTTGTTGACGTCGACGAGTTGTCGGATGCCTGGTTCGAACAGCCGCTCATTGCGACGACAGGGACGATAAGCCAAGCGACGCACTTCATCATGAACCGGGGCGTACCCCTTGTGGCACTCGCCACAAACGGGGAGTTCGCGGCACCGTGTGTTGCTGACCCGGTGTCGGTGAATAGCACCGTCATCAGCACCCGTTCATGCGCCGGAGGTCCCGTGTCTCCGGACACGCCCAAACGCGTGCGAAGCGGCCTGCGCTGAAGAATCGATGACGGCTCGACTCACGGAGATCCTAGATCGCGACAGGCGTGCTAATTCCGCGTCATCGTGAACGCAGGCACCTTTTTGGTTGCCGTTTACTCACCGCGAATGACCCGGATTAGGCCGGAATTTCTCGGTCAGCGCCGGAGCTCGAAATTGTCAATTTACTTGCCGCGCAACGCCATTAAGCATTGACCGGCATCGCGCGATCTCAAGTCTTGCAAATCCACTGGCTGGCGCCGGTTGGGACGAGGTCGCCTTGCACCTTCACCAGCCTACGATCTCCATCGTTGTAAGCCGTAGATCGAGATGTTCAGAACACCGTGTTCTCTCCGACGGACCTTGCGACGAGCACCTGCATCACCCAGAGGGTGTTGCAGAGTTTCACCTTGAAATGCTCCTTCCATCTCGTCGGCGCCAGCAACAGGCTGATCAGCACCGCGGCGGGCACGTCACCTGGCGCTGCCCGTGCGGAGCTACTGCGTATGCGCCGGAACTCGGTTCAGCGTGCCGTGTGCTGCACGTCCTTCGGCGTGTTGGGGGTGTTGTGCTGTTTCATGACAGACCTCCGAGCGTTAGGGGGTACTGCCCGTCAGGGTCTCCCGATGTCGAGCTGCGAAACCGTGA
>NZ_JAVROT010000482.1:0-3830 GCF_032162605.1 Mycobacterium sp. | reverse complement strand
CGTGGAGGAGTTGCGGCCCACGCTGTTTCAGCTCGGCGTGCTCGGTGAGCTGCTGTGCGCACTGAGATCGGCGGGCGCGTCGATCGTCAGTACCTCGCCGCTGAGCTTCGTCACCGGCCGCGAGCAGTTCCACGTCACCCACCACGGACGCGTGTGGCATCTGTGGATGGAGGGCGGGAGGAGCTGGCAGCGCTACGGGTCGGCGTCGCGGTACCGGTCCCTGGTGACCGCCCTGCGGGCTCAGACCCGGCCGCTGTCACCGGATCTCATGCTCGTCCTGCCCGGTGAGGCCGCGTTCGTCATCGAATGCAAGTACTCGGGGAACCCTGACTACGTGGGACGAACGGGTTTGGCTCAGACGCTGCTGTACATGACCGACGTGGGCGCGACGATGGCCGCGGAGGTCGAAGGCGTCGTCATCGCCCCGGACGGGGTGGTCGGCGACGCGACGTCGGCGAGCACGCCCGTCGGGCGGTTGGGTCTGGCCGCGCCGTCGGCAGGTGTCGAGCGCGCGGTGGAGTTCATGAGTGCAGTGGCCGTCGTGCCCAGAGCCTTTCTCGCGGATGAACTCCGCGGTCCGGCCGACACACGGCATGTGCGGACGTGACGTCCAGCTCTCGTGCAGGGCGTCGGGGCCGCACGAACTGTAAGCTTGGACTACCTGCCCACCCCGAAGTCGTGGTTCACATGCGTGAAACACGCTGCGCGGCAGTCGAAACAATTTCAAGGACGGGGAATCGTGATCGTCATCGAGACCGGCGCCGGGCTATGCCCCGAATGCAGAGACCAGAAACACTACCGCTACCAACTCGTCGACATGACGAACGCTGATCGTGCGCGCGCCGACAGGTTGTGGCTCTGCCCACTGCGTCACAGCGAACGTGACGTGGATGACCGCCGACGGCGCAATGCCAGCTGACTCCAGCAGTTCCAGCGATTAGACGGTCACCTCTGCGGCTGAGGCCATTTAACCTGCGACGGGACCGTGGCACGACGGCTCACCGGCGATGGGTGACTCCGGCGGTGGCCAATACCGCCAGCGTCTGCTCCCGCACGGGGACGTCACCGAGCGCGGCGTCGATGGCCGCCAGGACATCGGGGGTGAGCTCGACGTCGGACGCCGCGGCGTTCGCATGGACCTGTTCGGGACGGGATGCGCCAGTGATGGCCGAGGCAACCTCGGAGCGCCGCAGCACCCAGGCCAGCGCGAGGTCGGCGACACCGATGCCGGCTCCGTCGGCGACCGCGACGAGCCGTTGCACGGCCTCCAGCGCCGCGTCGCTGTAGACGATTCCCATCGCGGAGTTCATCGCGTCGTTGGCGAATCGCGAGTCGGCGGGCAACGGCTGACCCGGCAGGTACTTCCCGGTCAGCACACCTTGCGCCAGCGGAGACCAGACGATTTGGGAGATGTCGTTGGCGGCGCATAGCGGGAACACCTCAGCTTCGGGTGCTTGCCAGAGCATCGAGTACTGCGGCTGAGAGGAGACGAACAGGTCCGGGCCACCGATCTCGATGCCTGCGCGGATCTGTTCGGGCGTCCACTCGCTGAAACCGAGATAGCGGGCCTTGCCCGACTCGAGCACCTTCTGCAGTGCTTCGATCGTGTCCTCGATCGGCACGTTGGTGTCGAATCGGTGCGCTTGGTAGAGGTCGACGTAGTCGGTGCGCAGGCGGATCAGCGACGCGTCGATCTGTTTGGCGATCTGTTCACCGGACAGGCCTTGGTCGGTGTCGGACATCTTTCCCCACACCTTGGTGGCCAGTACGTAGGAGTCTCGCGGGCGGTCTGCGAGGATCTCGCCCCATGCCAATTCGGCAGCGCCTTGGCCGTAGACGTTCGCGGTGTCGAAGAAGTTGATGCCTGCGTCGAACGCGGCGTCGGTGCATGCCCGGGACTGCTCGGCCTGCACGCCGCCGGCGTACGTGAGCCAGGAGCCCAGAGAGATCTCCGAAACCTCGAGGTCTGAACTTCCGAGCTTGCGAAAGCGCATGCGCTGTCCTCCAATTAGTCCGGGGCGGGCGGTCGCCGAAGTGAGGCGGCTGCCCCATCAACAATAGGCATTCATGACTCGGCTTCCCAGCTGGTCCGATGCCGATGAGTTTCGCCGGGCGCCGCAGTCTGTCTTGTCGTGACCAGAACCAACTTATCGATGTCGATCTCCGCCGACGGCTACGTCGCGGGGCCGAACCAGAGCGAGGAGCATCCGCTGGGCATCGGCGGAGGTGCTCTCCACGACTGGCATCTCGGCCCCAGCAAGGACCATCCGGTGAATCGGCAGGTGATCTCCGACATGATGGACGGCATGGGTGCCACGATCATGGGCCGCAACATGTTCGGTCCGATTCGCGGCAACTGGGGCGACTCGGATTGGAACGGGTGGTGGGGTGAGGTCCCGCCGTATCACTGCCCGGTGTTCGTCCTCACCCATCACCCGCGCGACGACGTCGAGATGCAGGGCGGCACCACCTTTCACTTCGTCACCGATGGAATCGAGAGTGCCTATGCCCGGGCTGAGGCGGCCGCAGAGGGCCGGGCCATCTCCATCGCGGGAGGAGCCTCTTGCGCCCGGCAGGCGATCAAGGCTGGGCTCGTCGACGAGATCGACCTGCAGGTGAGTCCGGTGATCCTCGGGGCCGGTGAGCGCCTGCTCGACGGTTTCGACGCCGGCGAGCCCAATCTTGAATTGGTGCGCGTGCTCGAGGCCCCCGGCGTGGCTCACCTGCGCTACAGGGTCATCCGGTGACGAGGGCACGAGGGTGCCGCACCGTCAGCGCCGGATCCCGGCCCGCAGCCGCTCCCAGTTGCCCGACGCGATCGCCTCGCGTTGAACCTCGGTGACGTCGGCGTCCTCCAGGAACCGTCGCGCCGCGCCACCGTCGGTGGGGACGAAGGGATAGTCGGCGGCAAACATGATCCGTTCGGCACCGACGACCTCCAGCGCCCATCGCAGATACCGCTGGCTGAAGACGCCGCCAGGGGTGAGGTGAACATTGGCAGTGACGTACTCGGTGATGCTTCTCTGCAGCCCGGCGATGGGAGCCATCCGGTCGATTCTCTCCAGGTAGAACGGCACCATCTCACCCCAGTGGCCCATGATCAACTGCAGTCCGGGGAACCTGTCGAAGACCCCGGCCAGGATCAGGCGCAGCAGCTGAACTCCTGCGTCGTAGTGCCAGCCGACGCCGTGCGTCGCGAACGCCGCGTCGACGACGTCGCCGAAGCCGTTGTAGTAACTGGCGCGCACCCCGGCCGGCGGCGACTGTGGGTGCAGGTACAGCGGGGCGCCGAGCGCTTCGGCCGCTTCGAACAATGGCCAGAAGTCGGTGTGGTCGATGCTCTTGTCACGAACGCGACTGAAGATCAGTGCGCCGTCGAAGTCGAGGTCCTTCACCGCGCGCTGCAGTTCCCCTGCCGCGGCGTCCGGGTCCTGCAACGCCAGGGTCGCGAATCCCCGAAGGCGGTCGGGGTGTTCACACACCGCGTCGGCGAGTGTGTCATTGCACGAGATCTGCAGCGAGACCCCTGCGGCCGCGTCCAGGTTCCACAGGCCCGGCGTGGTCAGCGACAGCACCTGGGTATCGATGCCCGCGTCGTCCATCACCGCCAGGCGTTCCTCACCCAGGGCGACGAGCCTGCGTCCGGTGTCGCCGCCCGCCGACCCCGCCGTCGCGGGGTCCCGCCACCGCGCGTCCAGCGAGTTCCACGCGTCGACGACCTGGGGCGTGACGTAATGCTCCTCCAGTCCAACGACTTTCACGATTCCTCCTAGATGTCGAGCGGGACTACTTCGGTCGTCGCCCCGAGATCAAAACGCTCGGCACCGCGC
>NZ_JAVROT010000481.1:0-3519 GCF_032162605.1 Mycobacterium sp. | reverse complement strand
GTGAAGGTTGAATTCTCAATTCTTGGGGGTGAAGGTTGAGTTCTCAATCCACGCGATCACTGGCTGCTCGGCGCGGGCGCCCGTACGACAAGGGCCGCGGATTCGTGCCCCAAGCACTCTGGGTGGCGGTATCCACACTGATCTTCACCCAAGTGTGGTGCCCCAATCGGCTGCGCTGCGCATTGCTGCGGTGGTTCGGAGCCGAGGTCGGTCAGGGCGTTCTGATCAAACAACGAGTCCGGGTGCAATGGCCGTGGAAGCTGACCATCGGCAACAACTCGTGGGTCGGTACCGACGCAGAACTGTACAACCTCGACGACATCATCATCGGTGACGACGTCTGCGTCTCTCAGCATGCCTACGTCTGCACGGGCAGCCACGACTACAGGTCACCCACCTTCGAATTCGACAACGCCCCCATCGTCTTGGAGGACGGCGTGTGGCTGTGCGCGCGTAGCACGGTGCTGCGTGGCGTCACCGTCGGCGCGAACACGGTCGTGGCGGCGACCGCCCTCGTCACCAGCGACGTGCCTCCCAACTCGATCGTCCGTCCGCCGCCGGCAACCATCAGCCCACGCTGATGCGCATCCTGCAGGTGGTGGCTCTGCTCAGTCCCGACGGAGCCTTCGGGGGGCCCGCCCGCGTGGCGCTCAATCAGTGCGCTGAGCTCGTCAGGCAGGGGCACGACGTGACGCTCGCGGCAGGCAGCCGGGGCTATCCGATCCCCACCCGCGACGTGAATGGGGTGCCGGTTCGATTGTTCGGCGCGCGAACCCTGCTGCCGGGCACCGGTTTCCCCGGCATGGGCGCGCCAGGGCTGGCCAAATGGTTTCGCGGTAGCGCAGCCGGGTTCGACGCCGTGCACATTCATTTCGGCCGCGACCTCGTCGTGCTACCCGTGGCGATATCCGCACGGCGACAACGCATCCCATATGTGTTACAGACCCACGGCATGGTCGTACCGTCACGCCATCCGCTCGCCGGACCGCTCGACAAGGTCTGGACGCGCAAGGTGCTACGGGACGCCAAGGCGGTGCTCTACCTGACCGAGCAGGAAGGTGCACAACTCACCGACGTCGCCCGTGCGCCGCTACGCCTCGCGCAGCTCGGCAATGGCGTTCCGGAGTATCCAGCAGTGAGCCACCACCACGAAACACCGGAGGTGCTCTTCGTGGCCCGCATACACGCCCGCAAACACCCGATGACGTTCGTCGACATGGCAAAGACCCTGCTCGGCGAGGGCCTCGACGCCCGGTTCACCCTGGTGGGACCCGATGAAGGGGAAGGCGCCGCGGTGCAGGAAGCGATCGGCGGCGAGCCCCGCATTTCGTGGGAGGGCGCCCTACCGCCAGCGGCGATTCCCCGGCGCATGGCCGAAGCCAGCGTCTATGTGCTGCCCTCGGAGCGCGAGCCGTACCCCATGTCGGTGCTCGAAGCGATGTCCGTCGGTCTGCCAGTGGTGATCTCCGCTGACTGTGGCCTTGCCCCACTGGTCAAACAGGCGGGCTGTGGCGTCGTCACCGACGGACAGACGCCGGCGTTCGTCGCAGCCGTCAGATCCATCCTCACCGATGAGCTCACCGCGCGAGCGATGGGAAAGCGAGCCCAGGAAACAGTACTCAGCGACTTCGGTATGCACGCCATCGGCGAGCGGCTGATAGACATATACTCCGACGGTCAGCGGTAACCGTTGAACATGGGGGCTTCGATCCGTAAGCGACGAACAATTCTGGCGGTGGCAATTGCCATTGCACTTCTTGGCGCACTCGTCGGTGCGTCGGTTTTCGTATTGGGGAAATCAAGGCACGACCCGAATGCTTTCCGCCGGCTGAGCATCGCCGTCATCGGCGACGCCTATGCCGCGGGGAGCAACAATAGGGTGGTATGGCCGACGCTATTGGCGCAGCGAACCGGATGGTCGGTGGCGAACTTCGCATTGCCCGGCGCCGGATTCGCTGCGGACGGCCAGGGCGGACAGGGCTTCACGTACCAAGTAGACCGCGCGACGGGCGCAGATCCGCAGATGATCGTCGCGGTGGCCGGAATCGGCGACTCGGAATACGCCGGATCGGGCTATGTGGGCCAGGGTGCCGTCGATGTCCTCAACAAAATCCAGCTGAGCGGAGTACGGGCGCTCGTCGTCGGCCCGACCTGGTACGAAACGCCGGTCCCGCCCGAGGTCTCCGGCGTTTCCGACGAGATTCACAAAGCTGCCGATGCCGCGGGGATACCGTTTCTCGACGCGCTCGACCCGCCGTGGCTGACGGCCCAGCAGATGCAGCCCGACTTCACCGGCCCCACCGATGAGGGGCAATCCGTGATTGCCGACAAGATTGCGGCGTGGCTGCGCACCCAGGTCGCCCAATGAGGAAGATCCGATGGTCCGATGTCGCCGCCATCGTGCTGGCCATCGCGGTATTGGGCGGCCTCGGATTCGTGTTGCGCCCGCAACACACGCCGACGATGACCGTGGCCCCGTCCACCGCACCCGTCCAACGACCGCAGCCGCCGGCTCCAGTCGGGCCGACCGCACTGTTCATCACCGATGCCTACACCGGAGGAGTCGGGCTCAAGGAGATGTACTACGGCTGCACGGCGGCAGTCCGCATGGGTTGGCAGTGCGACCTGTCCGCACAGCCGGGAACCGGATACATCAGCGGCGGTGACGCCAACAGGTTCGTCAACCCGGACATCGGGCCATCGACGTCCTTCGACGAGCGTCTCACCAAATTGGCCGATGCGTACAAACCGGACGTCGTCGTGTTCGACGGCGGCCGTAGCGACCTCTTCGCACCCACCGATGACGAATTCGCCGTCATGGCATCGACGATCGGGGCCGCGCGCCAGATCTGGCCCGCCGCCAGGATCGTGTTCATCCGGCCGCGAGCACTCGACCGCCCGAACGACGATCTGGGCTTCGACCAAGATTTCATCGACCGCCTCCGGGCTGACCCTGCGACCGGGGACATGGTGATCGTCGATCCCATCAGCAGGTTCGCCGATACGGATACGTCCGCCTTGCTCGCCCCCGACAGGAGCCATCCGAATCAGGACGGTGCCGTTGCACTCTCGTCGGCGCTCGTCGACGAACTGTCGGCCAACGGCTTCACGGTGCCGGCGTCGTGAATCCCACGCTGGCACAATACGGACGGGTACTTCGCGGCCGATGGCGATGGCTGATGTGGGGCATCCTGCTCGCCCTGGCCGCGACAATCGCGGTCCTGATCCTTTGGCCCCCGCTGTATCGCTCGGCGGCCACCGTCTTCGTGCGCACTCCAGGGGACGTCAGCCGAGTCATCGACGGGGGCGACTCGTACGCGCAGGCACGCGCGGAAACCTATGCCACCCTGGCCAGGAGCACCAGCGTGACCTCACGGGTCGCCGCCGACCTCGGTGTGAATCTCACGCCGGAGGTGCTGGCACAGCGCATCCAAGCCACCCACGAGGGTGGGATCGCCCTGGTGGACGTCGCGGTGACTGCTCCATCGGCCGCGGAAGCTCAGCGCACGGCAACCGTGC
>NZ_JAVROT010000480.1:0-15816 GCF_032162605.1 Mycobacterium sp. | reverse complement strand
GACGAACGCCTGGCTGAGCCTGGAAGCGCTGAGGATCTGGCTCGAGCACGGCCCCGGCCCCACCCTGGTCGGGCCGGCCAGCACCGCCGCGTTCGCCACGGTGACGATGCGCGGCGACTACGCTGCCGGGTACCGGGCGGTGCGGCAGATCCTGGCGCTGAGTGAGGCCCGCGGCTACGAGCCTGACACCTCCCAGGCCCGATTCCTTTACTCGGTCCTGTGTTGCTGGTTTGAGCCGGCCGAAAAGATTCTTCATGCAGGTCGGCGGGCCCGGGACGAACTGATCGCGGGTGGCGACCTGGCCAACGCGGGATACACCTGGCAGTCGATCGTGGCAGCAATGCTGGACTGCGCGCCGTCGCTGGATGCGTTCGTCGCCGAGGTGGAGGCGGGGCTGACCTTCGCGTGCCGTACCGGCAGCGAACAGAGCGGCCAGTGGCTTGACACCTACCAGTGGCTGGCTGGCGTGATGCGCGGCGAGAGCTCAGCCGGTGACGCGGTCCTCATAGACACGCACGCCACCAACCCGCTGGGCCTCCTCTTCGCGCACATCACCCGCGCCATCGCCGCCGCCATCTTCGACGATCCGTGCGGCCTGGGGCGGCACACCACCGCGGCGATGCCGCTGCTGCCGGCGGTCTCGGGCCACTACGTGACCGCCGTGGTGCACCTGTTGCGCGGTCTGGCCCTCGCGCTGCAGGCGCGCCGCGTGGACGTTGACGAGCGCTGGCGGCTGCTGTCCGAGCTGGACGATGTGACCGGTTGGCTGGCTGCCCGCGCCGCGGACTCGCCAACCAATTTCCTGCACCTGTTGCGGCTGCTCGAGGCCGAACGGGCCTGGGCCGTTGGCGACTTCCGGGCCGGTGCTCTCGCGTTCGACGCGGCACGCCGCGAGGCCGGCAAGGGTCAGCGGCCGTGGCATCGTGCTCTGATTGCCGAACGCGCGGCCCGCTTCTTTCTCACCCACGGCGTCGAACATGCGGGCTTCAACCTTCTCATCGAAGCGCGCCGGGAATACCTCACATGGGGAGCGACCGCGAAAGTCGACCAACTGGACTGGGCCTACCCAGCCGTGGGGTCCGCGACGGGTTCGGTGACCACACACGGCGGCGATCAGCCGGGTGATCTCTCCCAGCGGCGTTCCGTGGTCACGACAGGCACGGTCGATCTGCTCGGCACTTTGACCGCATCGCAGGTACTGACCTCCGAAACCAGTATCGAACGGCTGCACGCCCGCGTGGTTGAGGTGCTCAGCGCAATGACCGGGGGCACTGGCGTGCAGCTGGTGTTGTGGAGCGACGACCGGCAAGACTGGCTGCTGCCCGCACCAGGCAGCGATGCTCGCAGCACCCCGATCACCGGCGTCGGCCTCGAGCGCGTGGCGCCGATGTCCGTGTTGCGATACATCCAACGCATGCGTGAACCGCTCGTCGTGCGTGACGCCACCCACGACGACCGCTTCGCCCGCGACCCCCACTTCACCGGCCTCGCCTGCTGCTCGCTGCTGGCCGTGCCCATCCTCGGCCGCGCGGCGCTGCGGGCGGTGCTACTGCTGGAAAACCGCCTGATGCGTGGCGCATTCACCACCGAACGGCTCGACGCTGTCAAGCTCATCGCCGGCCAACTCACCGTCTCGCTTGACAACACCCAGCTATACGGCGAGCTTGCGGCGCTCGCCGAGCAACAGGCCGCGCTGCGGCGAGTCGCCACACTGGTTGCGCGCGAAGTCAGCGCCACGGAGGTGTTCTCCGCGGTGGCCGACGAAATGGCCTCATGCCTGCATTTGGCCAACGCCACGATAACCCGCTTCGACGGCGACGGCGCCCTTACCATCGTGGCCCTCGGCCGACTGGAACCCGGGCTGACGAACATCCCGTTGATCGGACAGAAGCTTTCGTTGGAGGGCGACAACCTCGCGGTGAGAGTGCTGCGCTCCGGCCGCGCGGCGCGGATGGACAGCCACGAGGACGCCCCCGGCCCGGTCTCCGCAGCCATCCACGCGATGGGGCTTCGCGGCACGGTGGGAGCTCCGATCATCGTCAACGGCCAGGTCTGGGGGATGGCCGCCCTGGGTTCCTCGGGACCGGAGCCGTTGCCACCGGGCACCGAGGAGCGCATCGGCGACTTCGCCGACTTGCTCGCCACCGCCATCGCCGCCGCCACCGCCCGCGCCGACCTGATCGCCTCGCGGGCGCGGATCGTCGCGGCCGCAGACGACGCCCGGCGTCGTCTGGAACGTGACCTACATGATGGAGCCCAACAGCGGCTGGTTTCACTGGGGCTGCTGCTGCGCAATGCAGAGAACTCACTACCGCCTGAACTGCAGGATCAGAAACGGCAGCTCGCGGACATCCTTTCCGGGTTAAACGACGCGTCGCAAGATCTCCGAGAAATTTCGCGCGGAATCCATCCTGCGATCCTCTCCAAGGGTGGGCTCCGCCCTGCGCTGAAGGCACTGGCCCGCCGCTCACCCGTGCCCGTCAACCTCGACGTCGCGCTCGACAGGCGATTCGCCGAGTCCGTCGAGGTGGCCAGCCACTACGTGGTGGCCGAAGCCCTGACCAACGCCGCCAAGCACGCTCAAGCCTCCGAGGTCACCCTGTCTGCACGAGCCGACGACCACGACCTCAAGCTCTCGATTCTCGACAACGGCGCCGGAGGAGCCGACTCGCGCAACGGGTCCGGACTCATCGGACTGATGGACCGCGTCGAGGCGCTCGGCGGACACCTCGAAGTGGTGAGTCCCCCCGGGACCGGAACGTCACTACACGCCACCATCCCGCTCGACCCCACCTGACAACGGCATTGGCGGGATCGGCCCGGCACTCGAACGCGCGCCACGCGAGGACATTGTTCCAGCCCGACCGTCTCCAAGGACGAGGTCGTTGAGCGTGTCCGGCGCGGTGGAATACCCTGCCAATCAGGGTTTCCCGCCGTTGCGGCGTACAACCTGCGGCGCCCGGTGGAGCTATCCGGGCAATGGTCTGCTGCGGCAGCGACTTCGCGTCATTTGACCCAAGACTCGCGCGTTTCTCCTGAACAAAATGGAGCCATCGCAACGGATTCGACGAGGAGGGTCCATGACCAAGAAACAGTACGGCGACTACCAGTTCGACATCTACTTCGACGGGCTCGAGGGTCAGACGCCGAATTATCCGGTCGATTACGCCGCGCTGGAGCGCGCGGCGGCCGAGGTGCTGCCGCCGTGGGTGCTCTCCTACGTCGCCGGTGGCGCCGGTGACGGGGGTACGCAGCGCGGCAACGTCGAGGCCTTCTCGCGCTACGGCATCATGCCGCGGATGCTGGTCGGCGCGTCGGAGCGGGACCTGTCGGTGTCGTTGTTCGACATGCAGCTGCCGACCCCGGTGTTCATGTGCCCCATCGGGGTCATCGGGCTGTGCGCACAGGACTTCCATGGCGACATCGCGGTGGCCAAGGCCTCCGCGCAGACCGGAGTCCCGATGGTGGCCTCCACCTTGACCCAGGACCGCATGGAGGACGTCGCCCCGCACGCCGGGGATACCCCGGGACTCTTCCAGCTCTACACACCGACCGACAAGGAACTGACCGCCAGCTTCCTGCGTCGCGCCGAGCAGGCCGGATACCGGGGCGTCGTCATAACTCTCGACACGTGGATCCTCGGGTGGCGGCCGCGTGATCTCAACACCGGCAGTCTTCCCGAGTTGAAACCCCACTGCCTGCAGAACTACTTCACCGATGACGTCTTCCTGCAGCGGCTGAAGCACTCGCCGCAAGAAGATCCGAAAGCGGCAGCCCTGGAATGGGTGAAGGTGTGGGGCAACTCGTTGCAGTGGGAAGATCTGACGTGGCTGCGCTCGCTGACGAAACTGCCCATCCTGCTCAAGGGCATCCAGCACCCCGACGACGTCCGACGGGCCAAAGACTATGGCGTGGACGGCATTTACTGTTCCAACCACGGTGGACGTCAGGCCAATGGGGGGCTGCCGGCGCTCGAGGCGCTGCCCGACGTCGTGAAGGCTGCGGACGGGATGCCGGTGTTGTTCGACTCCGGCGTGCGCAGCGGCTCCGATGTTGCCAAAGCGCTGGCGTTGGGTGCCACCGCGGTCGGTGTTGGCAGACCGTATGCATACGCACTCGCCGTCGGCGGCATCGACGCCCTCGTGTCACAGTTGCGCGCAATACTTGCCGAGCTAGACCTGACCATGGCCATCGACGGGTACCGGAGCATCGCGGATCTTCGCGGCAACGGCGCGATCCGACGATTCAGATAGCAGTCGATCCCTTCGACCGCGGCGACGCATTCCTGCAACTGCGGATACGAAGCCCCACTCCGGCGTCGGCGGCACCAGATGCTCTGTAGCCCAATGCTGCACATGCTTGCCGGTGCTGAGGCTGGGCAAGGGCTGAGGTCAAATCGTGACGGTGACCGGACCACGACGCCCCAGCCCATGATGGGGACGAGAGTGGGGGACGGACTGGCGGCGATGCGGGCCTGCGCCTTGTCCAACACACAGTCGGCGACGGCCTTCCCATTGCGGCCCGGGCGGGTGCTTCCGAGGATGATCCCGATGTTCAACTCGCTCATGGCAGTCCCTAAGCGGATGGGCTTACTTGAACGTTCATGTAGCGATAGCATCCATGACCTGAATATTCAAGTCAATCGGTTAGACTGCTGAAATGGCGCGATCCTCCAGGCGGGCTGCCGTGGCCGCCCCAAAATGGTTGACATCAGCACAACTCGAGGCCTGGCAGGCCCTCACGTTGTTGCTCGCCCGGCTACCCACAGCGCTGGAGGCTCAGCTGCAACGAGACTCCCAACTCAGCTACATCGAGTACTACGCACTCGCCGGATTGTCCGAGCAGCCTGACCGCGCGATGCGGATGAGCGAGCTCGCCGTGCTCACCAACGCGGAGCTCTCGCGGTTGTCACACTTGATCACGCGCCTGCAGAACCGTGGCTACGTGCGGCGCGAGCCCGATCCGGACGACGGCCGCTACACGAATGCCGTACTTACCGACGCCGGCTATGACCTCGTCGTTGCCGCGGCCCCTGGCCACGTTGCGGCAGTGCGCGAGCTTGTCATCGACGCGCTCGACGACACCGCGCTCAAAACCCTCCACGACAGCGCCGAGCGAATCATCACCCGCATCGACGACCCCGCAACAGCGCCCCGGACCTAACTGCGACACCGAAGAGTTTGAATAGGTCGCGGACGAACGTCCGTCTCCGGTTGTGTCACCACATAACGCACCGCCGAGGCGCCTACGGGCGTGGAGATCGTGTGGCTGACTACAGTTCGACGACCGCGCCCGCCGTCGGGTCGACCTTCCCAGATTCCGTTTGAAGGAGTCGTGCGTGGTGGCCCATGTGCGCTCGGTGTCACGAGGCTGTCACATTGATGTGTTCGAGCGGATGCGTTGATGATGGTTTTGCCGGTCGGCTGCCGTGGGAGCTTTGGTGACACGTCGAGGATCGCAGAGATGGAGACTTGAATCCGCACAGCGTCGTTCCAGTCCGACTGGGCATGGTTTGGGCTGGTAGGTGCGTTATTGGGCCGTCGTCAGCGCGCCCGGCAGGCCGTTTACGCACGCGGTCTGTACGTGGTACACCTGTGCCACCGACTTCAGGACTCCCCGTTGCTCATCCTGCGCTCGAGGGGAGCCGCTGGCGCTCTCGACGCGCAGTTGCCTGCGTTTGTTCGGCTGCTCGGCCCGGAAGCGCACGCGGCTGCTCTTGGGGCGTGTGTGCGGCGGCGGCGGCGGCGAAGCTTGCCGCGAAAGCCCGCAGAGGTTCTATTGTGCGTATATTTTTATTGGGTATATCGGGAATCTCAATGCAGTCCGATAGGCCGGGGCCCAGAAAGGCGTGTAACCGTCATGGCCGAGGAGCTGACGCCGCACTTCGAAGACGTGCAGGCACACTACGACCTGTCCGACGACTTCTTCCGGCTGTTTCTCGACCCCACCATGACCTACAGCTGTGCGTATTTCGACCGCCTACGAGATATACCGCTGGAAGAAGCGCAGACCAGAAAGATGGACCTGGCGTTGGCCAAGCTGGGTCTGCGGTCCGGGATGACGCTACTGGAGATCGGCTGCGGCTGGGGGAGCACGTTGCGCCGCGCGATCGAGACTTACGACGTGAACGTCATCGGTTTGACGTTGTCGAAGAATCAGGCCGCCTATGTGCAGAAGGCGTTTGACTCGATGGACACCGGGCGTAGCAGGCGGGTGTTACTGCAGGGCTGGGAACAGTTCGACGAGCCCGTCGATCGAATCGTCTCCATCGGTGCGTTCGAGCACTTCGGATACGATCGCTACGACGATTTCTTCGACATGGCCTACGGCGTCCTGCCCGATGACGGGGTGATGCTGCTGCACACGATCACAATGCTGACCGTTCAGCAGATGGCCGAACGCGACCTGCCGTGGTCCGAAGAGTTGGCAGGCTTCAACGAATTCATCGCTACCGAAATCTTCCCGGGCGGCCAGCTTCCGCCGATCGAGATGGTGGAGTACCACGCGTCGAAGGAGGGTTTCAATCTGGCTCGCAGGCAGTCGTTGCAGCTGCACTACGCCAGGACACTCGACCACTGGGCTGCGGCATTGGAGGCACACCAGAGCGAGGCCATCAAGATTCAGTCCGAAGAGGTTTACCAGCGCTATATGAAGTATCTGACCGGTTGCGCCAAGGCATTCCGGTCAGGCCACATCGACGTGAACCAATTCACGCTGAGCAAGTAGACGGCTGCCCTTGAGTCAGCCGTTCGCCGGTTGCAGGAACTGAAACGCCCTGGTTCGGATGGAGGCTCGGGCTATTGGATTTCGACCTAGGGTTGGTCGGACCTGGAGTAGCCGTTCACCATCTCCGCAAGGACATTATCGAAGCTGTCACCGAGATCCGGCATCGGAATGACATCGCAAGCCCGGCAACATATTTCCCCGCGACCAGCGGGCCATCTCGATGGCATCGAACACCCTCGTCGTACGCATATGACCAGCGACCCGCCAGCCGTCGAGCATCCGGCTGTTGGCATCGGCGATGATGCAGACGTAGGCCTTGCAGCGGATTCAAAATCCGGCAAGTCTGGGATCGAGCCCCGGGGACACGCTAACGGCCTGTGAAAGGCAGTTTACGGCGGTTAGGGAGGGCTCCTCACCCCGGCGTGACCCCGGCGCGTGGCGGGATGGCCGCGGTTGGGGACGGGATGCGAGCTAACCCGCGTGCCTGTTCGAGACCGTTTAGACCTTCGTGGCGCCCATATCGACGGTCAGCTGTGTTGCCGTAACGGCACGAGACAGATCCGAGGCCAGATAGATGACGGCGTCGGAGATGTCGTCGACACTCGCAGGAAACGGCGTGGGAAGCACGCAGCCAAATGACATGAGGTAGTTCGGGTGGGCGGTGAGCGTCTTTTCGACATTTGGATCTACGGCCAACACTGTGTCGACGCCCCACGGGTGGATCGAATTGACCCGGATGTTGTATCCCCGAGCTCGATTGCCGCTGACTTCGTCAGCCCCACCACGCCGTGCTTGGCGGCAGTGTAGTGACTCTGACCAGGCAAGGCCTTAAGTCCTGCAACCGAGCTGATGTTGATTATCGAGCCCCGTCTCCTGCGGAAAGCATATGGCGGAGTGCAGCTTTCATCGTGCGCCACACACCGGTCAGGTTGACGTCGATCATCGTCTGCCACTGCTCATCCGGCATCTCCCAGAATCGCGCCCAGGTGCTGATACCTGCGTTGGCGACAACATCGTCCAGGCGTCCGCCGAAGCGCGCGACGCCGTCTGCCAGAACCGCTTCCAGCGCGTCAGAGTCGCGTACATCGGCGATCTCCATCAAGCATGGACGGACCTCGGACTCCACCAGGCGAACGGTTTCCTCGAGGTCGGCCTCGCTGGCGGGGGGCATCCGCAATGGGGTGAGACTTCGGCCGCGACATCAATGCCAATGATCGACGCGCGTTCGCGCGCAAGGCGCACCGCGTGATTACGCCCCATGCCGCGCGCAGCGCCGGTCACGAAAGGCGACCCTGTCGTCAAGCAGACCCATGACAATCCTCCGATTCGCTCAATCTCGTCGATGTGCCACATACCGTCCCACCGCCGGAGCCGCCCGCCGCAATTCCTTCACCGCTCTGAACGCCGAATCGTGGTGTGGGACTTTACTCGGCAGACTCAGATATGGGGGTCGATCCTCGGGATCGCTGCCGGTGCAGGCTCGGTCACGAGTTGCACCGGGCGCCGAAAAGACGTGAAGACACCTGGCTGGGGGCTAGGACCACCCGGCAACAGCCCTGAACAGCCCGTAGGCGCGTTGCCGCGACGGACTCGTGCGGGGCGGGGTCGAAGACGATATCCCGCTCTCGGCAGCGCAGATTGACGACTTGCTGAGTCTCGACCTAGCTTGCCCCGTGATGGTTTTCGGCGGGCAAATTTTCTCGTCCGTGCATTTTGGGTCATATGCCGGATTGGCCACTGTCACGGGGATGTCTAGGTCGGTGCCCCCCCAGATGAGCCGTGCCGTTGATCTCATCGGCGATCCTCGACGGCAGAGCCGGCACCCAGAACGGGTTGTCGCCACCGATGCCCAGCAGGCCGAACGGCGGCCCGGTCGTGATGACATTGACCCCGGGGATCTTGGGGATTTGCGGCAAGGCGGCGCCTGACGGGGCCGCCAGGCTCAGCGTCATCGCCGTCGCGGTCACAGCGGCGCCCCCCGCAATCGACGCCTACTTGAAGACCCTACGAACCCGCTTCGACCTGTGCTTGCCCATTGCCCATGGCCGTCTCGGATCTTCTCAGCAACGTGTGAGGGAATGTAAGGGCCGTGCGATGTTTCGGCTAACTTTTCTTCCTCGTCACTGAAGTTCAACGACGACGTCAATTAGCCCGGTTAGGAAAGTTGCTATCGATGGTTTGGAATATCCTCACGCCGGTGGTGCCGAGTGTTGGCTTCTGGTTATATGTGGCTTGAGAGTCTTGTTTGCACGTGGATGCGAATAGCTGTGGTATCCCGCACCGCGCTGACATTTCGGCCCGAGCGGCGTGAACACCTCCTCATCCGCTAACACCACCCCAGTCCGCCCACGGGTGCTCGGATCCGTTGAGTACGGCCCCGCACGGAAGTCGGCCACGAGCCGGGGGACCGGCAGCGGGGAGGCCAGGATGCGCCGCGGGGACGACCGAAGCCTTGCGCATGTGACATCCGGCGACGCGACGATGTTCATCGGAACGGCACTTGGCGCTTTGGCGACACAGGTCTGCTGAACGGTGCACCCGTAATCAGCACGGGCGGCTGGCGCCACCGTGACCGCGAGAGTTGTTGCCGTACCTAGTATCCCAATGAAAATCTGCGCAAGAGTCCCCGTCGGCTGGACTCGCCACGCGGATCGACAAACCTGAAATCCGCCAAGTGTCGGTTCGATTCCGTCTGTGGGCCCGGGATGTCGCCGCGGCCGGCTAGTGACGTTTCCCGGTGCCATCTAGCTGCGGGGATTAGCGTGAGCGCACTGGAGATCGATGCGGTGACGGGCGCAGTGGTTCGAGGGGGTGCGGTGCGGACCGAAGCGGACACCGATCGCCGTGCGGTGCTGACACGGCATCGACGCGACCGCGCCGTGATGGCAGTGGTCTTCCTCTTGCTGTTCGTCTTCTCCTACAGTGAGGAGATCGTGTTCGCCTCGCTCGAGGCGACCGGCCAGGACCATCTCACGGGTTGGATCATCGGACTGGTGGGGCTCGACGTGGCCGTGCTCGCGGTGGTGGGTCTGCTCAAGCGTCAGCTCACCCGAGCCGACGACGACGTTCCGCGACTATGGCGGACGTGGTGGATCTCATTCGCCACCGTCGTATTCCTTGACGTGATGTTGTGTCTTCTGCCAGAAGACCATCCGCTGTGGCTGGATCTTTCGTTCTCGGTCGCTCTTGCCACGCTCATGGGGATCCTGATGGCGGTGTCGCTCAATGCCGACCCGCTCACGTTGTTCAGCAGGGTGCGACGGTCCGCGGCACCGACCGATTGGGCACGCGTCCGAGCCGTGGTTCCACTCGTCGTCGGTACCTTCGCGTGTTACGTCGCCGCCACCGCCTTCGACGACTTCTTCGACCTCGACACGGTGCGCAACCTCGACCCGGAGATGGCGGCCGAAGTCGCCGCGATGCCGCTGCCGCAGCAGCTCGGCGCGATGGCGACCCTCTGTGAGGGTGCGGTCAGTCAGGCGTTCTTTCAACAGGTTGTCGCGGTCATCCCGCTCCTGCTGCTCACCTTGGGGGTGGAGTTCAACTTCTTTCGGCGAACCCTGGTCGAACCCGCTCAACGGGCCGCTGCGGCCGCGACGGTGACGGTGATGTCGATCGGCTTGGCTCTGGCACTGTCCACGCTGCCGTGGGCAGGCACGGGTTGTGGTGGGGTGCTCGGCTATTGGCACGAGTTTCTGACCTTCGTGATCACGGTGCAGGGTGTTGCCACGGGGCTGGCGACGCTCATGTGGCTTCTCGTGATGAACAGCCCCGACCAACGCGCCATCTCGGGAGCCGACGATGCCTGAATCCGCAGCACCCCCGCGCGCTGATCGCGCGCTCTTCGGTGTGGTCTTCCTGATGCTGTTCGCGTTCTCCTACAGTGAGCAACTCGTCTCGGAACTGTTCCCTTCCAGCGGCGACGGCGGACACGTGGCATGGCGGATCGCGGTGATCGTCGTCGATGCCGCGGTGCTGGCGGTGGTCGGGGTGATGAAGCGCGCCGTCACCCGGGCGGACGGTGACGTGCCGCGACTGTGGGGTTGGTGGTGGACTGGCGTCGTCGTCCTCATCGGTGTCGACGCACTGCGGCTCATCCCCTTGGAATCGATTCGCGTCGACGTGCTGACCGCCAGCATCTATGCCGCCGCAATGGGTCTCACGATGGCGGCGTCGCTGAACGCCGATCCGCTCACCCTGCTCAGCAGCGAGCGTCGGGTGGCGTTGCCGATCGACTGGGCACGGGCTCGCGCGATCGTCCCACTGGTGGTGGGAGCCTGGCTCTGTTATCTCGCAGCGAGCGCCTACGTCGACTACTTCGACGTCGACACCGCCCGTGCACTCGACCCGTCGACCGAGGCCAGGATCGTGGAACTTCCGATGTCAGAACAGATGTCGGTGCTCTCACAACTGTGTCGGGGAGCGATCAGCCCGGTGTTCTTTCAGCAGGTGGTCGGAGTGATACCGGTGCTGCTGTTGGCTCTCGGTGTCGAATTCAACTACTTCCGCCGGACATTGACTGACGGCGGCCAGCGCGCGGCGACCGCGGCCACCGTGACGGTATTGGCGGCCGGTCTGGTCGGGTCGCTGTCGACTCTTCCGTGGGACGGCCAGGGATGCGGTGACGTGCTGTCCCGGTCGCACGAGTGCATCGCGTTCCTGTTGGCGGTCCAGGCCGTTTTCACCGGCCTGGCGACGCTGGTCTGGCTGCTGGTCGCCAGCACACCCGACGATGCCGTGGGTACCGGCGCGGCGTCCGCGCGGGATGACGAGGGTTGAGGCTGCGATTGGCGCTTGCCAGGGCGCTGGCGATCGAGCCGGAACTGCTTCTCGCCGATGACATCTCGAGCGCTCTCGATGCGACGACCGAGGTGCAGTTGTGGACGGGCCTGCGGGCTCGCGGCATCACGGTCCTCGGTGCCACCTCCAAGCGGGCGGCGCTGGCACAGGCCGATCGCGTCGTCTTCCTCGTCGACGGTGAGATTGCCGCCATCGGACCGTGGGCCGACCTCTCGCGGGAGTGGAATCACCTCGCGGGTTGAGAATTCAAGCTCAGGGGGTGGCGGCGGCCCGCCATGCGCGCGCCGCGAGCAGTTCGGGTACCAGCACCTCGGTGAGCAACCGGACGTCGTCGTCGGAATCACCCGGGTAGCGCACCTCGTACCGCGCGCCACGGACGCTTGCGCCGACGCCGACGACGGTACTGCCGCGGGCGGTGGTCCATTCGGCTAGTTGCGGCTCCCATACCGAACCGGCAAACACCAGCAGTCGGTAGTCGGTCGTCTTGGTCAGGTACACGTCGACGTGGCTCCAGTCGCCGGTCTCGCAGCCGACGGCGGGTAGGCGAGGGCCCTCTCGCAGCATCAGGGCGCCCTGTTGGGCCGAGCAGTAGCGGTGTGCAGGCGCGGCCAAATGGGTACCCGCCTGACCGAGCAGGAGCTCGGAAAGTGCTGGCAGCCAGTTGGATTCGGTGCTGATGAGGTAGGCAGACGCATCTGCTGCCGCTGCGACGGAGCTGCTCAGGGCAGCCGTATCCTCACCTGCGAGGTGGCATTCGAGCGCCAGGAGGAGGGCAATGGTGTGCTGGTAACTGCGGCAGGCCACCCCGCCGACTTCGGGTTCGGCCTCGAGATCGACGACGGCGTCGCAACGCCGGGTGATGGCCGAGCCTGCCGTGTTGGTCAACGCAACGGTGCTCACTCCATCGGGAAGCCGGTCAAGCGCGTCGAGGGTCTCGACCGAGCCGCCGCTCGCAGAGGTCGCGACGACGAGTGTTCCCGCACCCCAACCGGGTAGCAGTTGCGACGAGGCCAACTCCGAGGATGCGACCAGGCCTCGTGCCCGCATCCGAGCGGCGGCGACGCCGCCGGCGTACGCGGAGGACCCCATGCCGAGCAGAACCACCCGCTCGACGTTCGGCGGCACCACGTCCGCCCACGGGTTTCCGGAGGTCAGCGTCGCGGCGAGCCGCTGCAGCACCTCCGGCTTGCGGTAGAGGTCGGCGGCGAAACCATCCGGCTTCACTTCTGTGTCCCTTCGTCGAAAAGATCTGGCAGGGCTGCGTCGGGGACGTACATCCAGTGAGGAAGATGTCGTGCGGCGTAGACGATCTCGCGCAGGACCTGCTGTACGCGGAAGGCTAGTAGCGGGCGCGGGTCGTACAGATCCGCGTGGCCGAGCTCGGCGATCCGCCGGCGGTAGGCGTCGAGGTAGCCCGCGCGGCCGGCCTCGTCGACATCGCCGAGCGCGGCGGGTTCGAGTTGGGTGTACCTGCGGGCGACGATCGCAGCGTGCGCGAGTGACTGGACCATGCCCGCGACGTCGAGTGCTGTTGGGATCGGCAGCATCCGCTGCGACGCGGGAAGCACGGGGTTGCCGTCGAAGTCGGTCACCACGAAGCGGTCGCCGCCTCGCAGCACCTGGCCCACGTGCAGATCGCCATGCCCCTCGATGATCGGTGTGCCCGAGAGCTCGCCGAGCCCGTCCAGAATGGCCGCGATCTCGTCGCGGCGTTCACGCGCACCCACGACACTGGCGGAATCGTCCAGTGCGCAAACGGTTTCGAGTGCCTCGAAGGCGCCGTGCCGCCATCGGTCCGCGTCCTGCTGCGTGGCGCGGGTCGCGGTGCATGACAGTGCGGCGTGCAGCTCCGCGACCAACGTACCGACGTCGGTGGCCGCGGCGACGAATGGGGCGGGCAGGCGGCCGCGGGCCGCCTGCGTGTTCAGGTCGACGGTCCAGGTCCAACCGTCCACCGCGCCGGGTAGGTACTCGTCCACGTTCGCCACCATGGTCTCGGCGCCGCGCGCGGGTTGCCAGGTGACCACTCCCCACGGGGTGGGCATGCCGGCGAAACCGGCATCGCGAAGCACGCTGATCCGCCGCGGCGCGGGGTGTGGGCCATCCTGGAGGTGAGTGGCCCACTTGACCACCGCCGCATCGCCGACGATCACCGATTCGTTGGTCTGGTCGACGCCGACGGATCGCTCGCCGGAAGCCGGGTGCCGAGTCCAGGAGCGCACCGTGAAGCGCCCCCGAGTCACCGACCGAGGCGCCTCTGCCAGTAGTTCGAGCAACGCTTGCGCCACGCCGTCACCCGGTTGGGCCCGCCGCCAAGAGCCATCTCCGTCGCGTGTCATGGGTACGGCGGCCAGGCCGGCCGCGCCGGATACCACCGAAAGGCGTTTATCGTCGGCGAGGTCGAGGGTGTCGACGATCTCAGTCAACCGAGGCTCGGTGCTGCTTAGCCACTTGCTCGATGACGTCGGCACCCACGCGCAGACCGTCGCGGGCACGGATCGCGGCCCCCACCTCGGCGAGCCGGCTGCGCAGTGCGGTATCGGCCAGCAACCGCTCCACGGCGTCGGTCAGCTGGGAGTCGGCGAAGGCGTAGGTGTCCAACCGCACACCGAACCCGAGTTCGTCGATGCGCTGTGCGTTCTCGTACTGGTCCCAGAACAGTGGCAGCACGATCAGCGGCTTGCCGAAGTGCAGCGTCTCGGTGACGGTGTTGTTGCCGCCGTGTGAGATGACCAGGTCGACCTGCGGGATCACCTTCGTCTGCGGCAGCATCTGCGCCCCGACCATGTTGTCCGCCAACGTGATCCGGTCGGCCTGGGGTCCCTTGCTGACGATGACGCGGTGCCGGGTGGTGCCGAGCACGTCGACGAGCCGCTGCATGAGTTCGACGTCTGCCCCGCCGAGGGATCCCAGCGAGAGGTAGATCAGCGCACTGTCGTCGGGCCGATCGGCAATCTCGGCGGGTAGCACGTATTCCTCGTCGGTCTCACGCACGCTGGAGTCCATCCGGGTCCAGCTGGCGTCGAGCGGCCGGGCGTCGAGATAGTCGGCCTCGGTCGGATAGACGTAGAGGTTGGCGGTGTTCGCACGCGGCATGAACTCGAGTTCGGGCAACGCGTCGGCGCCCTGGGTCCGAACCCAGGAATCGAAGTCGGCCCAGATCGCGCGGTGAGTGTGGTCGAACTCGGCGCGGTAGGCGTCCCACTGCGACGGGGCGGCGCTGGGCAGCCCGGAGAATGGCGGCGGTACACCAGGACCGGGAACCTCCAGCGGGCTGCAAGAGACGATCCGCACGAACGGCGCCCCTGAGGTCACCAGCGCCGGGAAGAGCACCACGTTGTCCTCGACGAGGACGTCCGGTCGGTGCTTGGCGACGATCTCGCGCAGGCGCGGCTCGCAATACTTGGCGCCGTCGATCAGCGCCTTGAACGTGGGCTGGATGAACGATCCGAGTTGCTCGACGGTCGGCTTGCGGAACTCCGGGGATGTCTCGGAGATGAAGTCGGTCCAGAACCTGCCGGCGTCCTCTTCGGCCGCGCCGTCGGCCGGCTCGGGCTCTGTCAGATCGACGAGTTCCTCGAGGAAGCCGAACGGTTCGAGCTTGCCCGCCCACGAGCTCTCCGCGGCGAAGACTATGGTGTGGCCGCGGTCGCGAAGGATGGCCGCCAGCCCGATGCACTGGTTCGTCGGCCCGTACGCCGACTCCGGCCAGAACATGATCGTCAGAAGGGTTGGCGGCGTTGACATCGGTGGGAGTTCCTTCATGTTCGGACGGGTGGTGGGCCGACTGGGACGATACTGCGCGAGCGGTCTGATGAGCGCGGCAACTTCTCGACGCGTTAGCGTCTGCAATGGCGCTGGTGACCCACGCGACGGTAACCATTGAGGCCGTCCCCTCGGAGGTGTTCGCGTGGTTGATCGATCCCGCTAAGTTGACCACCTGGCTCGGCGCACCGGGCGGGATGCCGGAGAACGCGTCCGAACTGCACGCCGGGTGGACCGGCTCGTCGACCATGGCCGCCCCCGTCGGCGGCACCGATCTGACCGTTGACGCCGACACGGACTTCGCTGCGGCCGACACCAGCGGTGTCGATGCCGTGCTGAAGGGTCAGCGCGCCCTACGGCGCTGGTTCGTGAACGCTTGGCTGTTCGTCATGAAGCTCGTGCTCGCCCACCGTGCCTTCGATCACGGCATCGCGGCCGCCATGTCCGCTTCGCAGGATGAGTCCCTGATGAAGCTCAAGAAGGTCGTCGAAGCGACCTAGCGTCCTGAGTCGTTTCATAGGATGC
>NZ_JAVROT010000479.1:0-4705 GCF_032162605.1 Mycobacterium sp. | reverse complement strand
GGCCCCGGCGGCATCGTCGTGGCTGTCCATCCGGACCGGGCAACCGGTCTGTAACACCATCGCCGCGATGTTGTCGCCCTCGAGTGAAAACCGCTGACCGACAGGCATCTTCTTCGCGCCGGGCTCGTCCCAGGCCGAGAGCAGCGTGGCCACGCCGTTGGACTCGTAACGCCACACCGACGCGTTCTCGACACCGAGGAGCCCGGCCAATTCCACTGCCACCGATTCGAACACCTCCGACGGGAGTGCACCCCGCGCCACTAGGGTGGCGACGCGGCGCAACGCACTCTGCTGATCAGCGAGCACACTCAGCTCGTCGCGGCTGGCCTGCAATTCCGCGCGGGTGGCGGCATTGGCGATCGCGGTGGCGACCAGATCAGCGAAATCGGCGATCCGTGCCTCAGTGTCCGAAGGCATGGGCTCGGTGCTCGTCGAGCCGACGATCGCCGCACCCCACAACCGACCGTCGACAACGATCGGGACTCCCACGATCGAACCGATCCCCCCGTCACGAGTGTGGGCGGCCTCCGGGCCAGAGGTGTTCTCGTGGTTGTCAATCCGCGCCGCGCGGCCGGTACGCAACACCAACGCTCCGATGTCCTCGCCACCCAACGGAAGGTGCTCGCCGGTGACGGGCATCGTCGTGGTTCCCGGCTCGTACCGCACGGCGAGCACGTACCCGGTGCCGTCTCCCTCGAAGCGCAGCAGCCCCGCGTTGACCACGTTCAGGCAGCGGGCGAGTTCGTCGGCCACCGCGTCGAACACTTCCGGCGGGCTCGCCCCCTGCGCAATCAGGATGGCAACCCGGCGCAGCGCGGCCTGCTGCTCCACGAGCGCTCGGAGCTGGTCATGGGTTGCCTCGACCTGCCGACGGCGTAGATCAGCTTCGGCGGCGCGCGATCGGGCCACCGCCGCGATGCTTGTGGTCGAAAGCGCGACAATCAGGAAGATGGTGATTGCCACCCAGTTCTCCGTCGAGATCGCGACGATGCTGCCGCCGGTCTGCAGACGGTGGAAGCACACGTAGACAACGGCGCTGGCAAACGACGTCACCGCCCCGAGCCCGAACCCCCACACCGTGGCGACCACCAAGACGCCCAGCAGGAACACCACACCAAAGATGTTTCCGGGGACCGCCTCTTTGAGCAGGTATACCAAGACGCTCTCCGCCGCGATGATCGACGCAGACACCACCAGACCCAGCGCCAGGGGCGGGGCCGTCGGGCGCAACAACAGAGGGGGCACGCGTGCCCACACCGATGAAGAGCGGCATGCAGAAGCAGCGCCCGGCGTCCAGCCGGGCGGACGTGACCGTCTCTGGGTCATACCGCAAACTCACACATCGACTTTGGGCGAAATTCGGACGAGGGCCAAACGTGCATCATATCCGGGTGCGGCAATGGCGACAACGTAGTTCCCGCGTAGTCCGCGGCGGCGCAACAGAACCGGCGCAGCTCGGAGCCGATACTGCTCGCCAACGGCGAGTGGGCAGACGGTCTGAATATGCAGTGCTGCTGGTCTTTTCGAATACATTCTGCCCAGCTGTCACTCCTACATGATCACCGGTGGCACACGATCGCTGAGCCATTCGAGCTGCCCACGATGATTCCCATGCCGGTGAACACATCGACGAGGTGGGCGTGCCCGGGGGGCATCGAACGGGCCGACCGCGACGATGGTCGGTAGGTCAGCCACCCGACCACCGAACGGGTACCCATCGACTACCGGCGCGGGGATCGTGGACTTTCGCCCAGCGCACGATGGTGCTGGGCGCATGGGCGGCTCACCGGTCGTCGGGGTTGAGTGCGAGGAAAGCGGCTAGGGACGGCGCCGGCGACGACCTGCCCGACCAGATACATCCACAGCGTCGGCCAGGCGAACATGCCCATCGCCGCGGCACCCGGCGGTCACTGCCGGGTTGAAGAAGCCACCGGAGATCCCGCCGACTGCGAACGCGCCCGCCACCGTGACCGCCGGGTTGTAGTGGCCGCCGGAGAGATGGCCACCGGCGTAGACCATCACCATCAGGGCTGCGCCGATCGCCAGTGGAGCCAGCGGGCTGCGGCTCCCAACGGCGGCGCCGACGGTGAATACCAGAAAGAACGTTCCGATCGCCTCGACTTGCATACTTCACCCATGCGCGGGGGCCGATGCCGATCCGGCCTTGGTCGTCTGCGGCGACGGCGACACCAGCTCGTATGTGTGATGTGACGATGTTCATGGCTCCCACGATCGCCAGCGCGGCCTCGTGTCGTCGGCTGTTACCCCCGGCAGCCCTCACAGCGGGATACCAGCCAGCCGTCTTCAGGACCGACCGGTTGAGTTGCTGGCCGCGTTTTCCAACCACGAGCACCAGGTGATTGCCGAGGGGGCCGGCCGTCGGACAAGGTATGAGGTGCCGATCACGGGGCTGCCCACGTCCTTCGACGCTCCGCGGCAGCGGTCCGCCGATGCCCTCATCTGCACGTTGACTCGCCCTGGGGTCGTGGCGTCGTCGTATAGCCGATGGGTTTGCCTGAACCGCAACGGGTTTGCACGGCATTCGCCAGCCCGTTGAGTGTGTTGAGGTGGGTCAGCGATACCCGGTGGGACGCAGAGCGCCGTCGGACGCGGATCTGCCTAAAGCCAGCGCCCCCGCCTGCGGGAATCCGCACCTACCGGCCACCTGCAAATACCCTGGCGCCAGCGCATTCGGCCACCAGGCGAGCCGGTGTTCGGCAGCACTTTTCCAGCTAGCGGGAATGCGCACCGGTGCGCGCACTGCCATGCTGGCATCATGGCTCTGCGAGGTTCCCGATGCGCTGCGTAATCGTGGATGACAGCGCAGATTTCGTCGACGCCGCGCGCCGTCTACTCGAGCACGACGGCGTCATGGTCGTCGGCGTAGCGTCAACCAGCGCCGAGGCTCTCCGTTGCGTCCAGGACTTACAACCCGACGTCATGCTGGTCGACGTCTACCTCGGCGCGGAGAACGGCTTCGATGTCGCCGAGCAGCTTTACGAATCGGGGCTGCCGGCGCCCCCGCCGGTGATAATGACCTCCACCCACAACGAGCAGGATCTCGCCGACTTGATCGCAACCAGTCCGGCTGTGGGGTTTCTGGCGAAGTTGGGGCTGAGCGCGAGCGCGGTCCGTGACCTCCTCGCCGGGGCAGCGGGCCTCAAGGAAGGTTGCCACCGCTAGTGGACTTGTCTGTACACGTGCAGGGGTCACATGGGAGGCGCACGCCTGCGTGAATGCGTTGGTCAGGGCCTCCTGACATCACGTAGTACGCGCCAACTTCGACTGGGTCAGGCAGGCGTGGTCGAGCGCAAGCTCGAGAGTGGCCGGGATGGCCGACCGCAGGGCCAATGTCTTGAGCGCCGGACAGATCCCGCCCTGGACAGGATCGACCGTCGAACCCCGCGATCCAAAACGCGTCATGCGGAAGATCGAAGAGGCCTGCCCATTTCGTCGTCGACCGGCCGGTCGCCCTGATCCATGACAACGTAGTTTGACCCCAAAGTTCCTGCTGTCCCGACCACAGTTCAGGAAGAAGCATCAGTCTGCGACGGCGGACAGTCCCGGCAGGAGGATGGCGACCAATCCGTCAGCGTGAGCAGTGATCCACTCAGGGCTACTCGGGTCTCGGCCGGTGAGAAGCCGGACTTCGGGGGCGTTCACGTACGGCAGTGATGCCGCGCCGACGAGCACGTAGTACAGGATCTCGCTGTCGATGGGTGCCGCAACGCCGGTGTCACGCAGCACCTGCCAGGCCGGCCGGATGCCGTCGAAGAACGGCTTCACGTGCGTTTCGGTCATCCACGTCAACCGATCGCTCGCTGCAGTGCCCTCGTGCACCATGATCTGGTTCAGCTCAGGGTGTTTGGCGGCGAATGCCACGAATCGACGTATCCCGTCAGCGAACGCTACGGCGAGCGCCGACACTTCAACGCCGGTGAGCTTGGCCGGTATGACGCCGTCGAACGCCTCCCGCAAGAGCCCGAAGAGGTGGTCCACCGCGGCCTTCCACAGCGCCGATTTGGACTCGAAGTGGTAATTGATCTGCGGCTGGTGTGCCTGAACACGCAAAGCGATCGAACGCGTCGATGCGCCGTCGAAACCCTTGGCCCCGAATTCGACCAGTGCCGACTCCAGCAGGGCCTCCCGGATGTCGGTCCGGGTCCGGCGCAGGCGCACCTTGGTCGGCGCTGGGGTCTTGCGTTCCATCTTTCGAAGCGTACTCTTATTATCAATCGATAATAAGAGTGGGAGGTTAGAGATCATGAGCACTGCCCCAGAGACCACGAATCAAAACCGAGACCGCGCATCGGCGCGTCTGCTGCCCCTGTCCAAGGATCCTTTCCAGGCGCCGACGGATCGCGACATGCTGCCCTCTGAGCGGCGACTGTTCGTCCAGACCCATCGCACCTGCGTCTTCGGCTACGGCCGTCGATCGGACGGCCCGGCGATGTCGATCGTCTACTACGTCCCAGACGACAACGACGACCTGCTGGTGGCGACCATGGGCGCTCGGGCCAAGGCCAAAGCGGTGGCCCGAAACGGCAAAGTCAGTCTCTGTGTACTCGACGAAACCTTGCCCTTCGCCTACCTGCAGGTCTATTGCGACGCGGTGATCGACGACGACGACGAAACCCTGATCGACGTGATGATGGCGGTGGCTGAACGCATGTCGGGTGAGCCAGTGCCCGCGGAGCTGCGCCCG
>NZ_JAVROT010000478.1:0-18021 GCF_032162605.1 Mycobacterium sp. | reverse complement strand
TGGCTGCAGCGTAAGATATTCGGCGTCATCGGCGTCGTCCTTCTGTTGGCGGGGTGCTCATCGAGCACCCCGCCAACGTCGGACACCACCACCACGCCAGCACCCGGCGAGGCCGGCCTCGCCGAGGTGACGGTCCAGGTTCCGGACGACTTGGCGGCGGTGCCGTTCGACGAGCCACGAAAGGCGCTGGTGCCAAAGGGCTGGACGATGTCGGTGTGGGCGCGGGTGCCAAAGCCGCGTCTGATGGCGTGGGCCCCGGACGGTGACCTGCTGGTGTCGGTACCCAGTGCCGGGCAAGTCATCCGGCTGCAACCCACGGGCGGCGGGCCTCAGCTGCAGCTGTTGATCGGGGGCATGTACCAGCCCCATGGTCTGGCGTTCGCCGGCTCGACGCTGTACATCGCCGAGAGCGACCAGATCGATGCATTCGACTACGCCGACGGCAAGGCCACCCGCCCGCGCACGGCGGCGGGCGGACTCCCCGACACGCAAAGCCCCGACCTCGGCGGCGCGTACGCCCACGCCTTGAAGAGCGTGGCGGTGGGTCCAGATGGCGCCGTGTACTTCTCGATCGGCTCTACGGGCAACGTCTCCCCCGATGATCGGACCGCCACTCCACAACGTGCCACGATCATGCGGATTCCGCCCGGCGGCGGACCGTTTCAACCATTCGCGACCGGCGTTCGCAACGGCACCGGCCTGGCAATCGCACCCGACGGCACGGTGTGGACGGCGGTCAACAACCGCGACAACGTCGAGGTCCCCGACCAGGGTGCGTCCTTCGGCCAGGTGGTCCCCGAGTACGTCAACGACCATCCACCCGAATCGGTCGCCAAGTTGACCCAGGGGCGCGAATTGGGTTGGCCCTATTGCAATCCCGACGGGGGCCCGGCGAACCTGGCCCTGGTCCGCGATGTCCAGACCAACCCCGACGGCAGCAAGCTCGACTGCGCCGTCCTGCCACCGATCGAGCAGAGTCTCAGCGCACACTCTGCGCCACTCGGACTGAGCTTCGTCGACGGGGTGCTGCCCGCGCCGTATGACCACGGCGCCCTGGTCGGCGTGCACGGATCGTGGAACCGCCAGCCGCCGCGCGCCCCCGCGGTGTCCTTCTTCCCTTGGCGCAACGGCGGTCTCGGCGACCAGCAGAGCCTCGTCGGCGGCTTCCAGGCTGCGGACGGATCACGCTGGGGCACGCCGGTGGCCGCGGTGGCAGGGCCCGACGGAGCGGTCTACATCACCGATGACGGCGCCGACGCCATCTACCGGCTGGCCCCGCCGGGGCGGTGATGAGCGCTTGCACGAAGAACCGAAGGCACTGACCTACGGGCCGTTGAGGACCGTCGCCATCCGCTTCTCGGTGTCGTTGGCCAGCCTGTCGAAAACAACCTTCATCGCCGGGCTGGGGAGTTTGGCCGCGCCATTCATCTGGAGGTCGGCCTTGTAGGTGATCACCGACCCGGCGCCGGATGCGTCCACGGTGATGGTGTCCACCGACGTCGAGTCGTTGTGCCCAATGAAGACCAGGCTGCGATTGCTCCTGGCAAACACTCTCGGACACAACGCAATTCGGCCGAGGCTCTCAATTGTGATGCGGATGAGACCAAAGTTGCCCAAGAGTTTGCTGTGATTACGGTTAGCCGATCACACACCCGTTCTCCAAGGGGCCAAACGTGCCGAGTCTTGCCCTAAGGCTCTGGCGACTCGTCGCTGCCGGCTACACGCTGATGTTGGCTGCCGTACTCGCATCGTTGTCGGGGGCGCGGGTGGCGCGCGCCGCGGACGGCCGCGAACTGCTCGCGAGCGCGATCGCCAACACGCGCGGTTCATACCTCGTCTACAACTTCGGCGGCGGCAACCCAACGCCGATGCTCAACGCAGGCGGCAGCGGGTACGGGCGGCGGTCACCTGATGATCATCAAGTCGGCCTCACAGCGGCTGACCCCCTTTCTCGTCGACTCTCACCGCGGCTATCAGGCTCGCTGCGAACAGGATTCACGGGCCTGGACGTCCGAAGGGCTCTGGCAGGCGTCCGAGACCTTCACCCCGATCCAGGCCTGGCAAGCATTGGGTAAGCCCACCATTGCGATCAACGCCAACTTCTTCGACATCCGGGGCCCGAAGGGGGGCTCTTGGAAGTCGACCGGCTGCAGTTCCCCGCTGGGCGCCTACTTCGACAACACCCGCGGAGAGGCACCCGCCAACGCCGCCGTCACGGGCACCCTCGCGTACGCGGGCAAACAGGCCCTTCCGGTGGCGACGAGGTTTGGACGGCCCTGTCGACGATGATCCTGCCCGTGGCAGGCGCGCCGTTCGTCGTCTCGCCGAGGGCGCCCAACGATTACGACGCCGCCACACCGGTCATCAAGGACCTTATGGACACGGTCACCCGGTTCGTCGTCGCGGTCAGCGGCCTGGGGCTGATGGCATCCGGTGACACCGGGCAGATGAACGACGGCGGCCCGAGCGCTGCCCGCACGGCGATCGCGTACGCCCGCGACAGGGACGAGATGTACGTCTTCCAGGGCGGCAGCTACACACCGGACCAGATCCAGGATCTGTTCCGCGGACTTGGGAGCGACACCGCCATTCTGCTCGACGGAGGCGGCTCGTCGGCGATCGTGCTTCGTCGCGACACCGGTGGCATGTGGGCGGGCGCGGGCGTCCCCCGTCCGGCTCTGCTACGGCTGCCCAGAGACCTTGCGCAACACCAGGTCCCTGACGGCGGCTGGCAGCTTGGGCACGAGCGCCACCTGCAACCGCGGCCCGACGCCGACGGCGTAGCGCGCCCGCGGGCGCCTCGTCACCAGTGCGTGCTCGACGATGGCGGACACCTTCTCGGTGGGCACCGCCATGCGCTGCGAGATCGGGACGAACTTCTTCATCCCGGCGATGTGCCTGACGTACAGCGCCCGAAGCTCTGGCGTGAGTGCCGCTTCGGTCTCGGCGACCATCTGGTCGGCGGTGCGCCACATGTCGGTGTCGGTCTGCGCCGGCTCGACGATCACCACGGGGAGGCGCCAGGGTCGCAACTCCATCCGCAGCGCGTCGGCCGCCGCCTCGATGGCGAACTTGGAGGCGCTGTACGCCCCGAGCATCGGCAACGACACCCTTCCGTTGACGCTGGAGATGAAGACCACCCGACCACCCGACTCGCGCAGGCGCGGCAACACGGCGCGGGTGACAGCGAGTTGACCGATCACGTTGACGTCCAACTGCTTTCGCCAGTCGGCGGTGGTAACTGCCTCAATCGGCCCACTGACCGCGATGCCTGCGTTGTTCACCACGGCGTCCAAGCGAGCCGGTAGGGATGCGTCGAGCTCTGCGATGTGGTCGTCGTTCGTGACGTCGAGGATCACCGGGGTGATGCACCGTGGGTCGACCGCGCCGACCGCATCGGCATCCGCCTGCGTGCGCACGCCGGCGATGACGTTCCAGTCGTGACTCGCGAGATGCTCGGTGATCGCGCGGCCGATGCCGCGGGCCGCTCCGGTGACGAGGACTGATGACATGCTGCCAGGCTAGTTGCTCGCGCTGGGATCCCTGGCCGTTCCGAACGCGAAGATGGCGACACTGGCGGCCACGGCCGCCGCGGCGATGGCGATGACCGGCGCGACGGTCCACAACGTCATGGTCGCACCGACGGCTGCCCCGCCACACATGCTGAGGATGACACCGAAGCGGAGCTTCTCCCGCTGGCCCGTCCCGCCTGCGAGCCTGCTGTCCAAGCCAAGGCCGACGATGGTCTGCGTCAGCACCGTCGTGCTGAGTTCCTGCACCCCGAACTGTCGCGCCGTCGCGTTCTGACTGCCGAAGACGACGGCTAGTCCCGCGATGAGGATCAGTCGTCCGCCGCCGCCTTGATACTGCAGAACACCAGCACCGGCGAGTATCGAAAGAGTCACCAGTACGACGATTTCGGTACCCAGCGCCACGGCGAGCCAGCGGCGGACGTTGTCATCCAGGTGTCGTGCCAGCCTGCCACCGAGCACGGCCCCGGCGACGAAACTCGCGAACGACACCACGGCGGCGACCAGATCGACACCCGAATGGGGCACCAACCAGAAGCCGAGGAAGATCACGTTGCCCGTCATGTTCGCGACGAAGACGTGTCCAAGCACGAGTACGCTCACGGAGTCGACCAGACCCGTGGCGAACGTCAGCAACAGCAGTGCGGTGACCGTCAACCGCTGGGAGACAGGGGATTCGACTGCCATCGCGCGACGACCGCTACAGCCGCGGTGTCAGGTCCAGCTTCGTCACGGCCACCATCTGCGTGATCAGCCAGCGATTGTCCTGACGCTTCATCGTCAACCTGTACGACAGGTACCGCAGGGACGGTATGCCCTTGGTGACGGGGCTGGTGGCCACCGAGTTGGTGTACACGATCGCGGTGGCGTCCGTAGGCGTCAACGACTCCACGGCTGCGCCGAGGACCTGGGTGTTGTTGGTCACCTGAGCCTGCTTGTTCGGTGCGACGATCGCGTCGATGTAGCGCTTGTAGTCGGCCGCGAAGTCGCCGCCGAGGTACCTGGCGGAACGATCCGGCAGCTTGTCCATGTCATCGGGTGTGTAGGTCCACAGTGTGGTGATCGCGTTCGCGGCGGTCTCGGCTATCAAGAACTTGGTCTGCACCGCGGCCCGGTCGGCGAGGTAGGGCTGAATCGTCGCGCCCGCGAACGCGGCTGCCGAGACGAATAGCACGCCCGCGACCACCGCGAGGAGCTTCAACGCCCGCCCCGCAGGTCGGTGGGCAATGAGTACTGGCTCCGCGGACTCTTCGACGGTCTCGGGTTCCGGAGCGTCGTCGGACACCTCGGCTTCTTCGACGGCTACTTCGACGGCTTCCTCGACGGGCGGGCTCACGGACGGCGCGTCGGCGGCCGTCCTGTCACGCCGCCAGGGAATCCGGCGCCTGCGCTTGGGCGTCTCGACCCACGCCGTTTCGCTGGTGTCGGCTTCGCTGCTTTCCGCGGAAGGTTTGGTGAGCTCGACGGCCTCCGTGGCATCCGTTGGCTCCGAGGTCGTCTCGGGCGCGTCGGTGCCCGCCTCGTCGGCGGCATCCGCCTCTCCGAACTGCTGCGCCTTCTGCCGCGGCAGTCGATGGCGGTTGTGCGCCGCCTTCCCCCGGGGGACGGCGGCGGTGGTGTCGGCGGTCAGATCACTTGAATCAGTTGGCTGATCTTCCACTGCTGCCCCTCCTCGATAGTCGTGACGACCCAACGGGTTCCGCTCTCGATGGGGGTCTTGCCGTCGGGAGCGGTGGACTTGACCGTGGTCGCCACCAGCACGTCGGCGCTGCCGTTGTCATTCCAGCGTTGGACGCCAGCCTCCAGCACGCTTCCCGTAGTGGGTTCGGCACGCGCGACCTGAACCACGATCTCGTTCAGCCTCTCCTTGAAGGACTTGGCGAAGTCCCCCGTTCCCTGCGCCAGGACTCTGTTCGCATAGTCGTTGGCGTGGAACGGATCCAGCGTCGTGTAAGTAGTCATGAACCCGCGTACGTAGCCAAGCGCAGACGCATCCCTTACCTCGGTGCGCCGATAGCTCTCGTGGCCGACCAGCATGAAGACGCTTCCTGCGATGGCCGCGGCGGCCAGGACGAACGCGAGGAAGGCCGTCAGCGGAAGTCCCCACCGCACCGGCTTCTTCGGTGCGCGCGCCTGCACCGAGAAGAACTCAAGGTCGGCCGTCTCGATCTTGCGACGGGGGCTCATCGTCCGGACCCGCTCGGTGGTGTGCCGGGTGGGGCCGAGGGCGGGGGCGCTTGATTCTGTTGGCCCGTCAGAGGCTTCTTCAGGACTGTGAGAACCGCGACCCGCCAGTGGTCACCGGACTTCTCGAAGTCGGCCCGCACGGTGGCGGTGATGAACCTCAGTTTCGCAGCATCCGATCCCCGCTGGCCCTGAAGGGCCAACAGCATGGCTGCCTTGTCGGTACTCACCGACAGCACCGCGCTGCTCACCGCCCAGTACTCGTTGTCGGTGATGCCGGACTTCCGCACGGACTCCTGCTGGGCGGTCAACAACGGCCGGTAGGCGTCCGTCGCCAGCGTCTGTGCCCTCGCGAAGTCGTCACCGACCGTCTGGCTGCCGTAACTCAACAACTGCTCGACGATCCGCGGGCCCTGCTCGGTGATCTGCACTCGCGCCTGCTCGACGGCACGGTCGTGCCGGTAGACCTGCAGATAACCCAGCCCGCCGCCGGCCGCCCCCAGCAGGGCCGCTACGACGAGCACGATCCCGGCGACGCGTCGGACGTTGCGGACCGGTGTCGCGGCGGGGTCCTCGACGACACGGACCTCGGTGCGGAGCAACAGGTCGGCGAACGTACGGTGTCGCTTGTCCCACAGCGGCCAAAGCCAACCGATGAACAGCGCGGCCGTGTCGAGGAGGTGCGCGATCTCGCGGCCGAGCAGCCGGAAGCCGCCGACGGGGCCACCAGCGGGCGTCGTGACGCGGATCCCGACGACTGCACGCCCCAGGGACCAGCCGACCATCGACGGAAATACCACGCGATTGACGAGCGTCCCGAGGACCGCCACCCCTAGTGCGCCCATGAACACCCACCACAGCGCGCCGAACGGCGGCGTCGTGTAGGCCAACAACGCCATCGTCGCGATCACGGCCACACCGGGCAAGACGTCCAGCGCCATCGCACCCGCCCGTGCGTGCCAGGAGGCGTACCGCAGGGCGGCGTCGTCCGCGGTCAGCAGTTCGGTGTCTTGCTCCAGAAGCGCAGTCACGACGTGACCTGGTCCAGCCGATTGACCTTGTACGTTCCGTCGGCGGGCGCCATGTTCACGCGCAGGCGGTAACCCTGCTCCTGATCGGCGGCCTGGGAGTTGGTCACCTTCACCCGCATCGCCACGAGCACGTCGACCGAACCATCGTCGTTGTGCTTCTCGACCGCTCCGCGCATGTCGGATACCTGAACCGCCACGTTGGCAGCCTGGTACGCCTCGACCAACATGCTGGTGAACAGGTTGGCCTGGACCGCGAAGTCACCGGTCGCACATTCGATGATCTTGGTCTGGCTTGCCGTCATCGCGGCGACGTCCGGGGCCTGGGTGGCCGAGACGCAGTCCTTGGCACGCTCGAGGGCGACCGCATCCTCGCGGGCGATCGCCTCACTCTGGTCGTGCGACCGTAGGGCGAGGAATCCGCCGACCGCGACGCCGGCGGTCAGCAGGATCAGGCATGCGCATAATGCCACCAGCCAGCCGCGGCCGAACCGCTCCTGACGGCGCACTGGGATGTCCTCTGCAGTCAGGTCCTGCAAATCTTCGGATCGTGCGTCGGACTCGTCCGACGCGTCGGTAGCTAGAGGGATGTCTACTCCCGGGTCGCTTCGCTCCTGCCCTCCGGTGGGGTTCAGCCGGCTGGTGCCAGCATCTCCTTCCATCCGTTCTCTCCTGGATCACTTGAGTTGGTGACGGAGTACTGGACTCCGTCAGGTCCGACGACCTGGCCGCTGGACGGGTTGTAGATCGCCGAGGGACCCGATGCCGGAGTGTAGATGCATGGGTTCGGCTGCTGGCCACTGCAGGCGACTGTTCCCTGGCCAGGGGCCGTCAACGGGTCGCTCGTCGGCAAGATCGGCGGCGGCAACTGATCGGCAGGCAACGGGTTCATGCCGTTGTTGATCGACGGCGCTGGCACGACGTAGCCAGGCTTCACTGGTTGGTCGCATCGCGCTCCGGCCGCCGGGCACGTCAGGATCTGGTTCGGATCGCCGTACCAGGGGTTGGTGCCCAGCGGCTCATACGGCGTGTTGCTGCGGCATTCCTCCGGCGTTGCCGCGCGCTTGCCAGGCACGTCGACGCACGGATAGTTGCGCGCGCCGCGAACGACGTTCGCCGGGGTGTCCTTCGGGATCTTGCAGTACAACCCGTCGGGCAGCGGTTTCGTCGTGGTGTCGGCGGGCGCACGCCATTCCGATGCCGGAAGGAAACCGGTCAGGCATGGCGGCGGCTGGCCGAGCGACAGGCCGACGTGCAGGAGGCCTTCGCCGGGGAAGACCGTCGCGGCCTGCGCGACGGTCGCCCCCTGCGGAAGAATCACCAGCGCCTGCTCGAGGCCCGCGTGGTACCGCTTGAGGAGGTCGGTGACGATCGCCAGATTTGCGAGCGTCTGGGGCAGCGCATCGCGCACGTCACCGAAGACGGCGTTGAGCTGATCGGCCGTCGGGGCGGCCTGCTGCAGACTGCTGCGCAACGCCTGATCCTGCTCCGCCGTCTGCGATGTGATGGTGTTCAGGTTTGCCGCCCACCGGGAAATGGCGTCGCCCGAGTCGACCTGGCTCTGCAGAATCGGAGTCGAATTGTTGATGACGTCGTTGACCGGACCCAGATTGTCCTTGAAGTCGCTGGCGATCGCGGTCGTGGAGTCGACGAGGCGTTGCAGCGCCGGGCCCAGCCCGCCCACCGCCTGAGACGTCTCCGTCAGCAGCGAGTCGATCTTCTCCTTCGGCAGCACCGCAAGACCGTTGTTCGCGGCGTCGAGCGCGGGGCCGACCTCGCTGGGCACGGTGCTGTTGGTGATCGTCGTCCCCGGCGACAGGTACTTGCCGTGCGTGTCCGAGGTCGAGACCAGGTCGAGGTACTGCTCGCCGATCGCCGAGACGGAGTGCACGTTCGCAGTGGCATCAGCGGGAATCTTGATGTCACTGTCGATGCTCATCGTGGCCCGCGCACCGCGCTCGGTGGGCACCACTTCGGTGACCTTGCCGATCTGGGTGCCCAGGTACGTGACGTTGGCCGTCGAGTACAGGCCACCGGACCGCGGCAGGTCGGCGTAAAGCTTGTATTGCCCGATGCCTGCCACGCTCGGTAGGCGCAGGTAGTACCAGCCCAGTACGACCAGCGCGATGATCGTCAGGATCGTGAAGACGATCAGCTGAATCTTGATGAAGCGGGTCAGCATCGCTCACTCACCTCTCTCGACCAGCGGTCCGCCTGGCGCGTCGTGCGGGTTCGGGGTGAACCGAATGTCCGGGATCATCGTGCTCGGATCGCGACCCCATGACTGTTCGAGGGCCCTCAGCATGCCGGACACACCGGTGCCGCTGAGGAATCCGTTGTCGATCGCCGACAGCGTCAGGTCCACGTTCAGCGACACGTTGATGTAGTCGCCGCGGATGGCCTTCGGGACGTTCTCGATGCTGAACGGTGCAGTTCCGATCACCTTCAGCGCGCCGAGGAGATACGGCGACGCCTTGCCAAGCTGGACGAGCGGCCGCTGCAGGTTCTTCAGATTGGCCGTGATGTCCGGATTCGCCTGTGACAGCGCATCGTCGGTGGCCTTGCTGACGCGCCCGAGGGCGATCACCGCGTCGGCGAACAGGTCCCTGGTATCGGCGAAGTGCTTGATCAGCGGGGGGAACTCGGTGAGCACGCGGTCCAGGGTGTCGTTGCGCTGCGCCACGATGGCCAACAGTCGGTTCGTCGAGTCGATCGCACGGGTGATGTCCTGGCGTTGGTCGTTGAGCGAAGCCGTGAAAGTGTCCAGCCTGCCCAGGAATTCGCGAATCTGATCGCCGCGTCCGGTGAGGATGTTGGCGACCTCGGTCTGGATTGTCACGAGGTTGGGAATGCCGCCGCCGGTCAGGATGGTGCCGATGCTCGCCAGCGTTCGCTCGGTGGTCGGGAACGAACTCGAGTGGTCGAGCGGGATGGTGTCGCCGCTCTTCAACAGCTGACTCGACGGGTCTTTCGGCGGATCGAGTTGGACGTGCTGCGAGCCGAGCAGCGACGTCTGGCCGATCGAGGCCAACGTGTTGTACGGCAGCTTCAGATTGGGCTGGACGTCCAGCGTCAGCGTCGCGACCCAGTTCTTCAGCTCGATCGCCCGCACGCTACCGACGAAGACGTCGGCAACGCGGACGCGGCTGTTCACGTTGAGCGCCAACGTGTCCGGCATCTGAACGTAGATCGTCATGTTGTCCGTACCAGAGCCCGCACCGCCCGGCATGGGCACGTTCGCGATGCCCTTCCAGCCACACGACGTCAGGATCAGCCCGGCGACGAGCAACGCTCCGCCCCGCCGGACGACGGTCCTCAACTTCACACGCAAGCGGCTCATCAACCGGCTCCTGCTTCAGCGGGCAGCGGTGGTCCTGCCGGCGCGGGAGCGGCGTCGGGCGCCGGTCCAGCGGCAGGGGTGATCGCTGCGAGCGGATCACCGGGAATCACACCCGGCGCCGGTACCGGCGGCGGACCCGGCTGCGGGTACCACGGCGGTGGCAGCGGACTGTTCTCGCCGTAGGCATCCGGCGGGCCTGGCAGCCGGCCGTCGTTGACCCCGAACGCGTACGGAGCAGGCGGCGGCGCGATGTCGGGCCCACCCATGAGTTCGGCCAGCGACTCGGGCGTCAGCATGTTCTGCGTGAAGGGCTGCGTCTCGACGCCCTGCATGCCGGGTGCCACGACCCAGCCCGGCTCGTGGTTGCCGTGTGAGAACAGCGTGTCGCGCGAGAAGATGCCGGGCACCGTCGTGTCCTTGTACCCGGGCGGCGGCTGCAGACGCGGTTCGGAGTAGGAGATCTGCTTGGGCAGCGTCATCGCCGTGCTGAGCATGTTCAGCCCGAACGGCAACGTGTTGAACTTGATGGCGTCGAGGATCGGCGCCAGGTACTGCGCGCACAGCTCCGCCGAATCCTGGTAACCCAGCCGGCTGCCGGCCTGGATCGAGCTGCACAGGAACTGCATGGGGTTGGCAAACTGGTTGATGGTCGGCAGACCGACGATGCCGCCCGCGTTGGGCGACGAGATGTTGACGATGTTGGCCGCCAGGTTCGGGTACACGTGCAGGCCGGTTTCCAGGCCCTTGAGCGGTGCGGGCTGCAGGATCGCGTTGGTCACTTCGGCGAGGTTGTTGACGTCCTTGGTCAGGACCGTCGAGTTCTGGTCGAGGAACCCCCGCGTCGTGGTGAGCAGCTGGTTCAGATCCTGAACGGCGTTGGCCACCTCGCGGTCGGAGTTCGTGAACGAGTTCGTGAACTGCGCGAGGTTGTCGTTGAGGGCGACGAACTGCTGATCGCTCTTGTGGAGCGCATTGACGAAGAGCGCCAGGCTCTTCACCACGCCGAAGAAGTCGCCGCGACCGGAGTTCAGGGTCGTCAACGCCTCGGAGAGGCTGTTCAACGTCTTGTTGATCTCCTCGCCCTTGCCGGCAAGGCCGTTGGAGAAGGACTCGATGACGTCACCGAACGGACCCTTGGGCTGTTCCTTGGTGGGTCCGAGATCGATCAGGATGCGATTGAGCGAGTCGCGCAGTTCGTCGTACTCGACCGGTATCTGGGTGCGGTCCTCCGGAATGACCGCACCGCTCTGCATCACCGGGCCACCTGTGTACGGCGGCGAGAGCTGAATGGTCCGCGACGACACCAGACTCGGGTTCAGGATCGACGCCGAGGCGTTCGCCGGAACCTTGTACTTCGACTCGTAGTTGAACGTCACCCGCATCTTGTCGCCAGCGGGCTCGATCTTGTCGATCGAACCGACCCGCACGCCCATGATCTGGACCTTGTCGCCGGGGTACAGCGCCAGCGTCTGCGGGAACTCGGCGACCACCGTGTTCGTGGTCAGCTTCTTGTACAGGTGCCAGCCCAGGAACGCGGCGACTACCGCGACGATCACGATGATCGCGCCGATGATCACCGCCCCCTTGGTCAGGGCGGGCATCTTCATGTTTCGGACGTTGAAGATCGTCGACATCTCTCCTGCCCCCTAACCTTGTGATCCGGGCGGAAGGAACGGTGGGTTGCCGGGCAGCGGCTCGCCGCCGCCACCGATCGATGGTCCCGGGCCGGGAGGCGGGGGCGGTCCCGTGAGTGCGGGCGGCAGCGGAGAAGTGCCGTCACCCTGCAGCGATCCTGGAGCGATGTACGGATCGGACGGGCCCGGCGTGATCGGAACGGTGCGGGCCCCCGGATTGCCCGGCGCGAGCGGCGCGGAGGGGACGCCCTGAACCGGCGGCGAGAACTCCCCGGGGAAGGCGGCACTCGGTACGCCCGGTGCGGGCGGCGGCGCATTCGGATTCGGCGGTGCACCGAGCACGTCCGGCGGGCCGTAGCTGTTGGCGCCGTAGGGGTTGTCACCGAACGGGCCCACCGGAGTGTTGGCACACGGCATCGGATTCCCCGGCGTCGGGAAGTTGCCGGGGCCCGGTGCGTAGGAGCACGGCGAGCCTGCGATCACCGCGGGGCCGGGGTGTTCGGGGGTGCCCTCCAACGGCGTCGGAGCCTGCGGCGGTGCACCGTTGGGGAACCGCTGGCCATTGGGGTCCGGGTATCGGAACGAAGGCAGGCCGGCGTTGCGCCAGAACTCCTCGGGATCGATGCCCCGCTTCTTGAAGGCGGCGTCGACCCACGGCTGAATGATCTGGTACGGCAGGAGATTGACGATCATCACCTTGAAGAACGGGCCGGAGGCGATGGCCTCGGCCAGCGACGCGGTGAACTTGCTCAGCGACGTCAGCGTGTCGACCAGGTCGTACTTCCTGGCCACCAGGACATCACTGATGGTGTTCAGCTGCGTCAACACCTTGTTCAGGTTCGGGTTGTCGTTGATGAAGCCGCGCACCGCTTGGGAGAACGCCGACACCCGCTCCAGCAGCTGGCCAACGGCATACGAGCGCTCATTGACGGCGGCCAGCAGGGTCTTTGCGTTCACCAACAGCGAGTTGATCTGACCGCTGCGACTGCCGAGCACACCGGCGATCTTGTTGGCGTTGGCCAGCAGGTGCTTGATGTCCTCGTCGCGCTTGCCGATGGTGTCGGAGAACCGGGCCACGCCGTCGAGTGCCGCGCTGAGATGCGGATAGGTCTGGTCGATGGTCTCCGACAGCACGTTCAGTGACTTCTTCACCGACTGGGTGTCCCAGCCGGAGGCGGCCTTGGTCAGGTCGAAGAAGGCGTCGTAGATCTGGTAGGGCGTGGTGGTCTGCCCCAATGGCAGAACGCCGTTGGCGCCCAACGTCTTCGAGCCCTTGGGCTGGATCTCGAGGTTCTTCCGGCCGAGGATCGTGTCGGTGCGGATGTTGGCCCGGCTGTCGGTGCCGATCTTGACTCCGTCGAGCGAATACCCGATCAGCACCTTGTCCCCGCTGATCTCCAGCGAGCGGACCACGCCGACGTCGACGCCGGAGACGCGCACCTTGTCGCCGGTGTTGAGGCCGCCGGTATCGGTGAACTGCGCGAAGTACGTCGGCGTCGCGAAGATCATCGGCACGCTGGCGAAGCTCTGGCCCACGCCGATGACCAACACCAGGATGATGATGCCCATCAACCCGTTGTGGGTCCGGTTGCTGCCCTCGATAGACCTCATTGCGGTGTGCACCTACCGGACGGCTGCGACGTGATCCTGACGGTCCGGACCGGCCCGCCCGGCTGCAGACCGTTCAACTTCAGCGTGATGTCGCAGGCGTAGAAGTTGAAGAAGTCGCCGTAGATGCCGCCGGCGCGCCCGATGATCTTCAGCGCGGCGGGGATCTTGGTCAGTGTGTCGTTCAACTGATCCTTCTGGTCGACCAGCGGCTGCTGGATGATCTCGAGGTCGGTGACAGTCCTCTGCAGCAGTGGGCGGTTGTCGCCGAGCAGGTCGGAGACGGAGCCCGCGGCGTCGCTGATGTCGGCGACGGACGTCGCGATCGGGTCGGCGCGGTTCTTCAGACCGGTGATCAGCGTCTCGAAGTTCTTCACCGTGTCGTCGAACTGCTGCTGGTGCTTGACGGTGGTGTCGAGCACGGTGTTGAGGTTGCGCACCACCTCGCCGATGGCCTGGTCGCGGTCGGCGAGCGCCGCCGTCAGCGACGCGGTCTGGTCGAGGATGTCGTTGATGGTGCCGCCCTGGCCCTGAAAGATCGTGATGATCGACTGGGCGATGTTGTTGACCTTGTCTGGGTCCAAGGCCCTGAAGAGTGGCCGGAAACCGCCGATCAGCGCATCGAGGTCCAGTGCCGGCTCGGTGCGGGTGTCTGGAATCGTCGACCCCGCAGGAAGCTTGGTGTTGTCGTCGCCGCGCTTGAGTTCCAGGTAGCGATCGCCGATCAGGTTCAGGTAGCGGATGGACGCCGTCGTGCCCTGGAACAGCTCCAGCGACCGGTCGACATTGAAGTCGATCTGCACCTCATTGCCACCGTTGACGAGCTCGACCTTGCTGACCTTGCCGACCTCGACGCCCGAGGCACGGACGAACTGGCCCGCGCGCAGGCCGCTGGCGTTCTTGAAGATCGCCGAGTAACCCGTGGTGCGGTCGAAGCGCAATTGGCCGAACACCACGATGATGACCGCGGTGAACAGCAGCAGCACCAGGGAGAGTGCGCCGAGCTTGATCGCTGTACCGGTGATTCTCATGGGTTGATCGTGTTCTCCCCGATTTGGCGTCCCCAGACGTATTCGATGGCGAACGGCTGGCCGAGTTCGAGGTGGTTGTAGGGAGCGAGGCTGGCACCGGTGTCCATCACCAGGTACGGCTGGGGCCATAGGTCGCGGGTGACGGGCTGCCAGCAGCCCGGCCTACCCTCGGGGCCGCCGTGGGCGTTGACCCGCGGCAGGTTGTCGGGATACACGTACGGGTTGCCCGCACCAAGGATCTCGGTGTGCGTGTTCAGTGAGTAGCCGTTGCCGCCGAGCGACGACGCGATCTTCGGATCGACGTCGTGGTAGTTGCGGATGGTGCAGAACAGCATCGGGCTGTACTCATCGAGCAGGGCGGTCGTCGGACGCAGGTCCGCGGCGCTGCGCACCAGGTACGGGCCCCCCTTCTCGAAGACCTCGCCGGCGGTGTTGCCGAACCCGACCGAGGCCATCAGGGCCTTGTCGACGTTGCCCTGCTCGTCGTTGAGCGCCTTGGCGGTCGTCACCGCGTTCTTCAGCCCGTCGAACAGGTCCGGTGCGGCGCCGGCGTACACGTCGGCCAGGTCGGCCAGGCGCTGGTTGTCCTGACGGATCCGCGGCATGAGCGGGTTGACGTCGGCCAGGATCGCGTTGCCGTTCTCGATAGACTGGCCGAACCGCTCGCCCAATCCGTCGAGCGCCTGCGCCGTGGCGGTCAGCGTCTCGTTGAGCTTGACCGGGTCCACCTTCTGCGCCACCGACACGACGGTCTCGAAGAGGGTGTTGAACTCGGTGGTCACCGACGACACGTCGATCGGCTTCGCTGGGGAGACCCGCTCGGGCGAGGGGTCCTTCGGCGAGGCGAACGCCACGTACTTGTTGCCGAACACCGTGGTCGCCTTGATCTGGGCGTCGACGTTCTTCGGGATCAGGTGGATGAACTGCTTGTCGACGTCGAGGGTGACCTGAGCCTTCTGCACGTCGCCCTGGTTGATCGCGACGATGTCGGCGACCCGGCCGATCTCGACACCGTTGTAGGTGACCTTCGAGCCGGGGTCCATCGACAGGCCCGAGCGCGACGAGATCAGCGTCAACTTCTCCGGTTCGGCGAAGTCACCCCGGAACTGCATCCAGACGAGACCGACGACGACGACGAAGATCAGCAGCAGGACCAGCCCGGCCACTTTGTACGGTGGCGTCCGCGGCTGGTTGATTGGTGATTGCGTCTGGCCTGGGGCGGTCATCGGCTACACCGTCAGGTTGAAGTTTGCGTTGGTGCCGTAGAGCGCCAACGAAGCGAACAGGACCACGAGGACGATCGCGATCAGCGATGCGCGCATCGACCGGCCGACGGCCTCGCCGACACCGACCGGGCCGCCGCTGGCGTAGAAGCCGTAGTAGCAGTGGTTCAGCATGACGATGACCGAGATGATGATCGCCTGGACGAAGGACCACGCCACGTCGTCCGGCCGCAGGAACGTCCGGAAGTAGTGCTCGTAGGTGCCCGTCGACTGTCCGTAGAACAGCGTCGTGGTGATCTGGGCCGACAGGAACGACATGATGATCGCCATCGCGTACAGCGGGATGATCACGACGAAGCCGGCCATGATGCGCGTCGACACCAGGTACGAGATCGACTTGATGCCCATGACCTCGAGTGCGTCGATCTCCTCGCTGATGCGCATCGCGCCCAACTCGGCCGTCGCGCCTGCGCCGACCGTGGCGGCCAGTGCCTGGCCCGCGACGACCGGCGCGGCGATGCGGACGTTGACGAGTGCGGCGAAGAATCCCGTGAAGGCCTCGACACCGATGTTGCCCAGTGAGGCGAAGCCCTGGATGGCGATCAGCGAGCCACCGGAGAGGGTGACGAAGCCGACGATGGCGACGGTGCCACCGATGACGGCCATGGCCCCGGTGCCCATGCCGATTTCGGCGACCAGCCGCAGCATCTCCTTGCGGTAGTACCGGAAGGCGTGGCCGATGGAGCCGACCGCCGTGACGACGAACCAGGCGATGTGGCCGATGCTGTCGAGGAAGCGGGCCGGCGAGGTCGCGAGCCGCTCGCTGCCTGCGACTGCGCGGGGGAACCGCGACCGAAGGACCGCACTGGTCGACATGTCAGCGCCCCGTTCCGAATCGAACGCCGATGGTGGTCATGATGACGTTCACCGCGAACAACGCGATGACGCAGAGTACGAGTGTCTCGTTGACCGCCGTGCCGACGCCCTTGGCGCCGCCGGAGACGGTGAGGCCGCGGTAGCAGCCCACCAGCCCGGCGATCATGCCGAAGATCAGCGCCTTGATGACCGAGATCAAGACCTCCGGCAGGCCGGTGACAAGGGTCAACGTCGACACGTAGGCGCCTGCGGAGATGTTCTGAATGTAGACGCCGAAGACGAATCCACCGACGAGACCGATCGTGATCACGGCGCCGTTGAGAAGGAAGGCGACGAACGTCGAGGCGATCACACGGGGAACGACGAGGCGGTGAATCGGGTCGATGCCGAGCACCTCGAGGGCGTCGATCTCCTCGCGGATGGTCCTGGCGCCGATGTCGGCGCAGATGGCGGTCGAGCCGGCACCGGCCACGACCAGCACGGTCACCAGCGGCCCGAGCTGGGTTACCGCTCCAAGCGCGGCACCCGCTCCAGAGATGTCGGCGGCGCCGAACTCCGCCAGCAGGATGTTCAGCGTGAAGATGATGAGCACCGTCAGCGGGATGGCGACCGCGATCGTGGGCAGGAACGCGACCCTCATCAGGAACCAGCCCTGGAGGATGAACTCGCGCGTCTGGAACGGCCGGCGGAACAACGCCTTACCCGTGAGCACGCACATCTTCACGAAGCCGCCGACGGCCTCGAGGCCTGGCCTAGTCTGATCGCGGACGTAGTCGAACAAACCGGGCGTTTGGGCGGTCACGGCCTGCGTCTCGCTGTCTCGTGGGTGACGAAGCCGCGATCACTGCGGCGCAACGGCAGAACCTGTCGCACGCCTCCTCCTTGCCCTTGCCCCAGCTCCGTGTGTGTGACCACTGTCTCCCTACTCATGGGTAGTAAGACGGACCACAGGAGAGTACCTGATGGTATTCGGCGTGTGCGCCGCATCGGCAGGATTGAGTATGCAACCGTTAGCAAACCCATCGCTGCGGATCAGGCTTCCGTCGATGTGGCTGAAACCGTTGGCGCAGTTAAACTTTCGCCAGCGTCAATGGATTGCGCCGTGCCGAAGCGCACTCTCAGTTCCGTCTTCAGTACTTTGCCCGCCGGGTTGCGAGGCAGCGCCTCGACCACAACGAGTGCCTTCGGGTGCTTGTATCTCGCGAGCCGCTCGGCGAGGAATTCTTCAAGGTCGCCCAAGGTGAGACCGGACCGGGCGGCTGCGCCGAGGGCCACGATCGCCACGGGAACCTCGCCCCACCTGTCGTGCGGGCGGCCGATCACGGCCGCCTCTCCGATCGAGGGGTGCCCGGCGAGCACGTTCTCGACTTCGGCGCAGTAGATGTTCTCTCCGCCCGAGATGATCATGTCCTTCTTGCGGTCGACGACCCAGACGTAGCCCTCGTCGTCCTGCCGGACGAGGTCACCGGAGTGGAACCAACCGCCCGCGAACGCCTCGGCGGTGGCCTCGGGGTTGTTCCAGTAGCCCGCCATCAACGTCGGTGCCCGGTACACAATCTCTCCTACG
>NZ_JAVROT010000477.1:0-9077 GCF_032162605.1 Mycobacterium sp. | reverse complement strand
AACGGTCGACTTGCCCGACGCGGGAAGCCCGGTGAACCAGACGGTGGCACCCCGCTGGCCAGTCGTCGTCCAGCGGTAGCCGCGATCCAGTGACGAAGGGTGCCAACGGATGTCGTTGCGTGTCTGGGCGCCCGGCTTGACCTCGCGCGGCTCGATGATGGTGCCTGCGCCGATGGTGTCGTTCGACGTCTCGTCGATCAGGATGAACGCACCGCTGTCCCGGTTGTCGCTGTAGGGATCGGCGACGACGACCGAGCTGGTCCGCAGCGTCACCGAGCCGATGTCGTTGAGCGACAACTCAACAGGGTTGTCGAGTTCGTCGAGTGTCTCGGGATCCAGCCGGGTGTGCAGGGCCTGCACCGTCGCCCGCACCGTCTTGGAGGTCTGTTTGAGCGCGACCCGGTCACCGGCGCGCAGCGGCGTCTCGGCGAACCAGCACACCGTCGCGTCGAGTTCGCGGGCCAGCACCGGCAGCGTCGCGTCCTCGGCGCCGCTGACGAACACGTCGCCGCGGCCCACGTCGATGTCGTCGGCGAGTTCGATCGACACCGACAGCGGCGCCACCGCCGTCGTGCGCTCGTCGTCGAGGGTGTCCACGGCGGTGACCGTGGAGCGGGTGCCCGCGGGCAGCGAGACGATGGAGTCACCCACGCTGACGGTCCCAGCGGCCAGCCGTCCCGTGTAGCGGCGCCGGACGTCGGTCGTGGGGCGGGACACCCACTGGATCGGCAGCCGCAGCTTGGCCGCCTCGGGCTGGGGCGCTGACAGTTCGACGCCCTCGAGGTACTCCAGCAGCGTTGGCCCCGGGTACCAGGGCGTGTTGTCGGAGCGGTGCACGACGTTGTCGCCGAGCTTGGCGGCGATGGGGATCACGGATAGATCCGTAATGCCGAGTCGGCCTGCCAACTTGGACAGCTCGGCGTCGACCTCGCCGAAGCGGCCCTCATCGAAGTCGACCAGGTCGATCTTGTTGACCGTGGCCACGAAGTGCTGAATGCCAAGGAGTTTCGCGATACGCGCGTGCCTTCGGGTCTGACGGAGAACCCCGGCGCGGGCGTCGACGAGCAGTACCGCAACGTGTGCGTTCGAGGCGCCGGTGAACATGTTGCGGGTGTAGCGCTCGTGACCGGGTGTGTCGGCCAGGATGTAGCTGCGGCGCTCGGTGGAGAAGAACCGGTAGGCGACGTCGATGGTGATGCCCTGCTCGCGCTCGGCGCGCAGGCCGTCGGACAGGGCGGCCAAGTCGGCGACACCCGCCTCGTCCTTGACGGCTTCGAGGTGGTCCAGCGGCAGGCTGTCGGTGTCGTGCATGAGCCGGCCGATCAGGGTGCTCTTGCCGTCGTCCACCGATCCGGCGGTGGCCAGGCGGAGCAGCTGGCGAGTCCCGGTCTGCCCCATCAGAAGTAGCCTTCCCGCTTGCGATCTTCCATCGCTGCCACCGACGTTCGGTCGTCGGCGCGGGTTTCGCCGCGTTCCGACACCGTGGCTGCGGAAATCTCGGTGATGACACCGGCGATGTCGGTCGCGTGTGACCGCACCGCTCCGGTGATGGTCAGGTCGCCGACCGTGCGGTAGCGAACCCATTCGACGGCCGAGGTCTCGTCGCCCGTTGGCTGCACGTACTCGGAGACGGCAAGGAGGATGCCGTCCCTGGCGACGACCTCGCGCTCGTGGGCGAAGTAGATCGGCGGCAGCTCGAGGCCTTCGAGCTCGATGTAGCGCCAGATGTCCAGCTCGGTCCAGTTGCTCAGCGGGAAGACCCTGACCTGTTCGCCCTGCTTGATCCTGCCGTTGTACAGCGACCACGGCTCCGGACGCTGGGCACGCGGGTCCCACTGGCCGAACTCGTCACGGAAGCTCAGGATGCGTTCCTTGGCCCTGGCGCGCTCCTCGTCGCGGCGGGCGCCGCCGAACGCGGCGTCGAAACCACCCGCGTCGAGCGCGTCGAGCAGGGTGCGGGTCTGCTGCCGGTTGCGGGAGGCGCCCGGCCCCGGATCGGGCACCCGGCCGGAGTCGATGGACTCCTGCACCGAGCCGACGATCAGCTTGTGGCCGTGCTTGCCGAGGCGGCGGTCACGGAACTCGATCACCTCGTCGAAGTTGTGGCCGGTGTCGACGTGCAACACCGGGAAGGGCAGTGGAAACGGGCGAAAGGCCTTCTCCGCCAGCCGGAGAAGCACGATCGAGTCCTTACCCGCCGAGAACAAGAGCACCGGTCGCTGCAGCTCGGCGACGACCTCCCGGAGGATGTGCACCGACTCCGCTTCCAGCAGCCGAAGCTCGTCGACCTGGGTGTCGTTGCCAGTCTGAACCGTCATACCGGCAGGCCCTCCTTCTCCGCGTCCTTGCGATACCGCTCGACCCAGTCGTCGGACCGCTGGTCGGCCTGACGTTCCAGAACCGGCGCCGGGGCGAGCCGCGGGTCGAGGCCGAGCGCCTCGAGGACGATACCGACCATGTCGGTGAGGTTTCGCCATAACACGGGATATGACACTTCGATGGGCTCGACGCCCTCCTCGACGAACCAGGCTCGCCACCCCTCCTCCTGGGCGCGCAGCATCCTGACGACGTGTGCGATGGCGCCCGGGTGGTACTCGGCGCGCGCATCGCGCACCGGATCGGGACGACCACGCCAGACCCGGGTCTGCACGGCGCGCCAGAATGACACCGCCTGCGACACGACATCAGGGCGGTACACGTGGACGAGGACCGGATCCGAGCCGACGACGTCGCGGATCGCCGACAGCAGGCCGGTGCCGGAGCGGTCCGGAAGGCCCTCGGCGCGTTGCAGCAGCAGTGGCGTCTGATTCCACATCAGCTTGCCGCCCCACACCCCGTTGGGGGTGCGTCCCACCGTCCGAATGTAGTCGCGCCAGATCTCCGGCGGAGCCAGGTCGGGCTTGCCCTCGTCGAGCGGGTCGAGCAGTCGCAGAATCGATTCGTCTCCCGCGTCGGCGAACCATTCCCGTGGTTGCGGCGACTGGCTGGTCGTCGGCAGGTACTGGAAGAACTCCTGGGGTTCGCCCGCAACGCCAGTGGCGCGCAAGGACTCCACCAGAAGCGTGCTGCCACTCCGTTGCGAGGCAAGCACCAGATACGCAGTCGGGGAGGGCATGCGCGGAAGCCTAACCGGATCGAAATCGCGTCGCATGCTCGACCATGGCAAACCATTGAACTCATCACGAGCATAACTATCGCGGCGTTCGAACGTCGTCTTCGATTCCGCGTTCGGCTGCAATTGCCGATCGACTCGGCAATTGTATTCCATTGATGTGCAAGTATGTTTCGGTGTATCTGGCCGAAATGCGCGTCCCGGCGAAATCGGACGGAATGACGTCGTTCGTCTTTTGTCGCCAATCGTTGAGCAGCATCGCCAATTCGTTCGCAATTGATTCGGATTCATCGCTCACCAGACCGCTCAGGAGATTGTCCCTTTCGGTCGGATCCGCCCGCAGATCGTATAGCTCCCGGCTCGGGCGAGGCGCCGCGCTGAACGGCGCGACCGCCCTCCCCGGCGCGCTCTGTTCGATGTCGAGGGGGAGATCCAGCAGCGGCCGCGTCGCATAGTTCTCGATGTAGCTGAAATCCTTGGTCCTGATCGCACGGATCGGATCGAAGGAATCGTGATAGGTCTTCGTCGTGTAGACCTCGGCGCGCACGGGTGTGGAATCGGCGATCCCATCGAGCACGTTCGCGGCGTGTGAGAGCCCCTCGACGTCATCGGGGACCGGCAGACCGAGAACGCTCAGCAGCGTGGGAACCAGGTCGACGCCGCTGAAGAGTTCGTCGTAAACCCGGCCCGACGCCCCGAACCGCGTTGGGGGTCGCACGATCATGGCGATGCCGGTGCCCGCGTCGTACAGCGTGGACTTCGCGCGCGGCAGGGCCGGCCCGTGGTCGGTGAGGAACACCACCCACGTGGAGGCATCCAGCCCCGTTTCGGTGAGGGTGTCGAGCAGCTGGCCGACCGCGGCGTCGGCGACCGCGATGGAGCCGTAGAAGTCGGCGAGATCCTCACGTATGTCGGGAAGGTCGGGCAGGTAGTCGGGCAGTTCCACACCGTCGGCATCCGCGGGTTCGTAGCGATCCCGCGGATAGGGACGATGGGTCTCGAAGAAGCCTGCGGTCAGTAGGAAGGGTGTCGTCGGGGCGTCCCTCAGCCAACGAGTGGTCCGTTCGACCACGTACTCGCAGAAGGAGTTGGACACGTCGTACTCGTCGAATCCGAGCCGCGCGGGGAACGACGTCTCGTGCTGCATGCCGAACAGGGCGGTGTGCCAGCCTGATTCGGACAACAGCTGCGGCAGGGTGCGGACCCCGGCGCGGTACTCCCAGCCGTGGTGCGCGAGCCCGAGCAGCCCGTTGCTCTGCGGATAGCGGCCGGTGAACAGCGAACCCCGCGACGGTGAGCACAGCGGCGCGGTGGCGTGTGCACGCGTGAACAGGATCCCCTCGGAGGCGAGTTGATCGAGCCTGGGGCTGGATACGTCGTCATGGCCGTAAGCGCCGAGATACCTGCCGAGATCGTGCCAGTGCACGAGGAGCACGTTGTCCTTCATCGTTGATACACGCAACAGGTTCTCCGCTGAATCGGCAAGCGTTGGGCTCGTGGCGGCGGTTATCCACGTCCATATCGATGATCCACGAGCCGAAACGGCCGTGCGGCCGGCCCCGCCGGAAGGGAGTAGGCGGCGGTGGAACGTGGAACGTCGGCGAACCAGCTGGTGTCGATGCTGACGCGAGCTGCCAATCAGCGGCAACTGCCAATAATTTGTTTGAGGCGCGCACGACAAGCGGATATGCGAGCATATGCGGCGGCAGCAGCAAACGGTTGCGCGGCTCGTTTGGGTCCGCACTTCGAAGAGTGACGGATGGGGTGGGCGATGGGCGGACCGTATGTCCCCGCCACCGCTGTTCCCGCCGCCTCCGCCCACTGAGGCCGTGCCGCCACCCGTGGCCCTCCGCCAATCGCTCCACCGCCCATGGCTCCGCCGGTGATGGCGCCGCCACCCATGACTATGCCGGGAGGCGTCAGTGGTATACCCGGGCAGATATAACTCGAGCCGACCACATCGGTGGGGTTGGCGGCTGACGATGTCAGTGGTGGCGGCTGCGGCCCTGGTCGGCTGCGGGGGCGCAGGCCAGTCGCACGATACGGAGCGTGACAAGGCCGCGATCGAATCGGCACTTCGCCAGTGGCCCAACGACTTCAATGCCAACAATGCCGCGGGCGTCTGCGGGTTGTTCGCCGATGACGTGGTGTTGTCGTACCCCGGTGGGGAGGATCGCGACCGCGGCGAGTTCTGTAAGCGGATGCAGAAGCTCTTCGACGATCCGGTCAAGCGGTACAGCTATGCGCAGCTCGACATCCGCGAAGTGCTGGTCGACGGCGATCTTGCGGTGGTCAGGCTCTTCTGGACGCTGACCGTCACCGACGCGGCGGGCAAGATTCTGGACACGGGGGTCGAGGACGGCCTCGACGTCTTGACCCGCCAGCCGGATGGCAGCTGGAAGATTCATGTCTCCCATGCCCTTACCAAGTAGTGGCGCGGCTGCCATGAGCGATCTCTTCGGCCGGCCGTGCCCCTGCGGCACCGGCACCGGCTACCACGCCTGCTGCGGGCCGCTGCACCACGGCGAGCGGCACGCCGCGACGGCCGAGGAATTGATGCGCTCGAGATACGCGGCGTACGTGTGTGGCGACGCGGACTATCTGTTCCGCACCTGGCATCCGCGGACGCGCCCCGCCGACGTCACGATCGATGCCGACGTCCTTTGGATTGGCCTCGACGTGACAGATGCCGCCGCGGGCGGCCACGATGACGACCGCGGGGAAGTGGAGTTCACGGCGGTTTTCGCCGGGGGCGAGATGCACGAGCGCAGCCGGTTCGAGCGTCGCGCCGGCCGGTGGTTCTACGTCGGCGGCGACGTTTGGTGACGTCACCTCTGCGGCACACCGCACGCGGTGTAGACGAACTTCGGCGGCGCGTCGAACGCGAAGGACCGCTGTGGCAGCCGCATCAGCACGTTCTCGGAGAGCGGCGCCTTGTAGTGCAGTGACACCGAGCCCGAGAAGCTCGGGTCGATGACGGAGATGTCGGGCACGGCGAGCAGCAGTCCGGATTCGTCCAGAGTGGCCTGCACCATGGAACCGCCCTTCGCGTTCCACGGGTGGTCGACCGCGCGGCCCGCTTTCTTGGGCACCGAGGAGAGTGTGCCCAGCACCCGCTCATTGGTGAGCACCAGCGCGCCGACGTAGCTGCGGAGGTTGCCCTTCGCGGTCTTGCCGGGCACCTTCCCCGAGAAGCGGAACGTCACGGCGACGAACTCGGCGAGATGAAGCACGCCTTCGGCTTCGACCTGGGCCCGCATGTCGTCGGGCAGCTCACCGATGCCGAGGATCTTGCGCAAGAAGACGGCCATAGCCGGGACAGTATCGGCTATGACCGTCTCTTCACGGTCTGTTTACGTTTGTGCCGGGAGCACGTTCTGGCCGGTCTTGTCGGTGGACAGGCACAGCGAGCAGATGTACCCCTCGTCCCTGGCGGACTTCAGCATGTCGGGCCGCTCGTAATCGTGATGGCAGACATGGCATTTGAGGTGCGCATCCGACGGGTTGCCGAAGTCGTCGAGCATCGGCAGGTCGATGCCGTCGTCGGTACGCCTCAGGTAGTACTTGCCCTTGGTCGCGATCGCGATGATGGGCGGGAGCACCACGCCAAGGCCGATGGCAACCAGCGGCGAGTACGGCCGGATGGCCTCCCCGAGTCCGCCGAAGAACGCGATCACCGACAGCCCGGCAGCGATCAGCATCGAGCCGAAGCCGACCGGGTTGAAGTCGTACAGCATGCCGCGACGGAACTCCGGCTGCATCGGCGACAGCTTCAACAGGTGCTTGTTGAAGACGATGTCCGACGCCACCACCACGACCCACGCCATACCGCAGTTGGCGTAGAAGCCCAGGATGGTGTTCAGGAAGTCGAACATGTTGGCTTCCATCAGGATTAGGGCGATCAGCAGGTTGACGCCAAGGAACACCAGCCGACCCGGGTAGGTCTTCGTGACGCGGGTGAACGAGTTGGTCCACGCCAGCGAACCCGAGTAGGCATTCGTCACGTTGATCTTGATCTGGCTGATGACCACCAGGACGACCGCGAGCGTCATGGCCAACCACGGGGGCAGGAAGTTCTGGTAGATCTCCAGGAACTGGTGCACCGGCTGATTGGCGATGCCTGCGCTGTCGGCGACGTTGGCGATCAGATAGACGGCGAGGAACAGGCCGACGATCTGCTTGATGGCGCCGAAGATGACCCAGCCGGGGCCGGCCAGGAACATCCAGGTCCACCAGCTGCGCTTGTTCTCGGGGGTCTTCGGAGGCATGAAGCGCAGGTAGTCGTTCTGCTCGGCGATCTGAGCGATGAGCGACAGACACACGCCGGCTGCCAGCAGGGTCGAGCCCAGGTCGAAACCTTGCACACCGTTCTCACCCCGGTAGGCGAAGAACTGACCGACCGACTCGGGATGGCTGATGACCAGGTACACGAATGGCGCCACCATCAGGACGAGCCACAGCGGCGTCGTCCACACCTGCAGCGTCGACAACACCTTCATGCCGTAGATGACCAGCGGGAAGATGATCAGCGTCGACGCCGCGTAGCCGAGCCACAGCGGTATGCCGAGACCCAGTTTGAGGCCCTGCGCCATGATCGAGCCCTCGAGGGCGAAGAAGATGAAGGTGAACGTCGCGAAGATGACGTTCGTGACCACCGAGCCGTAGTAACCGAAACCGCTGCCGCGGGTCACCAGGTCGAGGTCGACGTTGTACCGCGCCGAGTAGTAGGCGACCGGGAAGCCGGTCAGCATGACGACGACGGCGAAGATGAGAATTCCCCACAGCGCGTTCGTGGTGCCGTAGGCGATGCCGATGTTGGCGCCGATGGCGAAGTCGGCGAGGTAGGCGATGCCGCCAAGGGCCGAGATGCCGACCACTCGCGTCGACCACTTGCGGTAGCTGCGAGGAGCGAACCGCAGGGTGTAGTCCTCCAAGGTTTCCTTGGTGGCGGTCATCGTGTCGAGGTCGGCCTCGGGGACCTCCGGCTCTTTGTTGAGCTCTTGCGTCATGGATAGCAAAGTTAGGGGCGCGTTGTTTCGGCATTGTGACGAATGTGTTCCCACGAGTAGCAGGATGGCCCGTGCTGCCATCAAGAGTCGGGGTTGTGACGGCAGCACGGGCGCTAGGGGATTAATCGTTACGGTTGTGCATGGTGTTACAGGCGATGCGGGCCGACTCGGGGACCTGGCGGCGGACCGGGCTCGCAGTGCTGGCCGTTGCGGTCTATCTGGCCATGTGGTTCGGCTGGAAGCTGGGCTGGCCGTGGGTGATGACGGCGGACGCGTCGGCCCTCGACGCGGCCCACCGGATCGGAGTCGAGCACCCCAGCTGGGTGATCTCCTGGAACGTGCTGTGCACGGTGTTCTCGCCGATGACCTTCCGGGTGCTCACGCTCGGGCTCATCGTGTTCGCACTGGTGCGACGTCAATTTCGCCCCGCGCTCTTCCTCTTCCTGAGCGTCGAGCTGTCCGCGCTGGTCACCGAGGTCGCCAAGTGGCTGGCCGACCGGCCCCGGCCGGACACGGCCATGGTCCACGCGTTGGGCACGTCGTTTCCGTCCGGGCACGCACTGGGGTCGATGGTCGCGGTGCTGGCCTTGGCGGCGGTCCTGGCACCGCACGTCCGAAGGAGCCTCTGGCCGTGGGCGACCGCGGCGGCCGTCCTCATCGTCGTCTTGGTGGGCGCGGGGCGGGTCGCACTCAACGTCCACCATCCGTCCGACGTGGTGGCCGGCTGGGCGCTCGGCTACCTCTACTTCGCCGTGTGCCTGCCGGTGTTGCGGAAGCGGGATCCCGTCACCGCAACGGACGGAACACCGGCAGCGCCCGGTACAGCACGCTGAAAGTCGCCTCGGTGAGTTCCAGTTCGACCTCGCCGTCGTGGGCGAGCGGTGTCGGGCCGTCGACCGAGGTGAAGCTGAAATCCGGGACCCTGAGATAGTGAAACAGCGGGCTGCGCTCGATCC
>NZ_JAVROT010000476.1:0-5991 GCF_032162605.1 Mycobacterium sp. | reverse complement strand
CACTAAATTAGTCAGCGGGTTGAAATTTCGAACTTCTTGGGAACCGAGTGCATCTGGACCGGAGGAAACGAAAGTAAACGCCAGCTTGAGGAGCACGCGATGAAGTTCCTTTTCGAGGATGACACGTTCTCGTTCGAGACGCTACGGACCACGGGGTTCGCCAACTCCTTCGGGGCGGACCTCGGCGAGGTCTTGGCCACCGCCCGCCAGGTCACAGATGGTGACCAGGCCAGTTGGCACAGGGCCTGGAAAGCCACCGCCGCGCGGGTGGCCGAATTGGGCGAACGTTCCCTCGCCGCCGGACACCGGGTCACCGCGCGGGAGAACCTGTTGAGAGCGTCGAACTACTACCGCACCGCGGCCGCCCGCACACCGACGCCGAGCATGTGCTTGCCGACGTGACGGATCTCGGCACCGGCGTCCGCCGCCCGCCCGTCGAGTCGCGCGATTATGGGTCAGATGGATGCGCTGTCCGCGAGCTCCTGGACTGCCACAACCAACGCCTGGCCTCCCGAGAACATGCCTGGCGTGAGCACGCTGCCGCCGATAGAGACTTCCACGCGGCCTACGAACGTATCGCCTCCTCTGCCAGGCCTAGCGCCGACCGCGGCCGTTACGGCCATCTCACACTCGGAAGAGCAACGGCATGGTCACTGAATTGCCAGTGTTCATCGCCCCCCGATTGGGAACGGGTTGCGACGGAGGGACAGCCCTATTCATCGCGAATGCACCCGAACAACTTGCCGCTCGCGACCAAGGCATCCAGGCGTTGAATGCCCGGTTGGATGGCCTACGACCGAGCAGTGTCCGCATGCGTGAACGGGTGGGAGGTGCCCCCTCGGCCAGAGGCTCAGACCTGGATGCTCGTCAGGCCCCGGTCGATCGCCGCGAGACTGGCCTGCGTGCGATTGTTGACGCCCAGCTTGGAGTAGACACGCTCGACGTGGTTGCCCGCCGTCTTCTCTGCGATGTACAGCTCGGCGGCGATTTCACGGTTCGACCGGCCTTGCGCGATTAGTCGCAGGACCTCGACCTCCCGGTTGGTGAGCCCCGCCGGCCAGGGCGTCCGCCGGGATGCCCGATGCCCCGCCGCTAGCAAAACGGCCTCTACGGACTCGGCGTCGAGGCGGCCGGCGCGCGCCTCGCGACGCACCTGATCGGCTGCGTCGCGGGGATCCATCGCCGGCCGATGTGGACGAGGCTCGAGCAGTCGGCGATAGGCCACCGCGGAGGCGAGCAACCGGTCCTGCGGGGTCAACTCGGCGCCGGTGATCCCTCGGGGAAAGCCGGACCCGTCAATCCTTTCTCGGTGCTTGGTTGCCAGAGACACGACCGATTCCAAGCCGTTGACCCGGCTCAGGATCCGGCCGCTGAGATATGGATACATTTGAACCCGTTCCCATTCAGCCGTGCTGAGCGGCCCCTTCTTCTCCCAGATCTTGTTGGATACCCCCATTCTCCCGATCCCGTGAACGAGGCCCGCCCGGTAGAGCGACGTGATGTCGGCCGGCGACATACCCAGGTGTCGCGCTGCCGGGGCAACCAGGTCAGCGACGCCACGTGAATGCCCAAAGGTGAACGGACACTTGAGATCGACGAAATCGCCCATTGCTCTGAGCATCTCGTCGAGCTCGTCGCCGTCAAGGGTTTCGTCACGATCTGGCGCTTGCGCCAACGAGGCCGTCCAGACATCCATGTCGAGCAATCCGTCGACGATCGCGGTCGCGTCATTCTCGAAAACCTTCACCACGGCTGGGCTGAACTGAGTGCCACGCCGGGAACGGACAACCTCGACCACGTGTTCGACCCCACCCGCGCGCAGGTGAACCTCGACGACGTCTGCCACGTGGACGATGTGGATCTCGACCGGAATATCTTCTCCTCGAGCACCGTTCGGCAGACCTTGTCCGTCCCAGCGCTCGAAGACGTAGCCCAGCGCCTTTCCGACCTCATTGTTCAAGCCCATCCGGTCGGAAAGTACCCCTGCGGAACTGCAATGCGAATGGATCAGCATGGCCACCTGTCCACGGGCCGTGAGCAGAAAGGCAGCCGAACGGATACCGCGTTCCCAGCCCGGCAATTCCCGTGCCGTGTGGCTCATCATCAAACGCAGAAACGGCAGCCCGGCCATGTCCACCGCGTAAGTGTCGGCGCGCCAGGCGATGTCGTCGCCGAAGAGCTCCCAGAGCTCGTGGGAGTCGGCGTGACACCCAATCCACCCCACCAGATTGGCGTAGTACATCGTCGCCCGTTGCTGCGCGTCGAGGCCCATGCGTTCGGCGATGCGACTCGCGATCAGCGACGACCGAAGCATATGTTCCATCGGCTGACCCAGACCCAGGTCGATTGCCAGCGACACCGCCGCCAGCAACTCGGCTCTGCGGGGACCCCGTCCCAAGCCGTCCGGCGTCGCGTTCGGGTGCACCCGGTCATTCTCTACCTCAACGGGATGGCATCTGCGCGAAAGCGCGTGATGTCATTGAACGTCCCGGCTCGTCAGATCCATGGTGTAGCAGACCGCTGTTCCGTCGAGCACGACCGTTCCGTCGTCACGGGTCACGCTTGTCTTGAGTTCGGTGATCGGCTTGTCTGTGCGTGCCGACGTGACTTCGACACGCCCGGTGATTGTGTCCCCCGGGCGCACAGGGGCTTTGAACGCCCAGCTCACTTCGAGGAATACCGTGCCCGGTCCCGGCAGCTTTTCCGCAACGACGGCATTGAGGATCGCGCTGGTGATACCGCCCTGCACGACGATCTCCCCGAACCGGGACGCCTTGGCCGCGGCATGGTCATAGTGCAGGGGATTCCGGTCACCACTGATCTGGGTGAACAGAGCGATGTCGTTGTCATCGACGGTGCGCGAGAGCTCCGCCGTCTGACCGACGAAAGGGGTTGTGCGCGTTAAGTTCCTGATCATAACTTTCCTCCGTGGGATGTGGTTGGTGCTGAGGGACGCGCAGGGCTGACATCGCCACGGCGCCGATCAGGGGGCCGGGCGCCAGTAGCACGAATGCGTACTGCCAACCGACCAGGCCCGCGGCGAGCGGGACGAGTTGCATCGTGACGACCGTCAATAGGAAGCCGACGGCGGTCTGCGCGGTGAGTACGGTGCCGACGTATCGCGGGTCTGTCGTCTCGCTCAGAGGTGGAGAAGACGCCCGAGTCGGCGATGACGGCGACACCCCATACCAACAGAAAGACGATGAGAACGGCCGTCGGGGCGGCGAAGAAGACCGGTGACGCCGCGCAGCACGCTCCGCTGACCACCAGTGCTGCAGGAGGGCGACCGAAACGGTCTGACGCCCACCCGCCGGCGAGGCATCCGGCCGTACCGGCGACTCCGATCACGACGAAGACGATCAGTCCGGTCGCCGAAGTGGCGTCGCCGCGTTGGGCTCGGCCGGCAGCGACGAACATCGCCAGCCAGGTCCACAGCGCGTAGAGCTCCCACATGTGCCCGAAGTAGCCGAGGCTCACCAGCCTGGGTCCGCGGTCGGCGAAGATCGCGATCGCATACCGCGGATTCGATGTGGCGACGTGGATGTCCAGCTGCGGACCCGGCCGTATCAGACTCGCGGCGACGACCGCCGCGACTCCGGCCAACGCCGCGGCCGCCAGCATCACACTTCTCCAGGGCAACGGTCCGAGACCACTGATGAGATGCGGCAGTGCGGCGCCAACGGTGAGGGCCGCGAGCAGCACCCCGAACGTTCGGCCTCGCTCGGAAGATTGCGACCACGAAGCCATGAGCTTCATCCCCACCGGATACAGGCCGGCGAGGAACATTCCGGTGAGGAATCTCAACGGGATTGCCGCAGCGAGACTGTTGACGAACAACGCCAGTACCGCCGTGCACGTCGCGGCGCACAGCGCGCTGGCAGCGAGCAATTGCTGCGGTGGGGTGCGGTCGGCGAGGTTGAACACTGCCGAGGTAACCGCCCCGACAACGAACCCGATCTGCACCGAGGCGGTCAGCCACGCCGCCGCCGTCGATCCGATGCCCCACTCCACGCGCAGGCTGGGCACCACCGCGGTCGCCGAAAACCAGACGCTCAGGCCCATTACCTCGACAAGCGCAACGAGCGCGCGCTGTCGGATTGTTCGGGACAGAATCATCGACGGCACCCGGTCACGCTGCGGGCAGCTCGGTGAACTCAATGAGCGCGTCGACTTCGAGCCGCATGACCTGGCTCAGCTCTCGCAGTAGCCCGCGCAACTCGACCAGATCCCAGCGATAGCTCGCGATGCGCTCAGTGATGTCGAACAAGCGCTCGGAAAGTCGGTCGCGCGTGCGTTCGTAGTCGCAGATTGCATCGAGCTGGGCCTGCCATGTGCGCGGCGCGTCGAGCACCGCCCGAGCCAGCAGTTCCGCGTCGCGCAGCGCGTCCGTGATGCCATGGGCGGTGATGGGGTCCTTGAAATAGGCCGCGTCGCCGACCAGTGCCCAACCAGGGCCTGCCGATGCGCGGATCCAGCCGCCCTGGCCTGGGTAAGCACGCAATGGGCCGACGGGAGCTGCGGAGCCGATCGACCCCGCCACCCCTGGGGTGGCCTCGGCGAGCAGCGATCGAAAGTTGGTGTCGAGGCCCGCGGACCGTTGTTGGGCGAATCTGGTACTCGCGGTTCCCGCCCACACGCATGCCAGCCCGTCACTGGTGGGAACCACTCCTGCGGTAGCTCCCGGGCGATATGCCCAGTGGTAGCGATCGTTCGGGAGTCCGGCAAAGTAGCCATAGACGATCGCACCGGAAGCGCTGCCTCGCCGTCGATACGGGGCGTCGACGGCTTGGGCAATCGTCGAATTCCGCCCGTCGGCGCCGATGACCAGCGGTGCGATGGCGCGAAAACGAGTACCGGCGCCACGCTCGATGCCCTCGACGCCGCACACCCTGCCACCATCGCGAACCACACCTACCACGCGGGCCGGCATGCGAACCTCGGCACCTGCATCGCGGGCCGCGCCGAGTAGCAGAGGATCGAGGACCGTTCGACGTGGGGCGCGCAGCGCGGAAACCCCGCCGCCGGGCCGGATGTCGATCGTTTCGGTCTCGCCGCCGTACTCGAACTCGGTTGAACGGATGGCCGGAGTACCCGCGGCGACGACTGCGTCGAGCAGACCCCAGCGGTGCAATTGAAGCACTCCACCGCGCATGAGGGCGTGCGTGGACAGCGTGTCGGTGCCGCTTCGGGCCGCCTCGATGACGAGCACGCGCTTGCCGCCGCGGGCGAGCAGCATTGCCGTCGCCGCGCCGGCACACCGGCCGCCGACGATGATCGCGTCGTAGTTGTGGTCCATCGGATGCTCCTCAGTTGGAGTCGAGGTAGTGGGCTAGGTGGCCGCTCAGATCTGCGGCGTCGGCGGCTGCGCCGTCGATGAAGCTCGACTTGCGGCGGCGCATGAATGGCATCCCCATCAGGTAGACGCCGGGGCTGGTGGTCACACCGCCGTCATGGCGGACCTGGCCCTTTGGGTCGAAGATCGGGACGTCGAGCCAGGACAAATCTGGGCGGAACCCGGTGGCCCAGAGGATCGTACGGATGGCGCCGGAGCGCAGGTCCATCGTCAAGGGCACGGTGGCGGGAACTGCCGTCGCTTCGAAACGTCGCGGCGGATCACCACCGTCCCAACCGGTTTCGATCGCCCATGCGTCGATGGTGTCGAGCAGCCGCCCGAGCTTCAGGTCGGCCAAGGCGAACATGTTTGGCAACGAGCCGGAGAATTGAGCGATCCCGTCGCGGATTCCGGCCAGCCGCCCTACCAGTTGGACCCCAAGTCCGCTCAGCGAATTGAGGTCGAGGGTGACCCGATTGGTTGATCCGACCAGCTGCATCGACGGAAGTTTGCGCGCTCGGTCAAGGTCGGGTATCTGGTCGTAGCGCAAGTCCATCAGTCCGGAGGCGTCCAGCCACCACAGGATGTCCTTGCCACGATAGGTGCGCGGCATGCGGACATGCTCCCCGACCGCCAGCGTGACCGGACGGCCCGAGCGG
>NZ_JAVROT010000475.1:0-10373 GCF_032162605.1 Mycobacterium sp. | reverse complement strand
CACTGCGAATAGCCCTCGAGCGCCAGGCTGCCGAATCTGTCGTACCCGTCGTGCACAATGACCAGGCGAGCGCAGCCTGATGCTCACCGGGCCGCCACCGAAGTTCCACGGAACTCGGGACATCCTCAGGACTTGCAGCAGGGAATGTTGTAGTTGCCGTCTCGGTGGCCGGCGTCATTGGGCAGGTTGATGTACTTGTTGTGCAACCCGCATCGCTTTAGAATCCAATTCGGTAAGACATGCTCGTCGTTGAACTCAACGGTGCCGCGATGAGCGCCGCAAATGAAGCAAGCGCCGCCCTCGACGATGTAGGTGATGAATCGGTCAGCGCTGAAGTACACGATCCTTCCGCGTTCGTCCATCACCAGCCCGTCGTCACTCGTCGTGAACATCTGCGTTCTCCTCGGTACGAATGGAAGGGTTGGGGACGTACCCGGCTAGGCGTCTCGTCCCCTTGACGCGTACCTATGCTTGCCTCCCATGGCATTTCCTCGGCGTGCCTGTTCAGCCATCGGGCAGAGTCGACGTCGATCACTTTCGCACCGGAGTCGACAAGAGCGCTCAGCAGGTTGGTGTTGGACGAATCTATACGACTCCTCCACCCGCGCCGTGAACCTCAAGTTTCTCAAGCGTTACCGACAGACATGATTGACGAAGCAATCGCGCCCGCGGACTAGTTGAAGTCCGCCGACAGCGGGATGAGACCGTCGGCGTCTGGGTGTACCCCTGTGGGGTCCCCGGCGATGCGTGCGGCCTCATCGGCGGCGGAGTTGAACAGTCCGACGCTGATGTCCTGGATATCAGCGTTGCCGCTGAAACGCATTCCCCCGCAGCGGCCCAACCACAGACCGATCTGGGCGTAGGTCAGCTCCTCGCCTTGCGCGAGGATTCCCGCGATGTACCCGTTGTCGCTGAAGAGTTCGGGGTCCGTCTCGGCGATATAGAAATGCGCGCCTTCGACGAGCGCGGCCGGATCGAGGAATTGCGCCGCGGTCGGGTCACCCGAGTTCTCGCGGTCGATGATCCAATCGACATGGCGCGCCACCATCTCGTGCGCGAACTGTTCGAAGACCGATCCGGTGGGCAATCCGCTTGTTGTCGTGACACTTTGGGCCAGAACGGGATCGGCGTAGGTGCCGGTGTCGGTGAGCGGGGTTGACTTCAGGTCCAGGCCGTCGTTGCGGATGTGCGTCATCTCATGGCACAGCGTCGCGCGCAGAGTCACCTTCGCCTTGCGCAGCGACGGGTGATGGGTGAGGAAATTCTTCCCGAGAATCGTGTTGTCGGCGATCGAGACGGCGACGTGCTGCGCGCCGTCGGTGCCGGTGAAATGCTTCGTGGAGCCAGAGCCTCGAATGTTCGAGAGCCGAGCGATCGTATCGGTGGGTATCCGCGGGTCGGTGAGACCGCTCGCTCGGCTCACCGCAACGATCGCAAGACACTGGCCTGAGGCCATCACCGACGATAGGAATTTGCCGGTGTCGTGGCGCTGAGAGTTCAGCGTCGCCATCACGAGCTCGTTGTGGTCGAACCCGACGAAGGGTTCGACACTGTGTGCCGCGACGAAGGCGGCCAGCTCGCCGAATGCCGGATCGAGGCTCGGTGGGTCCTTGAACAACTCGGCGTCCAGCTGCGCTGATGTACCGGGTCCGACCACGGGGTCGCTGGGTGACAATCCGCGACTCACCTTGAAGTCACTGACCTGTTGGCCCGTTGTCGGACCGAAGACGCCGTCCAGGGGCCCTGTCGGGAATCCGAGCGTCGTCAAGGCCTCCTGGACGCGCATGACCGAGAGGTTTGTCTCGGGTGCCAGCATCCGGTGGGTACCGGCCAGGCACTGCTCGAGAATCGGATCACCAGAAAATCGTGCGGAATTCAAGCCCATAGGGCCGATCTTTGTCCCGAACGCGCCGCCTGTCCCGGCAATTGCAGGAGCAGGATCTAGATGGCGCTGTAGATATTGACCACGTCGTCTGAGGCGGCGATCAAAAGTGTTCCGTCCGTGCTGAACTGAACCTTGTTCACGGCTTTTAGGAACGGCAGCCTGATGTGGTCGTGTCCGGTGTCTGTATTCAGAATCGCGACACCTCCCTTGGCAAGCGCCACCGCCAGTATGGGTCTGACCGGATTGAACGCGATTCCGTTGATCGCACCGTGGTAGTCCCGGGCGAATAGCGGGTTCTCGGTTCCATCCGGAACGCGCCAGACGCGGAGCGTGGCGTCGCCCGGCCCGGTTCTGGTGGCGAGCAACGACGTATCGCTGTTCAGACAAACGCCAATGGGTGGAAACGGATGCGCATACACGATGTCGCTGCCGCCCGCGGTGGCGTCGGTCAGCGTGGCATCGACGACGATGGCGGATTGGTCCAGGCCAACGGCGAAGAGTTGGCTACCGCCGAACCCGATACTTCGCACCCGGTTGAACGACGCGATGGTGCGCCGTGCCGTGTGCTCGGCGTCGACGGAGTTCTCGAACACGCGAACGCCACCGTCACTACAGCCCGTCACAACCCAGCGCTCGTCTGCGCTCATCGCGACGTGAATGACCCCCTCCGGATGCTGCGCCGAGCTCCACAGCGGCCGACGATGGTCAAGGCCTTCGCCGGGGGCCAGAGTCCGGTCGAAAACCTGTACGGATCGAGCGGGAACGCCGGTGCCCGTGGTGACCGGGTTGCCCGTTCCCGTCGCGATCAGTGAACCGGACGGCGCGATGGCTACCGCGTTTACCGGCCCGTCGTGGAGTGCCTGCCAGGTCGGCGCGGTGGAGTTGAGCACACGAAGCGATCCGTTGCCGCCACCGATCGCAACGAACCAATCGTCGCCACCACAGGCGAGCGCAACGATGAGGGTACGGATCGGGACATTGCGGGGGCGCGCGTCATCTTCGGGCGGAAAAGGCACGGGGTCGGCCCTGAAAATGGTGACGCTCGCATCGACTGGACCAGCCCCGTCGTCACCGCCCAACGTGGCGGCGACACCGACCGGCGGCACGCATCCGACTACGCCAATATTGGTGACTGCGTGGTCAAATACCGTGCTCGAGCGCAACTTACTCAGGAAGGCTGGGTCGCTGCCCGGATCAGGCGGGTCGCCCGCGGCGAAGATCTGGTAACCGTCCCCGGTTCCCCACGCGGCGAAATACTTGCCGTCCGGACTGAACAAGGACGGGAAGGCGGTCGGGTTCTCCCGTAGCCACACCGTCGCACTTGTATCGGTATCCGTGATTCGGACCCCATAAGTACCGCCATTGCGTGGCGTTCCGACTAGGAGATAACGGTGGCCCGGACTGAACGCAACTGCGGTGGAGTCGGCGATGTCGACACCGATTGGCGCAAACAGCGGCTCGCGCCCGATGAACTCGGTGGGCAGCGGTTCTGGCTCCGAGTCGCCGAGTTCCAGGTCGAAAACGGCGACCGCGCCTCGGTTCGGGGCGGGGCCCGGACCGATAGACCTTCTTCCCACCACTGCGATTCGCCGCGCGTCATGGCTGAACACACCTCCACCAGGTACTGCCAGCAACGTCCCGGTGAGCAGACTGAAGGTGCACACCGGTAATCGGGTGTCGATATCGGTGAGCGTGACGGTCGGTGCCGCGCCTGTCGTCCACTGTGCCCACGCAATACGCCTGCTGTCCAAGGTAAACCGCCACAGCGAGCCCAGAGGTGCTGTCACCTCGAGTTCGCCGCCGTGAGGGGCCTCCCCAGTCTTGGCGTCTACCACAACGATTCCGGATCCGTTGGGGTAAGCCAACAGCGTCGAGTCCGGGCTGAACCACATCGCGGGCGCGGTGGTGAGGTTGTTCACGAAACCCTTGGGCGGCATAGCCGCCTGCCAAAGGTGCTCACCCGTCGCGGCCGAACAGACGAACAGCCGCCCGTCCCCATCACCCGAGTGGAAGGCCAGCAGTTGGCAGTCCGGACTGAACGTTGGTGAGTTGGGAAAAATCGGCCCTGGACTGTGGGCGGTGAGGCCTTGGATGATGTAGCGCTCCGTGCCCGTGCCCAGATCAATGACCCGGATATGAAAGTCAGGGATCGAGGCCACAGTGATGGCCATCAGCTGACCATCCTGGCTGAATGCCGAACCGGTCACCGCTCCGTCCGCTTCGTCGGTCAGTTGCCAAAGCACCTTGCCGGTCAGCGGTTCGCACGCTGACAACAACTTAAACCGCGCGAAGATTGCGGTCCTACCCAGTGCATCGAAAGTCATTGCGGCGTTCAGGCCGACTTGGTCGGTACTGAATCTGTGGATCAGATCACCGAAGTTCGTCACCGCTGCGCTCCTTTGTGGACGATGCCGGGTGCCGCACTCACTGGTGCCATCCGGCGGGAATGTCGATCGTGTCGATGAAGACGTTGCGTCGATTCAGCTCGGGATGAACCACGGGGGTCGCGGTGCCACCCAAGCTCTCACTCTCGGCCAGCCGCAACCGAAGTGGCCCCGGTGTGCGGGGCAATGTAAGCGAAGGAAGCGCCGACCCCAGGTCACCGTGCACAGTGGATCCCGCGACCGGCAGCCACGCCGGAACTCCGTCGACTGGCGGCCCCGCCGTCACGAGCTCGATATCCTTGGCCGCAACTCCCGTACCGGTCGGCTGTTCGATCGTTGCGTCGACCCTATTGGGATTGCTCGGCCCGACGCCGACGACCGTGACGGTGAGCTGATTGCCGTTGCGTTCGACGACGACGCGACGATCGGGCAGAACCGGCACCTTGTCGGTGACCATGACCATCGAGAGTGCAAGCCCGGGCAGGCTGTGCTGCTGGAACCGGCCAAGGGCGAGCTGAACGAACGGGTTGTAAGGCGGCGCCGCATCGGGGAAGACCAGCTCGATGTCGGCGTACCAGCGGTCGTTGTCGGGCGACACGGCGAACGGCACGACGTCGACGTGGTAGTCGAGTCCGGTTGGCTGGAAGGCCATTCCGGGACCGGCGGTGGTTCGCAACCATTGAGTCGACGGGTACTGTGGAGTCGACGGCGCGTCGAACAGCGGATCGCGCCCCATCTGGGTCACCGGATCTTCGGGCGCCGGTGATGACCCGGGCTGGGCCACGATGACGCCGAGTCGCTCGTCGACACCGGTCTGGAACCACGGCCGGGCCAACTCCACCCGGATGCGTCGTCCCAGCCGAATATGCTCAATCCGGTTGCCGCTGACTTGCGTTGGCTGCCAGGCGAATGCGGGGCCGACAGCTAGGATTTTCAGCGCAGCAGGGCGTGCCGACGAAAGGGCTCGCACGTCTGACGGCTGATCCAACGCACGATGAAACCTCTCCGCAGGTTCGTCTGGTTTGAAGTACTCACGGAATCGGGTAATTGCGTTGAGCGTGTAGTGCGCGACGCGGTACCGGGTATCGCCGAACTCGTGGCGAATCTCCAGGTTTGGGGGGTCACCTCGATCAATGGTGGTGCTGAAGAGGTGTTCGTTTATCTTCAGCTGGGTGTTCATAGCCGCTGTCGGGCCGCTGTCATCGACATCGGTCCACCGTGCCGCGACGTCGAGTCGGCCGGTGCTGTCGGTATTCAATGTCGTTCCGGCGGACGTGAAGTCGGGGTGGAGGTGGATGGACGTCTCGTGTTCTCCCCGGGTGACCTTTGCCGCGGGAAGATTCCACACCGGGTCCAACAGCGGGCGCCTGACTGCATGCACCGCAAAGACTTTGCGTGCTGGTGTCACAGCGGGATTGCGTCCGTCCATGGTCACGTCCACCGGTATCATCGCCTCTTGCCCAGGAACGTCGGACCTGCCGAGCCATTCCGAGAACGCGAAATGGTCCTGGATACCGTCCCGCAGGGTCGATGTCAGTTCTATGGTGGCCATCTCGGCCGGCTTCAGTGTGACTGCCAAGATGTCGTCAGCCCAGGCGATCGTGATGGGCTGTGAGGAATCGGCCTCGGCCACAGTGAGTCGGATGCTCTTCGGGGCGAAATCGGGCCATGCCGGCGACCAGGCTCTGCGCGCGTTGAGGGGTGTGGCTACGCCTCCGGGTTCTACGGGGACGTAGGCATGTACGCCGCTCATTGTGGGTTCGGGCAGGCCCTGATGCGCGTCAATGGCGCGCTGCGCCAGTAGCCAGGACGCCTCGTCGGTGAGCTCATCGAGTATTCCATGCTGTTCGATTAGTGCCAGCGGCCCGGTTGGCGGCAGAAGTTCCCGGGTCTCGACCACTGGGTAGTCGGGATCGATCGCGTGGAGTTGCTGCGGGGTCAGATCGGTATCGCTGCGAATCACCAGCCGATCGATCGCCGCCCCGGTCCCGAATTTGTCTGTGTCCGAATGCAGTAGCGGTGGCGGGACGGGGTCGTATCGGTTGTAGAGGAACAGAGGAGTCGCGAAGGAGTCGTCATCCCTGACGTCGTCCATCGTCAACCCTCCGCCCGTGAGATCGGCGATCCGAACGCGCATCTGGTACCTGTGCGCGAATCTCAGCGTCGGAAGGGCGCCGGGGCGTGGGGTGAACGTCCAACGGAACTGGTACGGAATAGCGCGACTCGGCTCCGTTGACACAGTGGACGGGTCATTCGCCAGCTTCACAACCGGCAGAACCAGACTCCAACCCCCCCAGTGCAGCACAATCTCGTCTGTCAACAGGTCGGTGCGGCCGGAGCGGACGGCGGTGAACGGCTTGACCTGACCTTCCTCGGCCCGGGGCGCGGATCCGCCAGGGCCGATGGTGAGGGGGGGCGCCTCGGTGGGCGGGGACTCCTTGGTGGGCGTCCGGTTCTGCTTCACCGTGTAGGTCGCGTCTCGCTCACACAGCGACCGCCACTGGTTGTTGTCGCTCTTCCTGATGTCGACGCGATAGCCGAGAACAAGATCGTCGGCGGTCAATTCGGTGTTCACCATGGATGCCGCCATGGCGCGCTGCGCTCCGAGTTGCGCGCGGGCGGCAAGCTCAGCATGACGGCCGGGACGCAGCAGCGAAATTCCGATGGACCTGATCGCCGGCATCGTCGGGGATGTCGGCGTCTCGGGGTCGTCGAGCTTCGACGCGGCCTGCTGGAGGGCGGTTCGGGCGCCATCGACATCGAAGTTTGTCAGCGCCCAGGGTGGCCGCTTTCGCCCCTGTGCCAGCGCATTAGGTTGAATCTTCTCGGCCTTGGACAGATCGAGCACACCGTGGGCCACGTCGGTGGTTGACCCTGGCCCCGGCGCCGGGCGGAAGATGCGCGGTCCGAATTCATATCGGGTCCATGGCGATGTCACCAGCTGCTCGAGCACCGGCGAGTTGCGGCATTGCACCGAAAGGGCGTGCGCGTCCTCTGGGCCTCCGATATCCAAAGACTCCACAGGTACACGTAGTTCGAAGACCAACCCCAGGGCGGTCAGCACTGAAGGGTGTTCGCGCAGCATCGACACCGACCGGTGAAAGTCGACCGGCCTGCTCTCCGGCAGGTCCGAGAGTTCGGGGGTTTGTGCGGCAGGGACGGACGCCCACGGGCCGAGTGCCTGGCGAATGGTGTGGTCGGGGTCCGCGTGTGATTGGGCCAGGCCGGTCGTCACCGCGTGGTAGGTGTCAGCGACTTTGCCCGCCTGGGAGAACGTCTCACCGACAATGGGATTGGGTCTCGAGACGGGGCGCCAGGGTTCGACGAGCCCACCTGTGCCACCGAAGAATTCGTTCCAGATCGATGAATCCGCGGTGCGCACATACGTCAGCGGTTCCGGCACTTCAAATGCGACCCCTCCGGAGCCCCTGGTCATCAGTATGAAGTCGGGTTCGTCGAGCATCGACGGCCAGTCGAACACGCCCTGCTGGGTGATGCTGCCTTCGGTGAACCTGGGCACCACCAGAACACGCAGAATCGCCTGAGTGATGTCGTCGGCGGCCAGTCCACTGGGCACCGCGATGAAGAGCATCGGCCGCGTCGTCTCCGCCATCAGACGACGACCCCGTTGGTGTCGCGGTCGAAGGCCGCGCGATATCTGCGCCACTGACTGAGGCCGTCGAAGGCCGTTTCGCCCGGAAGCATGTTCGCGAAATGTTGCAGGTGGTGGCTCGGGTGGCTTGGGCCCGCCAAAACCCATTCACCGCTGTCGAGTTCCATCGTGTCGGACCACAGCGTCAAGTCGACCTCGATGACGAGGGTGGCCCGTCCTACCAGGGCATTGCGCGCCGAAGAGTAGGAGAGGGAGAGGATCAGCTCGATCGACACCGACACCAGTCCGAGGACCTCGACGGACCCGCCGATCCGCAGGTAGCCGGTGACCGTCACCGAATGATCAGCCTCCAACTGGAAGCGGACACCGCCGAGCACGTGAACCTCGCCGCGGGCTATCACGAAGTCGACCACGATCAGCGCGCCGAACTCCATGCCGGCGTCGAATCTCTGCAGACCGTGCTGGTTCAATTCGATCTCGGCGTAACCGGTTCCGCCGAACATCAGCACACTCATCTGAAAAGGGTTGGCGCGACTGGAGAATCCCAAGGCGATCGTCACCGGATCGCCGTTGTAGGGCACGGTCATTCGTGCGGTCAGTGCGATGTTCCGCAGCACGAAAGCGCCGTTGGACAGCGGTGCCGGCTTGGGTGCCAGGCTGTAATGCAACGCGATCGCTGTCGGTGTGACGTCAATCAGATTGCCGGCCTCCCCGAGATCGACCACATCTTTCAAATCCTCGATAAGGCTAAGGTCGCCAATGAATTCGGCCGCGTGCAGGTCCACCGTCATGGTTGGTGGTTGCCCGTCCTTCTGGTTGTAGACGACGTTGGTGAATGTCAGTCGGAGCACAGGATTCCTCGGCGGGAACTCGAACGCGAAGTTCCCAAGAGTGCAATTCGTCTCCGACCCACTCGGACCGCCGGTCACCGAGAGATCGAGGCTGGCACCGGGACCCGCGACGAAGCCTGCCCCATTCGTCTTGAGCTTGATGCCCTGCCACAGCATGGTGATGTCGGGTCCCCTGCCGGAGGCGAAAGAGCACGTGATCTTCGGCGCATCCTTCAGGTCGGTGATCAGGTCCTGCATCGGGAATCCGAGAATCCTCGCGTCCGGGTGGAACAGCGCGGTCGGGTCGATGTCTCCCGTGACTGGGTTCGGGAAGGCCGCCGTGTTGACCGGCCCCAGCGTCCGTGAGATGGCGTTCGCGCTGTAGTTCGGAGCGATCAAGGCGCCAGAGCGGTCGGCCTGTTTTGTGAAGTTCAGATCCAGAGTCTGGTTCTTGATGTCGAGCAGCACGTCGGTCGCGTCGTCGAGATAGGCATCGGCGAAAGTCACGTGCAGGGGATCGTCCTTGCCGAGTAGCGACCGCAACGCAGGCATGGCGATGGAGAGCCCTCTCACCTCGGCGCGGTATCCGTCCGTGGCGTCGGGGCTCAGCGCGACTCCACCGATCGTCACGGCGTGCACCTCGTGAATGTCACCGCTTTCGCCGCCGCCCGCAGACCCCACCAGGTCGATCATGGTGCCGGGCACGGGGATCGGCTGTTCGCCGTACTCGAGGGACAATCGGGTGGTCAGAACCGGGTCGGTCCGTGAGCTGAGGTCAGGCAGGTCGGACACGAACAGCAGCGGCACCGTGCCGTGAACTTCTCCGTCCGTAGTCTGGCATCGGATGGGAAATTGGACCTTGGTCTGGGCTGCCGTCTCCACCCAGAAGAAGGTGTTCGATACATCGGTCGTCCCGAACCGGTGAGACTTCCAGTCGGGCGGCGATCTCAGATCTGTGAAGGTTCGAGGGATGATCTCCACGCCGGAAAAAGGAAATCCGCGGCGGATCTTGTCGTCGGATGACTCGCTGCGCACTGGCTCGACGATGGTGAGAACCTCGATGGTGCGCAACGTGGCCGCGCCGCCCGATTCCGGATCGAACATGCGGATGGTGAGGCGCAGAAACTCGGCCCGATGACCGAAGGGGTAGAGGAAGCCCTTCGCCAAAGTCCGGACGAACATGTCACGACCCAGCACGCAATGGTGTTCCCACTCGAAGGTGGGGTTGTCTTCGGGCCAGCGGCCCGATGCGTCGAGTGTCCCGCCGAGCGAGCCGAGTTCAAGTCGGGTCGCGTGCGCCAGCGCGGACGCCGTCTGGAGGACGATCCGGCCGCGGTCGGCGTGGCCCAATGGGATGTCAAACGGAGGATCGGTGTCATCGAAATCCACTGCCTGGAGACCGATTTGCCCAGCCGCAACCGGGTCCGACGCGATCAACTGCGTGCGCCACAGACCCGCGACCTCGCCGGCGAATCGCGGTGTCGTGGCGTGCCGGCACACCACCGTTCCGGAGGTGAGTGCTTTGGGCACGATCGTCAGACGCGAGGGCAGCTCGAGCGCGGTGTCGTCCGGCCCTGGCTTGCCTGTGCCCGTCTGGATGGGCCGATCGATCAGAGCGGCGAGTATTCCGGCAGCGGTCAGCGGTATGGCGGTGTTGCGCG
>NZ_JAVROT010000474.1:0-9809 GCF_032162605.1 Mycobacterium sp. | reverse complement strand
TTCCGCTGCGACATGATCCTGGCGGACACCAAGTACGTGGGCCAGCTCAACGTGCCCGACATGTTCACCCGGTTGATGCTCAGCCTGGTCGCCACCGGCATCGCGCCGGGCTCGTTCTACGAACTCGACGCCGACGGCAATCGGCCACGCTCGCACTACGACGGTCTGCCAGTCGATTTCATCGCCGAAGCGATCTCTACACTTGGTGAACGGACCGTCGCCGGGTTCGAGACCTACCACGTGATGAACCCCTACGACGACGGCATCGGACTCGACGAATACGTCGACTGGCTGATCGACGCCGGATGTTCGATCCATCGCATTGCCGACTACGGTGCATGGTTGCAGCGGTTCGAGACCTCGCTGCGCACCCTGCCAGAACAGCAGCGCCAGGCCTCGCTACTGCCGCTGTTGCAGAACTACCAGCACCCCGAAAAGCCGATCCGCGGAACCATCGCGCCGACCGACCGGTTCCGTTCCGCGGTGCAGGAAGCGAAAATCGGCCCTGATAAAGACATCCCGCATGTCTCGGCGCCGATCGTCGTCAAGTACATCACCAATTTGGGGCTGCTGGGTTTGCTTTAGAGCAACGTCATGACCAGTGGCGAAGACTGAACCTGTGGGATGTATCGCAGGACGCCGTCGCGCCCGACTGCCATCGCCGACTTGGGAACGCATTGGGAACAGAACGTAGTGAAAGCGATCGGGCGCGTGAGACAACGCCCTTGGATCGAAGCGGAACTCATTCCAATTCCCATTACTGGCCGACTTTATGTGCCCGTTCGACATGGACGACGGTTTGTTCATGCGACTGACCGTCGGCACAACGCCCGCATGCGTTCTTGTCGCGGCGCCGAAACGGACAGATCCATTCGATACCGCTGAGTGCGTGAAGTTCATGAGTGCGCTGATTCCCCACTTGCAACAAGCGCTTCGCATTCAAGATCATCTCCTTGAGTTGGGCCGCAGCAGGGCGGATGACATCACCGGGGTGATCGACATCATTCGACACGGCATCGTCATCGTCGGGACGAAACACGCTGTCCTGCACCTCAACTCCCCAGCCCAGCGAATCCTGACGTCCGCGGACGGTTTATGCATCCGCTCCGGCAGCATGGAGGCGACCCGCGCGTCGACCAACACGGAACTTCAGGGCAGCATCGCGGGTGCGTGCGCCGAGCCGCGCAGCGATTCTCGCCGCGGCGCTTCGTTCGCCTGCAGCCGCCCATCGGGGAAACGTGCTTACGTCGTTCACGTGCTGCCGCTCACAGCAGGAGAAGACCCCTCAGCGGCGAGAGTTCTAGTGATGATCGTCGACCCAGAGCAGGATGCCGATCCGCCAAAGGTGTTGATAAGACGGCTCTTCGGCTTGACCAACGCCGAAGCCGATGTGGCGCTGCGCGTGCTGCGCGGTGACGGCCTGAAACCGATCTCGGCGGATCTGGCGTTGTCGATGGCCACCGTCAAGACTCACTTGCACCACATCTTCGACAAAACCGACACACACCGGCAAGCCGAACTCGTGCGCCTGCTGCTAGCGATCATCCCGTAGTGCGTCGCGACTCGTAGGAAATGAAGCGGTCCGCGCCGCAAATCAAGCTTGTCACGAGGTGTCACAGCGCACACTCGAATCCTGTACCTGCCACACCCCGAGTCAGGCCCACTCGAGAGTGGGCCTGGCGCGGCGCTGTTGCCAAAGAAGGCCATCGCCGACAGCCTGGTTTGCGCGCTCCGCTCAGTCTGCCGAGACGCTCGCATGGTCGATCCTGAAACGCGTGGTGGACAGTTAAGGTGACCCGGCGGCCTAGAGCTCAGAGAAAACAGGGGGTCGAGTGGAATCACCCGTGCAAGGTGGCGCACGCGCGCAGCGGCAAGCGCTGATCCTGCGGTATGTCTCCGACCGTAAGGAGGCGACGCTCACTGAGTTGGCGACCCACTTCGGTGTGAGTCAGATGACCGTCTACCGCGATGTCGAGCACCTGGAGCGGATGGCGGCGGTCCGGCGAGTGCCCGGTGGTGTGACGAGCCAGCCGTCCACGGTCTTCGAAAGCAACCTTCAGTACCGCCAGACGATTCAGGTCGAAGAGAAGCGGGCCATCGCTCGCGCGGCGGTGAAGCTGGTAGAGCCGGGCATGTCCATCATGCTCGACGATGGGACGACCATCGCACCGATGCTGCCCGAGCTGCGCCATCGTGCACCGTTGACGGTCATCTCCGGGTTCAGGCCGGTGCTGGACGGACTCAAGGACATCGACAACATCGAACTGATCGCGCTGGGCGGCATATACCGGGAGCGCCACGACTGCGTGGTCGGCGTGCTCTGCGAGGACATGGTCCGCAACCTTCGTGCCGACGTCTTCTTCATGTCGCCGTCAGCGATCGATCGAGGCGAGATACTGCACCAGGAACAAGAAATGGTCGGGGTGAAACGGGCGATGATCGCCGCCTGCGAGCGCCGGGTGCTGCTGTCTGACCACAGCAAGCTGGGACGCACCGCCACGCACCGGGTCGCCGGCATCGACGACTTCGACGACATCCTCGTCGACGAGCGGGCCAGCGCCGATCAACTCCAGCATGTCGACGGGAACGCCACCGTCACCATCGTCAGCCTCTGACGGTCAAGTCATCGAACTCATCCGCTGGTGTCGAACGCGCTTTCGTCTTCAACATGGAAACATGTTGTTTTCACACCGATCGTTGACATAAAGCGGGGACTGAACGCAGACTGGCTCACGATCGACTAGTGCACCGACCGTTACGTAGCTGCATACGGGGCTACTGGCGGGGGAGAGCGTTCTCACACCGATCCTGTGAAGGGAGTGGCCCACGATGAGCATCAACGCGTCCTCCCTCGGCGGTCATCTGGTCTCCAGCGCCTTCATGACCCGTGCGGAGCAGGTGATCCCCGGCGGAATGTGGGGTCATCAGCACAATCGTTTCCTCACGTCGGACCATCCAATGTTCGTGGAGTCCTCCACTGGCGCCCACTTCACTGATGTCGACGGTCGGCAATTCATCGACCTCATGTGCTCGTGGGGCCCGATGGTGCTCGGTTATCGAAACCCCCGGATCGAGGAGGCAGCCGCTCGGCAGGCACGGCTGGGCGACACTCAGAACGGTCCGTCTGCTCGCGCGGTCGAACTGGCCGAATTACTCGTCGACACCATCGATCACGCGGACTGGGCGATCCTGGCGAAGAACGGCACGGATGCCACCACGGCCTGCGTGACGATCGCCAGGGCCGCGACCGGCCGCGGCGTCGTTCTGCTGGCCCGCGGTTGCTACCACGGCGCTGCGCCGTGGTGCACCCCTGAGCCGACCGGCGTCCTCTCGAGCGATCGCGCCGCGATCGACTACTTCGAGTACAACGATTCCGAAAGTCTGGCTGCCGCCGTCGCCAGGGCAGGCAATGACCTGGCGGCAATCGTCATCACGCCGTTCCAGCACATCGAGGGCCTGGCCAACCAGGACGTGCGTCCCGACTTCGCACGCCAGCTCCGTCGTGTCTGCGACCAGGCCGGCGCAGTACTCGTGCTCGACGACGTTCGCTGTGGCTTGCGGCTGAACGTCGGCGGGAGCTGGGAGCCCATCGACGTGCGACCCGATTTGAGCGCCTGGAGCAAGGCGATCGGCAACGGCTACGCCATTGCCGCCGTCGTCGGGTCCGACTCGTTGCGCGACGCGGCCTCGCGGGTGTTCCTCACCGGATCCTTTTGGACGGGAGCGGTGGCGATGGCCGCGGCGATCGCCACGATCACGACGATGCGCACCACCACCGCCTTCGGCGACATGACCGCCGCAGGCGAGCGACTCCGCGTCGGGATCGCCGCGCAGATCGGTGAACTTGCTCACGGCACAGCCACCTACAGCGGGCCGGTGACCATGCCTTACGTCACCTTCGGCGGCGACGTGGACCACTACATCGCCTCGGCCTTCTCTCGCGTGTGCCTGCGTGAAGGTCTCTTCCTGCACCCCCGCCACAACTGGTTCCTATCGGCCGCGCATGACGACGACGTAATCGACCGCGCGCTGACCGCGACGGCAGTGGCGTTCTCGGAAATAGATCCCCTGCTCGACCGATCGCCCACCCGCACATCGACCGAAGAGAGAAGCCACCCATGACAGACATCAACCGTCGCCCCGCGGAGGAGGCGTCAGGGCCGGTCGTCGACAACGATTCGGTGGTTAGCGCATTCGGCTACACGCAGGAACTAAATCGCGCACTGAAGTTCTTCTCCCTTTTCGCAGTGGCGTTCTCGGTCGTCTCGATCTCCACCGGTGTCTTCCTCAACTACGGCTTCGCAATCAATAGCTTTGGGCCCGCGGCCATCTGGACCTGGCCGATTGCGGCGGTCGGCCAGATCGTGATGGCACTCATCATGGCCGAGCTGGCCACCAAGATTCCGCTGGCCGGATACGCGTATCAGTGGGGTGCGCGGCTGGTCAGCTCGGCCTACGGGTGGTTCGTAGCAGCGTTCGCGCTGATCTACATGCTCGTCACCGTCGGCGCGATCAGCCTGCTCGGCATCGGGCCACTGCTGCTCACGTCACTCGGCATCAGTGACCCGGACCAGCGCCTGGTGCTCGTCGTCGCGGCCTTCCTCATGGTCTCCGCCATCGCGATCAACGTCATCAGCGTCAAACTGGCGTCGCGGGTGAATAACCTCGCGGTATTCGCCGAGATCGCCGGGACCATGTTCCTCGCCGTCCTGCTGCTCATCATGTGGGCGATCCACACCGACGACCCGCAGCGCTCGCCGGCCGGCATCCTCACCGACACGACGCGCACCCAAGGCGGCTCCGCCTTCTACTGCTTCGCCCTGGCCGGACTCATCGGGATCTACACACTGGTCGGATTCGAGCTGTCCGCCGATCTCAGTGAAGAGGCGATCGACTCGCAGAAAGCGGTCCCGCGCGGTGTCATCGCCGGGGTGGCCGTGTCCGCGGTGCTCGGCATGATTGCCCTGGTGAGCTTTACGCTGGCCATCCCCAACCTCAGCGCCGTGCAGGAGTCGTCCCAGCCGCTGGTGACCATCGCCGAACATTGGCTGCCGACCGCACTGGTGCGTCTGCTGGTGTTCCTCGTGGCGTTCTCGATGTACGCCCTGGTCGTCGTCACGATCGCCGGCGCCGGGCGCCTGGTGTTCTCCCTGGGGCGCGACAACATGCTCCCGGCGTCACGCCATCTTGCGGACGTCTCCCCGAAGACGAAGACACCGATCAAGGCGCTCCTCACCTGTGGGGCCATCATGATGGCGATGATGTTCTGGGGCTACTTCCAGACCGATGCGTTCGCCACCCTCATCGGTGCGACGTCGCTGGCGCCGTATTTGGTGTACTTGCTCATCGTCGTGGCCTACATCATCCGTCGCCGGACACTGGCACAGGTCGAGGGCGGATTCAACCTCGGACGCTTCGGTGTGCCGCTGATGTGCTTCGGCCTCGTGTGGATCGTCTGCGCGGTTCTCACGCTCTCACTTCCCGCACCGTTCCACGGCGCGGTCAAGGTGGTCGCCGGGGGCGCGGTACTGGCCGCGCTCTGGTACTTCTTGGTGCTGCGCCGCCGGATCGCCGCCGGCAACGCGGGTGTCGATCTCTATAGTGCCAATTCGGCTGCAGCCCAAGCAGTCAGCGGCGTGGCGAGTGTGGAGAGGCGCCGCACACAGTGAACCTGCTGCGTGGCGACGTCGTCCTCGGAGTGGACCTGGGCACTGGCTCGATGAAGGGGGTTGCCGTCAGCGCCACCGGCGAGCTCGTCGCCGAAGCTCGCGCGGAGTACCCCATGCACCATCCCCGGTCCGGCTGGAATGAAAACGACGCCAGCGATTGGATGTCGGCGCTGGAGACGGTCGTGCACCAGCTCGCCACGGCCGCTTCCGGCCGTCGGGTCCACGCGTTGGGGATAGTGGCGCAACGCGATCCGCTGGTCATGCTCGACAGTGCGGGTCATCCGACGGCACCCGTCATCAGCTGGACCGATCGCCGCACGGAGCCGGAGCTGAGCCGGCTCACCGATCTCGTCGGGTATCGCAGACTGATCGAGATCACCGGTGGTCGCCCCGTCGTGGGTGGCGGGCTTCTCAATCTGATGTGGGCACGCGAGCATGCCGCGGACGCGTGGCGGGACACCGTGCGCGTGGCATCACCGAAGGACTACGCACTCAGCCTGCTGGGGACTGGGGCTACTGGTACCGAGCCGACGACGCCGACGAGGAGCATCGCGTTCGACGTCGATCAAAGGTGTTGGAGTAGTGAAATTCTCGACGCAGTCGATATCGATGCCGGCCTGTTCGACCGTCCCGTGTATGAGCCGTGGGACGCGACCGGCACCCTCGACACGTCTTGGGCGAATCGGCTCGGCCTGTCCGCCGACGTGGTTCTGGCCGCGGGCAGCGCCGATGACCATGCGGCGGCACTGGGCTCGGGTGCCGTCCAGCCGGGGCAGCGTTCCCTGGGGACCGGCACGTGCAGCTCCTGGCGGACTGTCACCGACGCCTACCGGCCCGACCCTGACGGGCGGACGGACTGCTCTCCCTACGTGATTCCAGAACTCTTCATGCGGGAGGCCACCATCGACAGCGTCGGGTCGAGCTTGCGCTGGTTTCGCGACGTCATCTGTCCCGAGCTTCCCGCCCAGACCGCCTACGGCGACATCCTCGAGATGGCCGCGTCCGTCCCGCGCGGCGCCGAGGGCGTCCAGTTCTTCCCGTTCGTCGACGGCGCCCAGCGCGCCCCCTTCTACCAGCAAGGGGCGACCGCGACGTTCATCGGCATCACTGGCAAGCACACGCGGGCACATCTGGCGCGAGCCATGATCGAATCGATTGCGCTGCTGTACATACCGACGCTAGCCCTGATGGGTGACGCTGGGGACACGCCGTTGACCATCGTCGACGGCGAGGCCGCCAGCCCATTCTGGAACCAGGTCAAAGCCGACGTCACCGGCTGCGCGGTACGTACACCGGAGGTGCCCCACGCCGCTGCGATGGGCGCCGCCGCCCTCGCGTCGGTCGCAGCTGGGCTGCACGACGACGTTCCTACGGCTGCCGCGGCGATGGTCCGGTGGACACCTGCGCGCGAACCCAATCCGGTTGCGCACGCACAATACCGGGACCAATGGCAGACCTACCGGCATACCTTCGAGGCGCTACGCCCGATCTACGAATCGCGTCGGTCATGAGCGTGAGTATCCCGAATGCCTTCGACGTGGTGGTCATCGGTGCCGGGGTAATCGGCTGCGCCATCGCCGCGGAATTGGCGCAGACCGACTTGACGGTGTGCGTGCTCGAAGCGGCTTCCGATGTCGCCGAGGGCGCCAGCAAGGCGAACGCCGGCATCACCAGCTCGTACTACGGGCCACCGCCGAGCCTGGATTGCGAACTGCTCGCCGAGTCGAATGACGGATGGGAGGAGTTGTGTGCACGCCTCGACGTCCCCTACCGCAGGATTGGCGCCCTGACCGTTGCGTTCGACGCCGAAGGCATTCGCGGACTTGACGACCTCGAGCGCGACGTGCGGGCCGCGGGGGCAAAGGTTGAACGCTTAGACGGAGACCAAGCCCGGCGGCTCGAGCCGATGTTATCGGAGAATTGCACTGCCGCTCTGCACTATCCGGATGAAGGCATCGTCGACCCCATGCGATTGAACTGGGCGTACGCCGAGCTGGCCGCGCTCAACGGAGCGCAGTTTCACTTCTCGACCCCAGTGACGGGGTTCGCGAAACGCAACGGAATGCTCAGTGCCGTCTTGACGGGGCGCGGCGCGGTGAGCGGTCGGTATTTCGTCAACGCCGCGGGCATCGGCTCGGGTGCGGTCAGCGAACTAGCCGGCGGTGAGGAGATCAGGATGTGGCCTCGCAAGGGGCAGTACTGGATCCTCGACCGTGACTTCGGCCAACACATGAGCAAAATCGTCCTGCCGATTCCGACGCCGTCGAGTCGTGGGGTCGAGGTCGCCCCGACGACGAACGGATCGCTGCTGCTTGGTCCCGACGCAGAGGAGGGTGGCGAGCCCGACGACCGCTCCACTGCGGCCGAGAACCTGACGCGGATCTTCGCGCAGACTCGGCGACTCATTCCGTCGATCTCGCTGGATCGCGCCATCAAGACCTATGCGGGAAATCGTCCCGCGGCCAAAGAGTCCGTACGGCTCGGGTTCGACGACATCGTGCCGAACCTGCTGCACGCCCGCAACCGATCCACGGGCGTGTCGACCTCACCAGCATTCGGGCCGCGTGTGCTCGCCCTTCTTGACGAACGTGGCGAGCGCACCGACCCGCGCTGCGACCGCATCGCCCACCTGCCCGCGGTCCCGCGCGTATTGCTGAGTGACGACCCAGTGGCAGAGACGCGGCGCAGCGCAGGTGACGACATGATCGTGTGCGTCTGCGAGCAGGTGACAGCCGCTGAGATCACGAGGGCCGTCACCAGCGCGGTGCCCGCACGGTCGATCGAGGGTGTGCGAAAGCGCTGCCGGGCCACCGGCGGTCGCTGCCAAGGCTCGGTCTGCCTCGCAGGTGTGATCTTCTTGACCGCCAACGCCCATGGCGTTGCTCCCGGTGACGTGGGCATGGGGCCCGGCAACGGGACCGTGGCCCCATGACCGAACGCATCGTCGTCGTGGGAGGCGGTATCGCCGGGCTCGCGGCTGCGGCGGCGCTCGCCGAGAGAGCCGACGTCCGTGTCATTGAACGACTTCCGGCAGCTGGCGGCACCTGGGAGTTCGATCATCCGATGGTGAAACGGTTGGTGGGCGAATGCGTTCGGCGCGGAGTCGCACTCGAGTGCGGCTACACCGCACTGCGCTGGAAGAACCGTCGGCTGCTGGTCATCGGCCCCGGACGCCGCGCCTGGATCGAGGCTGATCATCTCGTGTTCGCTGGTGGCACCCGGCCAGCCACGCCTGCGGAGCTTCCAGTGCTCGGCAGCCGGCCAGCTGGTTTGTTCGTGGCCACCGTCGCACATCACCTGCTCGAAGGTCGAGTGAACTTGGGTCGGCGAATTGCGATGTGCGGCAGTGGCTATTGGGCCGACCTGGTGCTCAAAGATCTCCCGTGGGGGACGCATGTGACGCTCATCTCCGACGGGCCCGCCCCGTGCCCGCCAGCGGGTGTGTCCGTCGCCATCCTGTCCCGGAATCGACCTGTGGAGGTTCTCGGCCATGACCGCGTCGAGGGACTGGTGACCGAGGCCGTCGGGTGTGCGCACCCCGATCGCACCACGCTGTCGTGCGACGCAGTGGTCCTTGCAGGAGATCTCCGGCCGCTGCGGAACGTGGACGGCGCAATTGTCGATGCGCCCCACGTGACCTATATCCAGCCCACCGCTTCGGTACTCACCGCGCAAGACGTGGTCGACCACGCCCACGAGGCCGTCGCCGCGCATAGGATGGAGGAAGCATCTTCATGATCATCGACTCCCCGATCGGGCGATTTCCGTTCGAGGTCACCAGCATTCGGATCCAACGCGGTCAAGTGCGCGTCGAGGGCGCAATGGGCACGTGGCCTACCAGCGTGCACGTGCCGATCGCGGATCTGCCACGCGTCGTTGGGCCGGCGCTGCCTTCGGGTACGTCGGCGGGGCTGGCGGGATCTGCCGTGGTGGTCGGGCTGATCGCTCTGGCGCGGAGACGCCGTCACCGACGTGACAGCCGATGACGTCGCACATGCTCGTCGCGGTGAGTCTCAAGGCATGACCGGGGAGGTCTCCGTGTCGATGCTCGCGCCGTCGCCACTGTTCTTGCGCTGCTCGAGCAGTTCACGTGCTGGGCAACACCGGGCCTGAGTCAAGGCGATGCGGTGTAGCGCCGCG
>NZ_JAVROT010000473.1:0-5186 GCF_032162605.1 Mycobacterium sp. | reverse complement strand
AAGACCACTCGATCCACATCGGCATCCGCGGCCCGATCTATGACCGGATGGACCTCTCCGACGATGCCGGGATGGGCTTCCGGATCATCCGGGCAGGCGACCTCGACGTGATGGGAATCGACGCCGCAGTAGACATCGTGCGGCGTCGAGTCGAAGATCTCCCCGTGTACCTATCGGTCGACATCGACGTCCTCGACCCTGCCTTCGCGCCGGGCACCGGCACACCCGAGGCGGGCGGGCTGACCTCACGGGAGCTGCTGCGCATGCTTCGGCAACTCACCGGCATCAACATCGTCGGCGCTGACGTCGTCGAGGTCGCACCGGCATACGATCACGCCGAAATCACCTGCGTGGCAGCCGCAACCGTGGTTTTCGACCTGTTGAGCCTGATCGTCGCGAACAACCGACCGCCTACTGCCCCGCCACGCTGACGTCGGGCACGTAGCTTCGCTGCGCCCAGTGGAACACCTGCCACGCGGCGGCCTCGTCGAAGTCGTCGTGGACGCGTCGGGCAGACTCGGCCCCGATCGGGCGGGCGTCACGGGCCTTCACCTGCACCTCGGCGCAGCGTTCCATTAATAGGAAGTAGCCGACCGCCGCGTCGACGGTGGCGCCGACCGTGAGCAACCCGTGGTTGCGCAGGATCACCGCGCGGGCGCCCCCGATCGCCGCCGCGATGCGTTTGCCGCCGTCGGTGGAGCCGATGTTGACCTCCTCGTCGTCGAAGATTTCGTGGTCGCCGAAGAACACGCACGACTCCTGCGAGATCGGCTCGAGTTTGGTGACACTCGCCGAGAACGGTGTCCCGTGCGGCGTATGGCAATGGGCCGCGGAGACGAGTTCGGGGCGGGCCTCGTGCACCGGGGCGTGGATGTAGTAGGCCGCCATGTTGATGTGGCCGTCGCCCTCGATGGTGCCGTCCGGGCGGACCAGCACGAGGTCGTCGGTGGTCATGTATCGGAACGGCACGCCGTACCGCCCGAGCCAGAAGCAGTCCAGTCGTTCGGGGTCGCGAGCTGAGATGTGCCCGTCTCCGAGCGAGCCCCAGCCCATGGCGCCGAACACCCGGTACGCCAGGGCGAGCCGGCGCTTGCGGTGTGCCCGCAGCTCGACGGGATCGGCGATGTCCGGCTCGTAAGCCGCCGGGTCGAGGAAGCGACGATCTGGGTCAGCCATCGGTGTCAACGCGCCCCGCCTCGATCCAGCGGCCGGCCCGCTCGCGGTACTTCACCGCGCTGAAGCCCCCCGAGGCGGCGCTGACCTCAATCGCAAAGCCGGCCGCCTCGACCCGGACGTAGCCGTCACGGCCAACCCCAGAGACGCCGTCGTTGCCAAGCTGTCCCCACTCCTCGACGAACGGGACCAGGCGCCCCTGCCACTCGAACGACCCGCTCTCGACGAGCAGTTCGTCCTGCCATACGACGGGGTTCTCGTCGGGTGGGGCCTCGCCGCGCGAGTCGAGGGTGTGGATCCAATGCAGCATCGGGTCGGTGAACTCGGTCGTCCCGGCGAAACTGAACTCGGTGGCGAATGGCGCGTGCGCGTCGTCGGCGGACGGCCCGACGCCAGGCTGGATGCGGGTCCGGATGTCGGCGAACCAGTCGGCCGACTGCAGCCACAGCACGTCGCAGTAGTCCACGCGGCGCACGCCGTCGATAACGAGGCCGACACGGCGCCACGCACCGACTAATTCAACGGGGAGTGCCATAAATTCCTCTCGCGTGCCGATTTTTTGCATTTTCGATACAATATCGAAAAGAAATCCATGTGCCATGTGATCGAATGGAGCACCAGTGCCGAAACCTCCCCGCGTCCTCGTGCTCTCCGAGCCCGACCCGGACGTGGCGCTCCCGCCGCTGAATCTGATCACCGGCGACGTCGAGGTCGTCCCGGTCGACTCGACCCCCACCGACGAGGAACTGGCCGGGGCGTCGGTGCTGTACATCTGGGACCACCGCTTCGCCGATCTTGCCCCGATGCTGCGCCGAACCGAGGAGCTGCGCTGGGTGCACGCCGCGTCAGTCGGGGTCAACCGGCTGATCTGCCCCGAGCTGGGCTCGGTCACGCTCACCAACTCGCGCGGCGTGTTCGACACGTCGATCGCCGAGTGGGTGCTCGCCGCGGTGCTCGCGCACGTCAAGGGACTGAGCGACACCAGGGCGCTCCAGAGAGAGGGCGCCTGGCGGTACCGCACCACCGGGCGGCTGGCCGGAACCCGGGCCGCGGTAGTGGGTACGGGCTCCATCGGCCGGGCCATCGCCGACCGCCTCGCCCGACTCGACGTCCACGTCACCCTGGTCGGTCGCACTCCCGGCGACGACCCGCAATTCGGCACGATTCGGAGCTCGGACGACCTGGTCGCTGTCGTCGCGGGCATCGACCTCCTCGTCCTGGCGGTGCCGCTCACGCCGCTCACGACCGCACTGGTAGGGGCCGAGGTACTGGGCGCGCTCGGGCCGCGCGGATTCGTCGTCAACGTCGGGAGGGGACCCACCGTGGTCGAGTCCGATCTCGTCGACGCGCTGGGGTCCGGGACGATCGCAGGTGCCGCGCTGGACGTGTTCGAGGTTGAGCCGCTGCCGGCCGGCTCACCGCTGTGGTCCATGCCGAACGTCCTGGTGTCGCCGCACATGTCCGGTGACTACGTCGGGTTCGAGATCGACATGATGACCGTCTTCACCGACAACCTCGAGCGATGGCTGCGCGACGAGCCGCTGCACAACGTCGTCGACCCGGCCGTCGGCTACGTGCCGCGCTGAGCGCGTTCGCCGTCACGGGACCCCGGCGGTCACCGGTGCAGATTCCCCGGTCACTTCGCTCCTGCCCTCCGGTGCAGATTCCCCGGTCGCTTCGCTCCTGCCCTCCGGACGCGACGGCCCGCTGCCTGAACCGCTGCGCGCGATCGCGGCGGCGATCGTGTCGAGATCGTCGCCGGTCAACTGTAGGTCCGCCGCGTCGAGCCAATCATCGATCTGCGCCGGGCGCCGTGCCCCGACGATCGCCGCGGTGACGCCCGGCCAGAGCAGTGTCCAGGCGATCGCGACGCTCGCCGCGCTCGTCGAGCGCGTGGCCGCCACGTCCGCGACGGTTGCGGCGACGCCCAGGTTGGCTGGCAGGTCGGAGGTGAAGTCGGCTTCGCCGAGGCGCCAGTCACCCGGTGCCAAACGCGACGGGTCGAACGTGCCCGACAGCAGGCCCGAGTGAATGGGGCTGTAGACGATCACGCCGGTGTCGTTGGCCTCGCACCACGGGATGACGTCCGCCGCGGCGGCCCGGTTGATCGCAGACAACGGCGGCTGCAGCGAGTCGACGTGCCCGACCGCCTCGGCCCGGGTGAGCTGATCGACGGTGTGGTTGGACAAACCGATCGCCCGCACCTTGCCAGCGGTCCGCAGGTCGACGAGCGTCGCCCAGTAGTCCTCGAGTGCCGTGCCGTCGGTAGGCGGCCAGTGCACCTGGTACAGGTCGATGCGATCCATGCCGAGGCGCCGCAGCGACGCCTCGCACTCGGCCCGCAGGGACGCCGCGTCCCCGACGGCCGTCGCCTCGGCCCGGCGGTCGTCGGGGTCCCACACCATCGCACACTTCGTGAAGACCAGCGGCCGGTCCGCCTCCGAAAACCCCGCCAGGGCCCGTCCGACGATCTCCTCGGAGTGGCCGAGGCCATACTCCGGCGCGGTGTCGAGCCAGTTGATGCCGGCCTCGACGGCGTGGTGGATGGTGGCGATCGACTCGGCGTCGTCCTGCGGACCCCAGCCGAAGGCCCAGTCCCCACCGCCGAGCGCCCAGGTGCCGAGCCCGACCGTCGTCAGCTCCCAGCCCGTAGCGCCGAAGCTCCGTACCGGCAGCGCCATCAACTGACCTCCTCGACCTGCTCGTACCACCGCTTGCGGGTGCCGACCTTGGCCCGCATCTTCCACCGCCGGGAGTTGGGCGCCGCGGCGAGGTGAGCCCGCAACGTCTCGATCTGCATTCGGACCCGCGCCGCCAGCTCCGGGTCCAGGCCGGGTCGCTGCACCGACTCGTGCAGCAGGGCCAGGTTCAGCTCGGCCGAGTACCAGAAACCCCAGTCGTCGCACAGCACGTCGCGGATGCGGTTGAGGTCGATCTGCCCGGCTGCCTGCGCCCCGATCCGGTGCTCACCGAGCAGCACCGTGAGGTCGATCAGGTCGTTGGCCGTCATCTCGTGGATCTGCAGCTTCGACAGCACCAGGTCGGCCAGCGAGATGCACGGGTTGGCCAGTTCGAGCCGGTCGGCGAACTTTATCGAATGAGCCATCACCAGCGTGTCCATGAAGACGTCGATCTTGATGCCCGTCTCGGGGTGGGCGAAGATCTGCCGCTTGATCCCCCACTCCCGCAGGCCGCGCGCCGCCGGGTCGGCGAGGTAGCCGTGCGCCTGGAAGAACGCATCGATTCGTCGATGATCGCGGTCGCGTCCCCAGAAGTCGATGTCGTAGAAGGGACGTCGACCAAGCACACGCATGAACACGTTGTGCTGAGGGCAGTGCAGATGCACGGCCACCGAGCCGGTGATCCGCAGTAGCAGCGACTGCTCCGTGGCGGATCCGACAAGGCGGGTGGCCTCGGTGGGTATCCGCTCGGCCCGCAAGAGGGTCGCGGCGTCCGTCCCGTCCATTACTCGACCGGAATCTCGCTGAACTGGCCCTTGAGGTCGGCGCCCTGCCTGGCGCGGTAGATCCGGAACGCCGCGTACCAGGTCAGGGCGAACACCGTGACGGCGATCGTCATCACCTCGGAGAGGTGGTTGTTCGCCCCGTAGGCGGCGTCGATCAGCAACCGGTAGAAGACGAACACCACGCAGGTAAGCGCGACGACGCCGATCACCGAGATCACCGGCACCTTCCCCACCCGATAGGCGATCGGCGAGGACTCGAAGTCGCGCTTGCGCCGGAACGGGAAGATGATCGCGGACAGACAGACGCCCATGAACGGGATGCACTGGCCAAGAAAGCCACCGAGCACCAGGACCGAACTGGTGAATGCGTACAGGCACACCCAGACGGAGGCGATCGCCGCCGACAGCGCCAGAGCCCAGGTCGGGGTGTGGAACTTGGCCGAGACCGCCGAGAACCACTTCGGGGCCAACCCGTCGAGCGACCACGCCAGCATGCTGCGCGTCGCGACCATCATCGAGCTCGCGCCGACGAAGAACAACAGCGAGA
>NZ_JAVROT010000472.1:0-7607 GCF_032162605.1 Mycobacterium sp. | reverse complement strand
AAATGTGTCCGTATGACGGAGTGTCGCGGCACATTTGCGTCTGCTCGCGGGGGTGGGGTGCCGCAGAGGGGAGGCCGAAGTGCCACACCGGTACAAGGTGCGGGAGATCGCCCAGCAATCTGGGCTGAGCGAGGCGACCGTCGATCGGGTCCTCAACGATCGTCCCGGCGTCCGGGAGAACACCCGTGCTGAGGTCGCGCAGGCCATTGCCGACCTCGACAAACAGCGCGCCCAGCTGCGCCTCAACGGCCGCCGCTTCCTCATCGACGTGGTGATGCAGACGCCGCAACGGTTCTCCGACGCCTTCCGCGCCGCAGTCGAGGCCGAGCTTCCCGTCTTCGCGCCCGCGATGCTGCGGGCCCGCTTCCACCTGTGGGAGTCGGGTTCGCCGGCCCAGATGGTCGATGCGTTGTCCCGGATCCGCGGCAGCCACGGCGTCGTCCTCAAGGCGCAGGATGCGCCCGAGGTGGTCGAGGCCGTCGATCGCCTCGTCGGCGCAGGCGTTCCCGTGGTCACCTACACGACCGACGTGCCGACCAGTTCTCGGAACGCGTACGTCGGCATCGACAACCACGGCGCCGGCGTGACGGCGGCCTACCTGATGGATCAGTGGCTGGGCGAAACGTCGTCGGGAGTACTGATCACGCTGAGCCGCACGGTCTTTCGTGGCGAAGGAGAACGCGAGATCGGGTTCCGGTCGGCCCTGCGTGGTTCGGGACGCGACCTCGTCGAGGTCAGCGACAGCGACGGCATCGACGAGACCAACGAGCGCCTGGTGCTCGACGCGCTGAGACGGTATCCGGGCATCGAGGCGGTGTACTCGCCTGGCGGCGGCAACACCGCTACGGTCGCCGCGTTCGAGCGATTGGGACGCGTCTGCAGGGTTTTCATCGCCCACGACCTCGACGCCGACAACCGCAGGCTGCTGCGCGACGGGAGGATCTCCGTCGTCCTGCACAACGACTTGCGCGCCGACGCGCGGCTCGCGATGCGGCTCATCCTGCAGCACCACGGGGCGCTGCCGGCGGAGCCTGCGCGGCCGGCGCCGATCCAGGTGATCACGCCGTACAACCTGCCCAGCTGACGTCATGTCGTCGAATCTCAGTGATCCCAGATACCATTTCGCCTCACGGCGACTCCTGCGCGCCGACAGAGATCAGGAGACTCGATCGGTGCGGCCACTCATCAACGGTGTGACCGTCCTGGGCAACCTGGCCATCGACATCATCGACGGTGCGCCCTCCAGCCCGGGCGGCTGTGCCTCGTTCGCAGGCGTGGCGCTGGAGTACGCGGGTGGGTCCGGCGAGATCGTGGCGATGGGCGCACCGCAGGATCACCAGTTGTTCGCCGCGGTGCTCGACCGCTTCGGGTCGCTGGTCCGCATCATCGACTCCGACCGGACGGCGTCGTTCCGACTGGACTACGTCGACGTCGATCACCGCGCGATGTCCGTCGCGGCGCTCGGTCCCATCTGGGGCAACGTCGAGATCGAAGCCGCCGACCCGCGCACCACCTGGGTGCACCTCGCGCCGCTGTTGCGGGCGGACTTCCCCGACAGCACGCTGGCGCTGCTCGCGGCCCGCGGACATCGGGTCGCCTATGACGGCCAGGGCCTCGTCAGGGTGGACCAGCTGGGTCCGCTCGCCGTGGACCGGAACTATCCGCACAGCCTGCTGCGCGACATCAGCGTCCTCAAGCTGGCGGAGGACGAAGCAGTCATCGTCGCGGACGGGGAGTTCGATGCCGCCACCGCCGAACGGCTCGGTGTGCCGGAGATCCTGGTGACTCTAGGGTCGGAGGGCTGCGACATCTACACCGACGGAAGCGTCGTTCGGGTCCCCGCAGCCTGGCGGGTCACGGGTGTGCAGGCCACGGGCGCAGGCGACATGTTCACGTCCTGCTACGTCGCCATCCGCGCCGCGGGCGCAGGCCCGGTGCTCGCGGCTGAACGGGCGAGTGAACTCGTCGCGCGGGAACTGCAGAAGCGCCTCAAGGTGGAGTCACCCGACCGCGTGTAGGCGCAGGTCGAAGCGTTCGGAATCGACACATGTCAAGTTTGACCCGGGACGCGCTAGCCCTTCGGCTACTAACGGGTAGCATTTTTCTTAGGAATGCGACGCCCCAAAAGTGACGAAAGCCACATTGGCGTCGCGGGATGCGCGGCTTCACGCTAGTGAACTGCGCGTTCCAGGTGCTCGGCTTGCGAGACACGCTCTTGTCCGGTACAGGTCAGCCTAAGAGAAGTGCAATAATCGGTACTGCTAGTGACAGACAAAAATTGGGTGAACGTCAGCCCGGCGGCGCGGTCGCGACAGCGACCTTCACTGCGACACGGATTAGACGACATCTCGCAAAGCGTGAAAGGCAGGGGTCGTGAGCTTGAACGGCAGCGTCAACGGCGGCGAAGCCGGGACGAATTCCACCCCGCAGAAGCTCGAGAAGGTCGTCATCCGTTTCGCGGGTGACTCCGGCGACGGCATGCAGCTCACGGGCGACCGCTTCACCACCGAGGCCGCCCTGTTCGGCAACGATCTTGCGACGCAACCGAATTATCCCGCCGAGATCCGCGCACCACAGGGCACGTTGCCCGGTGTGTCTTCGTTCCAGATCCAGATCGCCGACTTCGACATCCTGACCGCGGGAGACCGCCCGGACGTCCTCGTCGCGATGAATCCCGCCGCGCTGAAGGCCAACGTGGGCGACCTGCCGCGCGGTGGACTGATCATCGCCAACTCCGACGAGTTCACGAAGCGCAATCTGGCAAAGGTCGGATACGAGGCCAACCCGCTGGAGACCGACGAGCTGTCCGATTACGTCGTGCAGGCAGTCGCGATGACGTCACTGACACTCGGTGCCGTCGAAGAGATCGGCGCCTCGAAGAAGGACGGCTCTCGCGCGAAGAACATGTTCGCGCTCGGCTTACTGTCCTGGATGTACAGCCGCGAACTCGAACACAGCGAGACGTTCATTCGCGAGAAGTTCGCCAGCAAGCCCGAGATCGCCGAAGCGAACGTCCTGGCGCTGCGCGCCGGCTGGAACTACGGGGAGACGACTGAGGCGTTCGGCACCACGTACGAGGTGTCACCGGCCCAGTTGAAGTCGGGCGAATACCGCCAGGTGTCCGGCAACACCGCGCTGGCCTACGGCATCGTCGTGGCAGGCCAGTTGGCCAACACCCGGGTAATGCTCGGCAGCTACCCGATCACGCCGGCGTCGGACATCCTGCACGAGCTGTCCAAGCACAAGAACTTCAACGTCCTGACCTTCCAGGCGGAGGACGAGATCGCCGGCATCGGCGCCGCCCTCGGCGCGTCCTACGGCGGTGCGCTCGGCGTGACCAGCACCTCCGGTCCCGGGGTGGCGCTCAAGGCGGAGGCCATCGGCCTCGGCGTGATGGCCGAACTCCCTTTGCTCGTGGTCGACGTGCAGCGCGGAGGGCCCTCGACCGGGCTGCCGACGAAGACTGAGCAGGCCGACCTGCTGCAGGCGCTGTACGGCCGCAACGGCGAATCGCCGGTCGCGGTCCTGGCTCCGCAGTCACCATCGGACTGCTTCGAGATCGCGGTCGAGGCCGTGCGGATCGCACTGACGTACCGGACCCCTGTCATCCTGCTGTCGGACGGCGCCATTGCGAACGGCTCCGAGCCGTGGCGCATCCCGGATGTCACCACGTTCGCGCCGATCGCCCACACCTTCGCCAAGTCCGGCGAGCCCTTCCAGCCCTACGCCAGGGATCCCGAGACGCTCGCGCGCCAGTTCGCGGTCCCGGGAACGCCCGGCCTCGAGCACCGCATCGGCGGACTCGAGTCGGCCAACGGCTCGGGCAATATTTCCTACGAGCCGAAGAACCACGATCTGATGGTGCGCCTACGACAGGCCAAGATCGACGGCATCGACGTGCCCGATGTCGTCGTCGACGATCCGACCGGCGACGCGGAGTTGCTGATCCTGGGGTGGGGCAGTTCCTACGGACCCATCGGCGAAGCCTGCAGGCGGGCGCGGCGCAATGGCATCGAGGTCGCCCACGCGCAGCTGCGTTACCTCAACCCGCTGCCGGGCAACCTCGAAGAGGTTCTGCGCGGTTACTCGAACGTGGTTCTGCCCGAGATGAACCTGGGCCAGCTCGCCCTGCTGCTGCGGGGTAAGTTCCTGGTCGACGTCCAGTCGGTCACGAAGGTGGAAGGCATGGCGTTCCTCGCCGAGGAGGTGGAGGGCATCATCGACTCGGCCCTCGACGGAACGCTGCGCGAAAAGGAAAGCGACAAGGCCAAGTTCGCACGGCTGGCAGCTGCCACCGTCGAAACGGCCGTAGGAGCGGACGCATGACTGACCTGATCGGTACCGGCCTTGGGCTCACGAAGATCAGCGGCGTGCCGACGACCGACCAGCCGCAGAAGTCCAAGGAATTCGCCAGCGACCAGGAGGTGCGCTGGTGCCCCGGATGCGGTGACTACGTCATCCTGAACACCATCCGCAGCTTCCTGCCGGAACTCGGCCTCAAGCGCGAGAACATGGTGTTCGTCAGCGGCATCGGCTGCTCCAGCCGGTTCCCGTACTACCTCGAGACGTACGGCCTGCACTCCATCCACGGGCGCGCCCCGACCTTCGCCACCGGCCTGGCTCTGGCCCGCGACGACCTGTCGGTATGGGTCGTGACCGGTGACGGCGACGCGCTGTCCATCGGTGGCAACCACCTGATCCACGCGTTGCGCCGGAACGTGAACATCACGATCCTGCTGTTCAACAACCGCATCTACGGTCTGACGAAGGGCCAGTACTCGCCGACCTCCGAGGTAGGCAAGGTCACCAAGTCGACGCCCATGGGCTCGCTGGACTACCCGTTCAACCCGGTGTCGCTCGCGCTGGGCGCCGAGGCGTCCTTCGTCGGTCGGGCACTGGACTCGGACAAGAAGGGTCTGACCGAGGTGCTTCGCGCGGCCGCTTCGCACCGCGGCGCCGCGCTCGTAGAGATCATGCAGGACTGCCCGATCTTCAACGACGGCTCATTCGATGCGCTCCGCAAGGAGGGCTCCGAGGAGCGACTGATCAACGTCTCGCACGGGCAGCCCATCACCTTCGGCGCCGACGGTGAGTACTGCGTGGTGAAGTCGGGATACGGCCTGGAGGTCGCCAAGTCCGCCGACGTGTCGGTCGACGAGATCGTCGTGCACAATGCCCAGATCGACGACCCCGCGTACGCGTTCGCCCTGTCGCGGCTGTCGGAGCAGAACCTCGAGCACACCGTCATGGGCATCTTCCGTCAGGTGAGTCGGCCGACGTACGACGAGATGGCACGCAATCAGATCGCCTCTGCGATGGATTCCAAGCCCCACGACACCGCCGCTCTGCAATCCTTGCTTCGTGGCAAGGACACTTGGAACGTCGAATAGCGCAGTACCGGATGTGACCTCCTCCGCTCCGTTGGCAGCGATAGTGCTGGCGGGTGGAGCGTCGCGGCGAATGGGCCGCGACAAGGCAACCCTGGAATTCTCTGGGCATACCTTCGTCGAGCAGGTGGTGGCCACGCTGGTCACGCGTTGCTCGCCCGTCTTCGTGGTGGCGGCGCCGGGTCAGCCCCTGCCGTCGCTGCACGCGGAGGTGCTCCGAGACGATGTCCGAGGCGTCGGTCCCCTGCTGGCCACGGCCAGGGGGTTGCGAGCCGCTGCGGACGCGGGAATGGAGCGGGCGTTCGTGTCTGCGGTCGACATGCCTTACCTGACCGCGGATCTGATCGAGGAGCTCGTCGGGCCGTCGGTGCGCCTTGGCGCGGACGTGGTATTGCCCTGGGATGGACGTGACCACTACCTGGCAGGCGTGTACCGCACCGACCTTGCCGCACGGGCCGAGCAGCTGGTGGCCACGGGTGAGCGCAGCATGCGCGCGCTCGTGGATGCCGTTGACACCCAACGCGTCGTGATGCCCGAGCAGCGCGCGTTGACCAACGTGAACGATCCGACCGCCTTGCCGTAGACGGCTGGCTCTAAGCGGCCAGGCGGGAGCCTCCAGCATCGGTCCTGGCGGGCCGCGCGACACGCATGGCGCTGGGCCGGAGGGCGATCAACGAGCCCGAGCGGACGATGCCGACCGGTCCACTACCGGCGAAGCGCGCTATGCCCGACGCGCGCAGCGCGATACCCGCTTTGGCCTGCCGGTAGCCGACGCCCACCCCGGCCACCGTGGGAATCAGGAGTGCGACCAGACCTGGCAGCGCGGCAGCGACCATCGCCGATAGGGACGCGGTGATGACGAGTGCGCCATAGGAACGGAAGAACGCCTGCAACCCCTCGGACATGGCGTCGGCGGGTGCAGTCCGTGCTCTGGCGTTGAGCGAAGAAGCCCCGACCATGGCACTGGTGGCGCCGGAGATGGATGTCGCCGTGGCCCTGGCGGTTTCGCCCGCGCCGTCACTAGCCGAGATCGGGCCGTGCTCGCTGGTATGTGGTCGGGCGGTCTGCGCTGGCGTAGGCACGGTGGCGGTCGACGGCCAGAGGATGTCGGCGCCTACTCGTCCACTTGCCGGTTGCGCGCCGGGGAAGCCGAACAAGGAGGCAAGGTCGGAGGGGACCTGGGTCACGGGAACGAACGCATCGGCCGTCGCGGTGAGCATCGCCTGGATCGACGTCAGAACATCGGGAACCGGTGCGATCAGACCCGTTGCGAGCTCGTCGGCTATCGGTGTCACGAGGGTCTGTACCCCTGCTACCGGGGCGACGAGGCTTTGTACCCCTGCGGCCACTGCGCCGGTGGTGGGTGCCATTACCGGGTGTAAAGCCTGGGTGACCTGGTTGGTGGTCGATGTGAGCGCATTGGTCACCGGGGTCACCGCGCCGGGACCCCCGTTCCCGGCCGTGCCGGAGTCGGGCGCGGCGACGGCGGGAGGAGCGGTCGCCGGATCATCGGTCGGCACTTGGGGCATCTGCCCGACGCCGAGCCCGGTGGTCGGTGTGTCGTCGCGAATGGTCTCAGCCATCGTCTGCGGAACTGCCGCGACCGGCGACCTCGTGTTCGATCCCGTCGAGCCGAGAATCGACTGCGGGCGCGGCAGGTGTCCCGGCCCCAGCGCATTCGTGGCGCCCTGAATGGTCGCGCGCAGCTTATTGGCGACGCCGCCGGGCGGCGGGCCGCCGTGGCTGGCGGGGGCAGCGCCGTTCGCGGTGCCGGAACCGGAGTCGGCAACGGCCACCGCGCCGCCGAAGTTGACCGTCAGGCCCGCCGTCAAGAGGCCCACGCCCGTCGCAAAGCGCCAATGTGACCGTGTCACGTACCCTCCGCAACCGCTCTCAGGACCACTCGGTGCGGCCCACGCGTTGCGCCATTGTCTCACGATCCGCCCAATCAGAGGTTGTAGTTCGGGGGGCCCCACGGACCGCCCAGGCTACTTCGGTTCGTTGGCTCGGTGAATTGCGGACTCATTGCCACTTGGCAATGCGCCGCGGGACCGCGCCGCCGCTCCGTCGGGGAGGCGATGCGCATCGATGGACGAACTCATTCGCGGCCTGTCCTCAGGATCGCCTGATCGTCGTTCATCGACTACCGTGAAACTGAATTATGATGTCTAAGTGCAGTATTCAAGTAGCATCGAACGAAATGCGCTCTTGCGTAATGAA
>NZ_JAVROT010000471.1:0-3409 GCF_032162605.1 Mycobacterium sp. | reverse complement strand
TTGGTCCGTCCATCAAGTGGCCCCGCCTGGTTGAGGGCTGCGCCAAGTTGCTGAAAGGCGGCCCATACATCTGGGTGGTCCTTTGCAATGTGCTGCGGAGCCTCCGGCAGGGCGACCGCAGGATTTTCGGAGACATCAGCAGGCGATTGTTCCATTGGAGCTCCCTAATGTGTGGGTCCGTCAGCAACGCTTCGTATCGCATTTGGATTGCGTACTGCCGACATTCTTCAACAAGCGGGTCTCCTGCCTCACCGGAACGAACGACCCGATCCTCGTGCCTTACGACTCGCCGATGCTGGACTACGAGGGCGAACTCATGGCGGTCATCGTCAAGCAGGCCCTGGCCGTCAGGTCGCGCCGCCGACGCACCCGTCTGCGGTTCAGGTGCGGCCCACCGCGAGCATCTGCTCGACGCGGGTGAACGTGACTCGTGGTCTTCCTGTCGCGTGTCCGCGGCGACGTTCCGAGGCGTCGATCCTTCGCCAGGCGTTGATGTCGACCAACGCGGGTTGTCGTTGCGCGATCAAGCGATCAAGGTCCGCAAGGTCTCGTGGGGGCTCCGGCAGAAGGTTCTTGGCATGATCGTTGAGGATTAACTCCACCGTTTCCAGTGAGCACTTCTTGTTGGTGCCGATCACGCCGCTCGGTCCGCGTTGCTCCAACCGGTGGTGTAGACGCCTGACAACGGGCGTTGCGAGCTGGGATCGATGACACGACCGTCGATGTTTGCGATGGTGCCGCGAAGGCGGTCAACGGGCACGCCTGCTATCGGCGCAGCTCGATACCCGATGGCCCGTAGAACTAGGCTCGTTTGCAACACCTCGGTATCGGTGGTGGGGCGGGTGACGAACTGGCCATCGGCGTTGAGCACTAGGTGGTTTCGGACGATTCGAACGGCATCGACTCGCCTGTCGCCTAGGATTTCCATCGGCGAGCTCAGGAACTTCAGGATGATCCGTCTGCCATTCGATGTCGCTGCGCAGCCGGCGAATTCGCGCAGGATCGAGTGCTTCAGGCGGGCCGAGTAAGAACTGGCGGTGTCGATAGCCCCCCTCGACGTCGAGTCGTCAGCCAGAATGCCGGGCGGCTCGACGACGACGTCGATATCGGGGAGGTCGCCGAGGGCGAGTAGCTCGGGGCTGGTGAAAGCCGCGTGGGCGGGGCCGCGACGCCCGAGCAGCACGACCTCGCTCAGATTGCTGCGCCGCAGAGCGGTCAACGCGTGGTCGGCGATATCGGAGACCGCCAGCGTATCTGGGGGAAGCAGCAAGTTCCGGGCGATATCCAGGGCGACATTGCCGTTGCCGACGATGACCGCTCGCTGACCGGACAAATCGAATGTGCGGGTTCGATAGTCGGGATGGCCGTTGTACCAGCCGACGAAGTCGCCTGCGCTGTGGCTTCCGGGCAGGTCCTCGCCGGCGATCCCCAGTGTGCGGTCGTCGCCCCGACGGCGTAGACGACTGCATGGTGGTGGTCGAGCAACTCCTCGCGGCTGAGATGCCGACCGATGTCGACGTTCAGATTCATCTGCACGCCTGGCCGCGCCGCGGTCCATTCGAAAAGGCGGGCAGCCCTTTTCGTCTGGGGATGATCGTGCGCAGTCGTTCTCCGATGTCCGTGAGGGCGAGGTCCCACGACACACGAACAAAGCTGCCATCAGGTTGCCGATGCATCGGATGTAGGAGCCGGTCCGGGCTGTTGTGCACCGAAATCATCCCGATGCCCTTGGGACATGCGAAACCCTTCGAGATGGGGTTGTCCTTATCCGGCCGCACATCGACGAGTCGGCCGTTTTCGACTGTGGCGATCAGCCCGCATAACGGCTCACATATCCGGCAGTAAGTCGCCTTCTCAAAGATCACACCGCCCCCCAGTTGGCTTCGAGCATGCTTCCCAGCTATGTGATAACACGGTATCACTTGTCTGTTATCGCGTGATCGTGGCCACTGTGCCGTATTCCAGTCCTCCCGATTAGCAGTTGCGCTCCTCGAAAAGCGATCTCTCGCTAGAAACCAGGAGTCGCCGGCGGTCTGCGGGTCGGGCGGACGAGCTCAGAAAGTGCTGGCTGGCTCGGGTAACGGGAAGAGATGAAAAAACCGGGCCGCTACCGCAGCCTCGCCAACGATCGTCACTTCGCCGGTGCGCAGGGCGTCATCGAGCGGACGACCGCCGTAAAGCAGCGCGGCCAGGGTCTGCGGGTCGGTGTCCAGTGTCACGGTGGCCCGTTCGGCCTCCCCGCGGGCCAGCTGGAGCTGGCCGTCGGAAACCTCGATACTGAAGTGGTTCTCGCCGAGCCGAAGCGCGATCGTCGCGCTGAACCCTTGCGCGGCTCGGCGGTCAAACAACGCCCTCAGGGATCGACGCCAAGCGCAGGATGGCCGAAAAGATCCTCATCGCTGTCGGCCAGGCTTACGACGGCATCGCCAACATCGCGGAGACGCTTATCCTGATGAACCACTACCCGCTGGAGAACGCAGGGTTCGCCGGCCGCCTCCAGTCTGACGACCCGCAGCTGGTCGAGGCGATGAAGCAGCTGAATCGCTGAACTCCGCCGGATCCCAACGGCGGCGGCACTATCCAACCCGGACCGGCAGTGGCGCGTGAGTATCGGACCGCCCAGCTCGCCGGGCCCGCACCCTGGAAGCCAATGACCGGAATGAGCGGCCCCGCCACCCTGCCCATCGAATTCGACGCCGGACACTGATCATCGTCAGCCAACCGCTCTGCAAATGTTCGGAAAATGTTGGCGTGTAAACAGTTTCGCTCGGTTGACTGGCAGCGGGCACTTATTCCAAAGGTGCGGTATTCGAGTGAGCGGCTCCTCGAATCGAATATGGCGTCGTGGCTGGAAATCGGCATGCGTCGTCCGCGCGGCAGAGCCTTGGGGATCCGCGATGATGGTGTTAACGGGGTGTCTACAATGCGGTGCCGCTCCACCAGTGTGCGCAGGGCGGATGCTGAGAGTTCAGAGGTTGAAGATGCGTTGAGCGTTTTCCCTGCCGATCTTTGCGCGGTCGTTGTGGCTCAGCAACGAATTGTCGAACCATTCGACGGCATCGGCCATGCTCTCGTAGGGGTAGTCGACGGAGAACAACAGCCGGTCGCTGCCGATTTCACTGATCGCGTTGAGCAGGGTGCGGGTGTGGAAATGGCCGCTGGTGGTGAGGATAAAGTTGTTGCTGAGGTACTCACCGACCTTGCGCCGTGCGGTGCCCAGGCCGGCGCCCTCGTGTTGCTTGTTCAGTCGGTGCTCCAAGCGTGGTAGCAGAAAGGGCAGCCCTTCGCCGAGGTGGCCGACGATGATCTGGATTCCGGGGTAGGTGTCGAACAGGCCGGACAGCATCAGGCGGACTGCGTGGGTGGCGGTTTCGTGTCCGAACCCCCACGCGGAACCCACCAGCGATTC
>NZ_JAVROT010000470.1:0-3454 GCF_032162605.1 Mycobacterium sp. | reverse complement strand
GGTACCAGTCCGGCGTTATTTGCCTCTTCTGCGCGATTGATGAGGGCATAGTCTTCCGCGGTGCCCTCGGCCATCGTGCGGTAGGTCGCACGTGCTTGCGTGCTCATGGCCGGCTCCTCTCGACGCGTCCCCGATCAAGCGTAACCGTGGCGCGTTTCGGCCGCGCGTCGGACCGCGCTGAAAGCATTGCCGTTGAGGGCATTAGCGTGCTTACAGGTGGTATAGGGCTAGCCGGTTGCAGGCCAGGCGGAAAGCGCTTGCTCGGCAACGGCTTCCAGTTTGTCCCGGGTGAAGCCGGCTTTGGCTTGCACTGCCATGCCGTGCGTGACGGCATTCACCGAACGCTGCGAGGACATCGGGATCCGCGGTCGGAGGTAGGTCGCCCTCGCCGATGGCGACCGCCGCGCGCTGCAGCTTCGGCAGCACCGAGACGATGCGACGCGCGTTCACGCGAGTGGTCTCGATCGGGCCCAGCCAGTACCGGGACCGGTTTCCGATGTGCAGAGATGGCTATGCGGTAACTGCGGCGGCGATCGCCGCGGCGGAGCGGTCGATGTCCTCATCCGTCGTCGCCCAGTTTGAGATCGACACCCGCAACACGTATTCACCGTTCCATGTCGTCCCACCGAGCCAGCACGTCCCATCGCGCTGGATCGTGGAAACGGCAGCGCGGTTGGCATCGTCGCCGCCGGGCAGTCGGACCAGCACCTGGTTGAGAACGACGTCGTTGAGCACCTCGGCGCCGGGAATAGCGAGCAGCCGTTTGGCCATTCGCTGTGCCTGCGCACAATTGCGTTCGATCATCGCGGCGACGCCCGCGCGCCCCAGCGAACGAATCGCAGCGTAGACGGGGACCGCGCGGGCACGCCGAGAGCTCTCCGGAACGTAGTTCGTGTTGTCGCGCTGGCCGGGATCGGCGACCAGATAGGGACCGGCCAAGCTCATCGCGGCCATGTGAGCATCCGGGTCGGCGACGATCGCCATCGCGCCGTCGTAGGGCACGTTGAGCCATTTGTGGGCGTCGACGGCCCAAGAGTCCGCTCGCTCGACGTCGGCGGTGAGGCGCCGGGTGGCCGGTGCGGCGGCGGCCCACAGCCCGAATGCGCCGTCGACGTGCAACCAGGCGCCATGCTCCGCGCACACGTCGGCGATCGGCCCGAAGGCGTCGAACGCACCGGTGGCCACGTTGCCTGCCTGCGAGCACACGATCGTCGGTCCGCCGTTGTCGGCCAAGGCCTTTGCGAGCGCAACGGGGGCCATCCGGCCTTGCTCGTCGGCTGGTATGCGGATAGCTGTTTCCGAGCCGAGGCCCAGCAGCCGCAACGACGTGTAGACCGTGGCATGGGCCTGCTCGCCGCACAGGACGCGGACCGCGGGTGCGCCAATTAGCCCGTCGCGCTCGACATCCCAACCCGCGCGGGCGAGGACGGCATTCCGCGCCGCAGCCAGGCACGTGGTGTTGGCGCCCTGGCCACCGGTGACGAAGCCGACGCTTGCGGTTTCCGGCAATCCGAGCAACTCGAGAGTCCAGGCCGACGTGATCTCTTCGATGGCGGCCGCAGCAGGGGACAGGGAATGGAAGGCGGCGTTTTGGTCCCACGCCGACACCAGCCAGTCCGCGGCCAGCGCGGCGGGCAGCGCGCCGCCGATGACGAAGCCGAAATGGCGCGGTCCGGCGGTCCCGACCAGGCCGGGTTCGGCGCCTATGGCCAGCGCATCGACCACCGTCGCCGGGTCTTCGCCATGTTCTGGCAGCGGCCCGCCGAGGGCGTCGCGGACGGCCGCCGCATCGGAGCGGGCGGCTACGGTGCGGTCGTCGACTGTGGCAAGAAATGCCTCAGCGTGCTGGACGGCAGCGCGGAGGCCGGCGGTGCGGTCAGGCATGAGCCGACCCTACGTCACGACAGGTTGGTTGCGATCTCGTCGAGCGCGGCGATCGTCGGAAACAGCTTGGTCGCCCCCTGCCGGTGCCGTCGGTCGGGTCGATGACGGTTGCCTCGGCGGCGTGGACGTACCGCGAGGTCAGCGAACATCACACGCATGCATTTCGGCTTCAGCCAGGTCGCGTACGACATTGAGAAGATGACCGTGCCCATGTGCAGTGGTTACTGATAACCCTCCGTATTCGATTCCGCCGTATTCCCAGTCAGTTTCCCAGTCAGTAATGACGTGAGGCGAAGCGTGGGAGCTCGCGTGTTCGCGCCCGGGGGGGAGCGTTTGGCGCAGCGCCGGACCGGTTTCCGTCACGTGCATTAGGTCGAATCGCGTTATGTGGCAATAAGACATGGCAACTTCGACCTCCGTAATTGAGCATTACCGGCTGTGTGAGCTGACGAATTCCACTGGTGTAGCAGTCTGGATGGGGCGAAATGCTCACGGCTAATGAAGGTTATGAAGGCTCGTCTTCGGCGGGGGAGTCGTAGTTTGTGGCCACGTGGTGCAGGACTCGTTCGTTGAGGGTGGCGAGCCTGTCGAGCTCAGCCGGGGTAAGCAGGTCGATGAAGTTTCGGCGGACGTCCTCCACGTGCCTGGGTGCCGCCTTCTCGATGGCGGCGCGGCCGGTCTGTAGCAGGCAGACCAGGGTGCTGCGGGCGTCGTCGGGGTTGGGCTCGCGGCTGATCAGCCCGTCCTTCTGCATGCGCCGCAGCTGGTGGGAGAGACGGCTCTTCTCCCAGCCCAGTGCGTTGCACAGGTCGCGGGCGGGCATGCGGTCCCCGTCGAGAGCCGAGAGCACCGCAAGGACCTCGTAGTCGGCCCCGGATAGGCCCGATTCCTGCAGGCCCCGGTTCAGGTGCACGACGAGCTGATGATGCGCATGCATGAAGGCTCGCCATGCACGGTCTTCAGTTCAGCCAGTTCGGTTCCATCGGCCTCCATGCTACCCCGATTGGTTGACGCATCACCAATGCCTGCATATGGTTGAGGAATCAACATTTTCGATCGCCAACCAAGACGGGATACTTCATGAGCAGCATCAGCATCATCGGCCTGGGGAACATGGCCAGGGCCTTGGCCGACCGGGCGCTCGCAGGCGGCAACGCAGTCGAGGGGGATTGGATGGGCTGGACGCGCCCGGGCCGCGTCGAGGGCAACGCCAGCCCGGCCGGGCGATCGAATGATATCGATGATATTCCGAGGCCCTTTGGAGTGGCGGGGGACTCGCTGCGGGTCTGGAGCAGCGAGATGCTATGTCGCCAGTAGCCGTTGAGCAGGACTCGTTGAGCCCATGACGGCGGTCGCGGTCAACGAGATGTGATGCCGTTAGTCGGTTCGCGCCCGGAGAGCCGACGCATTTCCATTTCGCCGTAGTAGAAGTCCGCCGCGCTGGGTTCGTTCTTGCCCTCCTCGAACCCGTCCTAGTCTGGATCGAGACCGAACTGAGCCGCCCACGAACAGCCGCTTCAACCAAATCCCGCTGACTTCATGGTGACCGGGCGATCGTCGTCGCGACGGT
>NZ_JAVROT010000469.1:0-5001 GCF_032162605.1 Mycobacterium sp. | reverse complement strand
CCACGCTACCGTTACGGCCCGTGGCCACTTCGGATATCGCGGGCGTTGCGGTCGAGGAGTCCGCGCCGGTCGCGCCGCTGACCACGTTGCGGATCGGGCCGGTCGCGCGTCGGCTGATCACCTGCGACACCACCGACAAGGTGGTCGACGTCCTGCGGGTGCTGCCCGTCGACCAACGCGTGTTGGTGCTGGCCGGGGGATCCAACGTCGTGATCGCCGACGACCTGGCCGACCTGACCGTCGTCCGCGTGGCAAATACCGAGATCACCGTCTACGGCGACGTCGTCCGCGCCGAGGCCGGCGCACTGTGGGACGACGTCGTCGTCACGTCGCTGGCGCACGGCCTCGGCGGGCTGGAGTGCCTGTCCGGCATTCCCGGCTCGGCGGGCGCGACGCCGGTGCAGAACGTCGGCGCCTACGGTGCCGAGGTGGCCGACGTCATCAGCCGCATCCGCCTGCTCGACCGTCGCAGCGGGGAGGTGCGCTGGGTCGATCCCGGCGCGCTGCGGTTCGGGTACCGCACCAGCGCGTTGAAGAACTCCTCCGACGCCGTGGTGCTCGAGGTCGAGTTCACGCTGACCGCCGACGAGCGCAGCGCACCCGTGCGGTACGGCGAGTTGGCGAATGCCCTTGGCGTCGAACCTGGTTCGCGCGCCGAGCCGACGCGTGTGCGTGACGAGGTGTTGGCATTGCGAACGCGCAAGGGCATGGTGCTCGACGAGGCGGACCACGACACCTGGAGCGTTGGCTCGTTCTTCACCAACCCGGTCGTGTCTCCCGCCGAGTTCGCCCGACTGCGCGCACAGGTCGACGGCGAGGTGCCGAACTACCCCGCGCCGGACGGGGTCAAGCTCGCGGCCGGCTGGCTGGTGGAACAGGCCGGTTTCGGCAGGGGCTACCCCGGCGAGGCGGCTTCTGCCCGCTTGTCCACGAAGCATGCGCTGGCTGTGACGAACCGGGGCACGGCAACAACGGAAGGCCTATTGTCGCTGGCCAGGACGGTTCGCGACGGCGTCAGAAGCGCATTCGGGCTCGAGCTCACGCCCGAGCCAATTCTGATCGGGTGCGTTCTCTAGGTACCGTGTGTACGCGTGACCATCAATCGGCGCCAAGCGCTGACCGCAATCGCCGTGGGCGCCTCCGGCGTGCTCGCTGCCTGCAGCGGTAGGTCATCGATCACCCAGCCCAATGCCACGCAGGCCCCAGCCAAGGCCGAGATCGCCTACAAGCCCGCCAAGGACGCCGCCGACGTCACGCCCACCGATCCCGTCGGCGTCGACGTGACCAACGGCTGGCTGCAGCGCGTCACCCTGACCAATGCCGACGGCAAGCCCGTCGCCGGTGCGATCAGCGGCGACCGGACGTCGTTCACCACTACCGAGCCGCTCGGCTACGGCGTGCAGTACACCTGGGCCGGTTCCGCGGTCGGGCGCGACGGCAAGTCGGTCCCGCTGGAGGGCGGCTTTGCCACCGTCAACCCGCAGACTCAGGTGAACGGGCAGTTCCAGCTCGGCGACGGCCAGGTGGTCGGGGTGGCGGTGCCCGTCATCCTGCAGTTCGACGCGGCCATCGGCGACGACGCGAAGCCCGCCGTCGAACGTGCGCTGACCGTCACCACGGTCCCACCCGTCGAGGGCAGCTGGGCCTGGCTGCCCGACGAGGCCGGCGGCTCGCGGGTGCACTGGCGTACCCGCGACTACTACCCGGCGGGCACCAAGGTTCACATCGCGGCCACGATGTACGGCATTCCGTTCGGCGAAGGCGCGTTCGGCGCCCAGGACGTGACGCTCGACTTCGAGATCGGCCGACGGCAGGTGGTGAAGGCCGAGGCCTCGTCACACCGCATCCAGGTCATCACCGACAACGGCGTCATCCTCGATCTGCCGTGCAGCTACGGCGAAGCCGACCTGCCGCGCAACATCACCCGCAGCGGCATCCACGTCGTCACCGAGAAGTACGAGGACTTCTACATGTCGAACCCTGCGGCGGGCTACTCCAACGCCCACGAGCGGTATGCCGTGCGGATCTCCAACAACGGCGAGTTCATCCACGCCAACCCGAGCACCACCGGGGTGCAGGGCAGCAGCAACGTCACCAACGGCTGCATCAATCTCTCCACCGACGACGCGCAGCAGTACTTCAACACGGCCATCTACGGCGATCCCGTCGAAGTCACCGGCACGTCGATCGAGCTGTCCTACGCCGACGGCGACATCTGGGACTGGGCCGTGGCCTGGGACCAGTGGAAGTCCATGTCGGCGCTGAACGACGACGCCCCACCGTCGAACATCCCGAGCAGTGCGCCCGCCACGCCCACCGACGCGCCCACGCTCTCGGGCACGCCCACGACGACGCCGCCGAGCCAGGTGACGGTCAGTCCGAGTCCGGGCGGGTGAACTTTCGCGTCGCGGTCGCCTGATCGCGCGGCCGGATGACGATCTGGTCCAGATTGACGTGCGGCGGCCGCGACGCCACGAAGCCGATGACCTCTGCGACGTCCGCGGCCACCAACGGGGTCATCCCCTGGTACAGCGCGTCGGCGCGGTCCTGGTCGCCACCGAAACGGACGACGGAGAACTCGGTCTCCACCATCCCCGGCGCAATCTCGGTGAGCCGCACCGGCTTTCCCAACAGCTCCCCGCGCAGGGTCTGGTGCAGCGCCGCCTGTGCGTGCTTGGCCGAGGTGTACCCGGCGCCGTTGTCGTAGATTTCGAAGGCCGCAATCGAGGTGATCGTGACGATCAGGCCGTCGCCGGAGGCGATCAGCTTTGGTAGCAGCGCCCTGGTCACGCGCAGGGTGCCCAGCACGTTGGTCTCCCACATCCAGCGCCAGTCCTCGAGGTCGGCGTCGGCGACCGATTGCACGCCCTTGGCCCCGCCTGCGTTGTTGATCAGCACGTCGACGCGGTTGAGGCCGGCTACCAGCGCGTCGACGGCCGCTCCGTCAGTGACGTCCGCCACAATCGCCGTCCCGCCGAGCGCTTCGGCGAGGGGCTTTATGCGCTCCGCGCGGCGGGCCACGCAGACCACGTGAAAGCCAAGTCCAGTAAGGGTTTTCGCGGTAGCTTCGCCGATGCCCGAGCTGGCGCCGGTAACTACCGCGACGGGCTGTTGAGATTCGATTGCCGTCATTCCGTGAACTTTAGTTGGCGTGCTAAGTTCTCAACGTGTCAGCTAGTCAGGTTTCGCGCATCGCCGCTTCGCGTGCGTGTTGTTGTTGTCGCGCTTCTCGCCGCGCCTGACTGAACCCGGACGTATTCGTCCCGCTGAGTCGCCAGGTGAGGCATCAACCCACCAGCCGACTTCAACGAAGGACACCTCCCTTGAGCACCAACACCGTCACCGTCGTTCGCAAGACCACCTCCGCCATCTCGACCGCTCACGCCAAGCGTGCGCTGCTCGCCCGCCACCACATCGTGGCTCCATCACTGCGTGTCGCCGAGGCGGCCGCTGCGTCCGTATTCGGGGCGGCGCGACTGCGCGGCCCGATCGCCCGTGACGTCATCGCCCAGACCACCGGCCTGAGCATCGCCACGGTGAACCGCCAGGTCACCGCCCTGCTCGACGCCGGTGTCCTGCGGGAACGCGCCGACCTCGCCGTCTCCGGCGCCATCGGGCGGCCGCGGGTACCGGTCGAGGTCAACCACGAACCGTTCCTGACGTTGGGCATCCACATCGGGGCCCGCACCACCAGCATCGTGGCGACCGACCTCTTCGGCCGTACTCTCGACGTCGTCGAGACGCCGACGCCGCGTGGTGCGCAGAACGCGGGGCTGGCCGCGCTCGCGGGCAGCGCCGCGCGCTACCTGAGTCGCTGGCACCGGCGTCGCCCGCTGTGGGTGGGCGTCACCGCGGGCGGCGTCGTCGACAGCGCCACCGGGCACGTCGACCATGCCCGGCTCGGATGGACGGACGCCCCGGTCGGGCCGGTGCTCGCCGAGACGCTCGGGCTGCCGGTGTCGCTGGCGTCGCACGTCGACGCGATGGCGGGGGCAGAACTCCTGCTCGGCGCGCGCAGGCTCAGCGCGCCGACGGAATCGAATGTCGCCGGCCGGGCGGCTCCGGCCACCAGCCTCTACGTCTACGCCCGCGAGACCGTCGGGTACGCGCTGTCGATCGGTGGCAGGGTGCACTCGCCGACCAGCGGCCCAGGCACCATCGCGGCGCTGCCCGCTCAGTCCGAATTGCTCGGTGGCTCGGGCCAATTGGAGTCCACGGTGAGCGAGGAAGCGGTACTCACCGCAGCGCGCAAGCTGCGGATCGTCCCGGCAGACGGTCCGTCGTCGACGATCGCCGGGGTGCTGCGTGCGGCGCGGCAGGGCAACGGACGGGCCATCGAACTGCTCGCCGAACGGGCCCGCGTGCTCGGGGAGGCCGTGGCGCTGTTGCGCGACATGCTCAACCCCGACGACCTGGTCGTCGGCGGGCAGGCGTTCACCGAGTACCCGGAGGGCATGGCGCTGGTGGAGTCCGCGTATGTGCAGCGATCGGTGCTCGCGCCCCGCGACATCAGGCTGACCTCGTTCGGCAACCGCGTGCAGGAGGCGGGCGCCGGGGTGGTTTCCCTCGGCGGGCTGTACGCGGATCCGATCGGCGCGATGCGGCGCGCCGTCCGCGACAAGACCGCCTGAGCCCGTCGGGGCAGGGCAGGAGCGCGCTCCGACCAGCACAGGCGGCAAGACCGGCTGAGCCCGTCCGGCGAGGGCAAGAAGATCACCGGTCGGGCCCGGTGTAAGTATTGGGTGTGCGCGTAGCCGTGTTGTCGGTCCATACCTCCCCACTGGCCCAGCCGGGTAACGGCGACGCCGGCGGGATGAACGTCTACGTGGTGCAGACCGCGCTGGAGCTGGCCCGGCGAGGCGTCGAGGTGGAGATCTTCACCAGGGCGACGTCGTCGACGGACGCCCCGGTGGTCCGCGTGGCACCCGGAGTTCTCGTCCGCAACGTCGTGGCGGGTCCGTTCGAGGGTCTCGACAAGAACGACCTGCCCACGCAGCTGTG
>NZ_JAVROT010000468.1:0-9533 GCF_032162605.1 Mycobacterium sp. | reverse complement strand
CCGTCGCCATCACCGACCCGAGCGCGGCGATCCAGCTCGGCATCGCGACCGTCTTCCAGGACCTCGCGCTGTGCGAGAACCTCGATGTGGTCGACAACCTCTTCCTCGGCCACGAGCTGGGCCCGTGGCGGCTCGATGAGACCGAGATGGAGGTTCAGGCCTGGAATCTGTTGCAGCAGTTGTCTGCCCGGATACCAACCGTCCGGATTCCGGTCGCATCACTGTCCGGCGGGCAGCGTCAGACGGTGGCCATCGCCCGGTCGCTGCTCGGCGAACCGAAGATGATCATTCTCGACGAACCGACCGCGGCGCTCGGCGTGGCGCAGACCGCGGAGGTGCTCGACCTGATCGAGCGGGTCAAACACCGCGGGCTCGGCGTCGTGATGGTCAGCCACAACATGGAGGACGTCCGCGCGGTGGCCGACCGCATCGTCGTGCTCCGGCTCGGCCGCAACAACGGCGAGTTCGACGCCAAGACCGTCACCACCGAGCAACTGGTGGCCGCCATCACCGGCGCCACGGACAACGCGGTCACCCGACGCCGGGACCGCACCGGCGCCGCGGACTCCGAAGACCCGGAAGCGGGGACACGATGACGTCGACCCAGGCTCCTACCGCACTCGACCGGGGCGACGAACGCCTCCAACAGGACGCGGGCCTCAGCGGCGCCCTTCGGTCGTTCTGGCGCAGCGTCAAGGCCGGCGATGTCGGGGTGCTGCCGGTGGTCGTTGGCCTGCTGGTGATCTGCACCATCTTCCAGTCGCTCAATCCGATCTTCCTGTCCAGCGCCAACCTGGTGAACCTGACGCTGGACTCCTGCGCGGTCGGCATCATCTCGCTCGGCATCGTCTGCGTGCTGCTTGTTGGGGAGATCGACCTGTCGGTCGGCTCGGTCAGCGGGTTGTCGGGGGCGATCGTGGGCGTGCTCTTCGTGCGGGAGGGCTGGAACTGGATGCTGGCGGTGGTGCTGGCGTGCGCCGTCGCGCTCCTGATCGGCCTGATCTACGGCATCGCGCTCACCCGGTTCGGCATGCCGAGTTTCGTGGCGTCGCTGTCGGGTCTGCTGGCGTTCCTCGGCCTGCAACTGGCGATCCTCGGCGCTCAGGGCTCGGTCAACCTGCCGTTCGACTCGACGCTGGTCCACTTCGCCCAACTCGCGTTCGTCCCCGCGTGGTTGTCGTATGCCCTGGCGGCCCTCGTCGGCGTCGGGTTGTTCGTCAGCGGCTTCGAGCGCCGCCAACGGCGCAGGAAGGCCAATCTGTCCGCCCAGTCGATGAACTATCTCGTGTTGCGGTCGGTCGCACTGGTCGTCACCCTCGGGCTCTTCGCCTGGTACCTCAACCAGGAACGCGGCGTCGGCTGGATGGTCGTGATGTTCGTCGCCCTGGTGTTGGTGCTGAATTACGCCTTCACGCGCACCAAGTGGGGGCGCAGCCTGCTCGCGATCGGCGGCAACGAGGAAGCGGCCCGCCGCTCTGGCATCAACGTGCGGCGGATCTATCTCACCGCGTTCGCTGTCTGTTCGTTCCTGGCCTGTGTCGGCGGCATCCTCGCCGCGGCCAGACTTGCCTCGGCGAATCTTTCCAGCGGCACCGGCGACGTGAACCTGAACGCCATCGCGGCCGCCGTGATCGGCGGCACCAGCCTGTTCGGTGGGCGCGGCAGCGCGTTCTCGGCGGTGCTCGGCACGCTCGTCATCGCGGCGATCGCCAGCGGCCTGACGCTGCTGAACCTGGACTCGTCGTACCGGTTCATCATCACCGGACTCGTGCTGGCCGTCGCGGTCGCCATCGACTCGGTGGCCCGCAAGTCGCGCGCGTCGCACGGCCGTGCCTGACCCCAAGAACAACCACCACAGACCAGACCGAGGAGACGACCCGTGTCCAATCGCGCAGCGGTGATGACTGAGCTCGAACACATTGAAATTCAAGAACTTCCGGAACCCGAGCCCGGCCCCAAGCAGGCTGTCGTGCGGATCCACGCCGTGGGTGTGTGCGGTTCCGACACCGCCTACTTCAAGATCGGGCGGATCGGCGACTACGTGGTCGACGGTCCGATCGTGCTCGGCCACGAGGTGTCCGGGGAGGTCGCCAAGATCGGCAGCGAAGTGACGAACGTCGCCGTCGGCGACCGCGTCGCCATCGAACCCGGCACCCCGTGCCGGGACTGCGGCGAGTGCAAGGCAGGGCGCTACCACCTGTGCCCCGATTTGGTGTTCCTGGCCACCCCGCCCTACGACGGCGCGCTGATGGAACTGATGGCCATCGACGCCCGCAACCTCTACCCGATTCCACCGGAGATGACCTACGAGCAAGGCGCCCTGCTCGAACCGCTCTCCGTGGGTATCTGGGGCTGCAAGCGGGCGAACCTGACGGCGGGTGACCACGTCCTGGTCAGCGGTGCCGGGCCCGTCGGGCTGCTCGCGGCGTCCGTCGCCCGCGCGTTCGGAGCGGGGTCGGTCACCGTCGTCGACCCGTCCGAGTTCCGGCTCGGCATCGCCCAGCGAATGGGTTTCGCGACCGAGCCGCCCGAAGCCGTCAGCGACCGGACGTTCGACGTCCTACTCGAGTGCTCGGGCGCACCGGGTGCGCTGGCAACGGGGATGGCCCGCCTGGCGCCTGCGGGCCGCGCGGCGATGATCGGCATGCCGAAGCAGGACGTCGCGCTACCGCTGGCCGCACTCAACCCCAACGAGGTGACCCTGAGCCTGGTCAATCGCTACAACCACACCTGGCCGCTCGCAATCGAATTGGTGTCGTCCGGCCGCATCGACGTCAGCGAGCTCGTCACCCACCACTTCTCACTCGCCGACTCGGCCGACGCGCTCACGCTGGCAGGCCGCGTCAAGGACTCGATCAAGGCCGTGATCCACCCGCAGCAGTGACTGGTTAGACCTCGGCGAGGACCGCCAGCGCGTCGGTGGGCGCCACCTGCAGTCCGCAACGAATCTTGTACGCGCCGAGCGGTGCCTGGATGCCGCGTATCAGGCAGCGCGCCCTGCGGCGGGCCCATGTTACCGCTGCGACAAAGAGCTAGCTGGTACTCGCCAGCGCGAACGGCAGCACCTCCTGCGTACCGGCCTCCCCGACCACACGCGCCGCCATCGTCAGCGTCCACCCCGTGTCGGTCATGTCGTCGACCAGTAGCACCGGGCCGCCCGCCGCATCGAGCGCAGTGGGGTCCGGTGGCAGCCAGGCACCCTGCAAGGCTGCGACGCGGTACGCGGAGTTCGCCGCCGTCACCGGACGGCGCTCTGGCGCGTACCGCAGGACGCCGAGATCGGTCAGCCGGCCGAGCCGGGCGAGCTCGCGGGCCAACGAGGTGATGAGCAACGGGTGCCGGTCGGAGTCCATCGCCAGCACGGCGGTGGGCCGCCTCGTCCATTCCCACGACGCCAGCACCTTCACGGCGGCCTGGACGACGTCCTCGGGCACCTGAGCATCGGGCTCGTCGAGCAGACGCCGCAGCCGCGCGCCCCAGCCGAGATCGGTCAACCGGCCGATGACCCGCCCGGCTGACGGCCCGTCGGCGATCTTGCCGCTGAGTTGGACACCGAGCTTGCCCAGTCCGGACGGCCATTGCTTGCGGGGCGTGACCTCCACGCCGGGGCGCATCAGCCGCTGGCGGGTGTCCTCCGCCGAGGACGCGTCGACATCGGCGTCGTAACCCTTGCCGGTGCAGTTGTCGCAGCGGCCGCAGCGCTCGCCCTCGGTCAGTTCCGGATCGTCGAGTTGGCCGCGCAGGAAGGCCATCCGGCAGCCATCGGTCACCTGATAGTCGAGCATTGCCTGCTGTTCGCGCTTGCGGGCCTCGTCGAGCTTGCGGTAGCGGGCCTCGTCGTACTCCCACGGCGCACCGGTGCCCACCCAGCCGCCCTTGACTCGCCGGACCGCGCCGTCGACGTCGAGAACCTTCAGCACCATCTCCAGCCGGGTCCGGCCGAGATCCACCAGCGGCTCGAGCGCGGGCGTCGACTGCGCCCGATCGGGTTCCAGTGCGCCGATCACGTTGCGCACCATGGCTTCCGAGGGGAACGCCACCGAGGAGAAGTAGCGCCAGACGTCCTGATCCTCGTGGCCGGGCAGCAGGATCACCTCGGCGCTGGCGGTCGAGCGGCCCGCGCGGCCGACCTGCTGGTAGTAGGCGATCGGCGAGGACGGCGCACCGAGGTGGACGACGAAGCCGAGATCGGGCTTGTCGAATCCCATGCCGAGCGCCGACGTGGCGATCAGCGCCTTGACGCGGTTGTCCAGCAGGTCGGCCTCGAGTTGCTCGCGCTCGGCGGTCTCCGTCGCCCCGGTGTAGGCCGCCACCTCGTGGCCCTGCTCGCGCAGTAGCGCCGCGACGTCGTTGGCCTGCGCCACCGTCAGCGTGTACACGATGCCCGACCCGGGCAGCGAATCGATGTGCGCGGCAAGCCAAGCCGCGCGTTGCGCCGGGTTGCCCGCCTTCACCACCGACAGCCGTAGCGACTCACGGTCGAGGCCACCGCGCAGCACCAGGGTGTCGCGACCGCCAACTCCCAGCTGACTCGCCACGTCGTCGACCACGCGGTCGTTGGCGGTGGCCGTGGTGGCCAGCACCGGAACGTCGGTGCCGAGTTCGGCGATCAGCGTGCGGATGCGGCGGTAGTCGGGCCGGAAGTCGTGGCCCCAGTCCGAAACGCAGTGCGCCTCGTCGACCACGACGAGGCCGGCGTCGTGCGCCAGCGCGGGCAGCACCTGGTCGCGAAAGTCGGGGTTGTTCAGGCGTTCCGGACTGACGAGCAGGACGTCGAGATCACCTCGCCACACCCGGTCGTGGATCTCGTCCCAGTCGGCGACGTTGCTCGAGTTGATGGTGGCCGCGTGCACACCGGCCCGGTCGGCGGCGCGCACCTGGTTGCGCATCAGCGCCAGCAGGGGCGAGACGATGACCGTCGGTCCGTGTCCGCTGGCGCGGAGCAGTTTGGCGGCGATGAAGTAGACGGCCGACTTGCCCCAGCCGGTACGTTGCACGACGAGCGCGCGGCGGCGTTGTACGACGAGCGCCTCGATCGCGGTCCATTGGTCATCGCGCAGAGTGGCCTGCGGTCCGGCCAACTGCTCGAGGATCGTCTGGGCCTGATCGCGGGTCGCCATCCCTCCATCGTGCCCGTCCGGTCCGACGACCTAGCGATCGAGGCAGCGCCGGAGCGCGGCGGTCAGGTCGTTGGCGCGGTGATCGCGGGGCGCAATGAGGTTGTTGACGTAGCCGAAGCCGGTCTGGCTGTCCGCGTCGGCGAAGCCGAGGCTGCCGCTGGCGCCGTCGTGCCCGAACGACGAATCCGACAGCAGCGGTCGGAACGGGATGCCGTTGACGAGGAACCCGGTCGAGAAGCGGATCCCAGGCGCGTTGAGCGCGCCAGACCAACCGTCACCCTCGGAACGCACGGTCACCGCATCGGAGATCGAGGCCTCCGTCAGCAGCGGCGAAACACCGTTGACCGGCGAGACCGCCGCTGCGTAGATGGTCGCGAGTGCACGGGCGTCGAGAATTCCGTTGGCCGCGGGGATCTGAGCGGCGTGCACCGCGGGCGTGTTGAAATCGCCTGCGCAGCCGTCGATCAACGAGAAGGGAAAGGCCGAACCCATCGTCATCGTCCGCACCGCTGCCGCCTTGCCGACGCGGCGCAGGATCCTCGGCAGCACCCGGTAACCGGTGCGCAGCGCCCGTGAGCGCGGCGCGTGCATCCTGGCCACCCGGTGCCTCTGGTCGGCGGGCAGCCCGATCCAGGCGTTCACGCCGAGGTCGTCGGTGAGGTAGTCGGCTAGCAGCGCACCCGGCATCGATCCGGTGACGCGGCGCAGGATCTCGCCGGTCAGCCAGCCGAACGTCAACGCGTGGTACGCGAACGCCGTACCTGGCGTCCACAGCGGTCGTTGCGCTTCGATCGCGCGGATCACCGGATCCCAGGCCAATACGTCGGCAAGGCTCAGGTCGGCGTCCAGCGCCATCAGCCCGGCCCGGTGGGCGAAGACGTCACGAATCACGATGTCCTGTTTGCCATTCGCGGCGAACTCGGGCCAAACCGTGGCGACCGGCGCGTCGAAGTCGAGCAGCCCGCGTTGCTGGGCCAGATAGCCGCACAGCGCCATCAAACCCTTGGAGACGGAGAAGCCGATCGAGACGGTGTCGGCCGTCCACGGTCTGCGCGCGGGGGCATCGGCCGTCCCGCCATACAGGTCGACGACAAGGCGGCCGCGGTGGTAGACGGCACACGATGCGCCCATCTCGGCGCCCCGGCGGAAGTTGTCGACGAAGGCGTCGGCGACGGGTCCGAAGCCCTCGTCGGCGAAACCGGGGAAGGCTTTCACGAACAACCGTTGGTAGACATCTCGTCCCAACCTACGAGCATGGTCGCGGCCAGACCCTCAAGCCTGGATCGTTGGTCGGACGACGACCTCGCTGACGTCGACCCCGGCTGGCTGTTCGATGGCGAACGCGATCGCGGAGGCGATCGCTGAGGGCGGGGTGGCGATCGCATCGCGCTGCTGGATCATCGCCTCCGCTGCACCCGCGCTGGCGCCCTTGCCGACACCTTCGGTGTTCGTGAACCCCGGGGAGACGAGGGTGACCCGGAGGTCCGGACCGGACTCCTGACGCAACCCTTCCGTGAGCACCTTCACCGCTTCCCCGCCGTCGGCCCTAATGTCCGCGACGAGGTCGTCCAGGCGGTCCCGTCGCTGCATGCCGAGGACGACCCGCGCCCCTCGTGTAGCGAGGTGCTTCGCGGTAGCGGCACCAATGCCGCTGGATGCTCCCGTGATTGCGATCACCGTTCCGTCAATGTGTTCGTGCATCTCGATCCACTCTCTCGAACTGCCCCGGTTGACGTCGGTACCGGGATCACGGTCAGTACGCGTAGGTGTTCGCCGGTTTGTCGATGCTCGCGACGTCCGTGACCGTCATCGTCGGGATGAAACCGTCCGCCGCGTGGGATGAGCCGATGTCGATCTGGCCCCGGATCCGCAACCAGGTGTCCTCTGGATGGCCGGCCACCGCGGCCGCGCCGGGGCCGCTCAGGTGGACGCGGGCCAGTTGCGCGTCCGCGGCGCAGCACACGATGACCACCCGACCCAGATCGACGCCGTCGGGACGGTGCAGCGTGAAACCCGTGAGCGTGATGGACCGGCCCGCAAGCGAATTGGTGGAGTCCGCGGCCGCCCGCATCACCACCTCGGGCAACGACACCGTCGGCGCATCCCCCGAGGGCAACGGCGGAAACGCGCGTCGCTGCGGAGTGCTGACGGCCGCTGGACTCGTCCCGCGCGCCCCCAGCGCCGGGGGTACCACGAAGGCCACCATCGCGATCGGGACGAGCAGCAACCAGCCCAGCCACGGTTCGTGCCGATGGCCGTGCCCCTGTTCGTGCTCCTCGTCCTCGGCGTGGGCCGTTCGGAGGTCCCGGATGATCGCCGCAGACCCGAGAGCGACGAGTACCACCGCGGCCGCGATCAACCACGGGAGCAGCCCGGGCTTCACGTAGTTCAGATACGTGCCCTTCACCAGCATCACCGCGGTGCTGAGCCCGACGAGCAGCAGGATCAGATTCTGCGTGCCCCGGCTCACGTGGCACCGCCGAGAACCGCGAGGCCGACGACCGTCGCGACCACGGTGGCCACCAGCAACGTGGCCGGACCGAAGCGCACCGCGAACCGGCGGCCGAACATGCCGGCCTGCATCGCGGACAGCTTCACGTCGAAGGCGGGCCCGACCACCAGGAACACCAACCGTGGCACCAGCGGAACCATCGTCAGGCTGGCCGCGACGAACGCGTCGGCCTCGGAGCACAGGGCGAGCACCACGGCGAGCAATGCCATGGTGACCACCCCGAGCAGCAAATGGCCCGCGAGGTGCTCGAAGACCCAAGGCGGAACCAACACGTGCAGAGCTGCGGCGGCTCCCGCCCCGACCACCAGGTAGGACGCGGCCTGCAGGAAGTCGTGCCGGGCGGCCTCGGTGAACACCGTCCACCGCGACGAGGCCTCCGTAGCGGGAGCGGGCAGTGCGCGGGTGACCCACTCGTCGCGACCGAAGCGCGACCACAGCAGCCCCATCACCATGGCGGTGATGAGCGAGGCTACGCAACGTGCCAGCACCACGGCAGGCTGGCTGGGGAACGCGACGGACGTAGCGACCAGCACCACCGGGTTGACGGCGGGCGCGGACAGCATGAACGTCAGGGCGGCCGCCCCGTTCGTGCCAGGTCCGAAGAGCCGCCGGGCGACGGGAACCGACCCGCATTCGCAGCCAGGCAGGGCCGCCCCGCCGATGCCCGCGGCGAGAACCGCGAGCGCAGGCCGGCGGGGCAGCCACCGCGACAGTCGCTCGGCACTGACGAAGGCGGCGATCAGCCCGCTGACCACGACCCCGAGCACCAGAAAGGGCAGGGCCTGGACGAACACGCCGCAGAACACCGTCGCGGCCGTGCTCACATCGGGATCGCCTGCTACGAAAGCACTCACCGCGCCGGCGGAGACCGCCAACGCGATGAGGCCGATCAGCAGGACTTCCAGAGAACCGACGCGGCGCCGGTGCTGCGGTGGGGCGACGGTCACCGCCCCATCCTGCCTCCCTTCCCTGTCAGGGGGATTGCCGAATCACGCCGACGTCAAGGCGTCGGTCAGCTGATTCGACGACGACTGGATACCGCATTGTGTCGTCAGGTCGCTGACGGGCTGCTCGAGACCCTTCAGATCTCGGGCGACCTGCGGATTGTCGGCGAAGTACATCTCGTAGGACGCCTGCGCCTCGGTGGGCGACTTCTTGGCGATGTCGGTCAGCGCCTGGTTGGTCTGCGGGTGCGTCTGCAGGTAGGTGCTCATGGACAGCTGCACAGAGCTCTGGGTGGTCGCCAGGCCGCTCGCGCTGCACTGGTCCGGCGCGGCGTTCGCGCTCGGCATCAGAATCGCTGCGGATGCGACGCCCCCCAGCAGGCCGCCGGCGAACATGCCGTACAAGCCGCGGCGGACGGTCGTTTCGGACATCTTCATCGTGTTCATCGTGAACCTCCTTCGGTCTGCGATGCGTTCATCGCAGCCCAAGGCCTAGCCATAATGCCGAGGGGTAAACACGCGCTGCCGGGCATCGCCGTCCGGGTCGGCGTCGTCCATGCAGGCCAGGGCGCACGAATGGGACCCAGAAAATTCTTGTCTAGCTCGGCTAGCCAGCGGGCGTGGCGGCGGCGTCTTGCTCTCGCTTGAGCTCCAGCGCGATGTCGATGAGCTGGTCCTCCTGGCCACCGATCAACTTGCGCTGACCCGCCCGGTGCAGCAGCTTGTGCGCAGGCACGCCATAGCGCTCCGACTGACGGATGGCGTGCTTGAGGAAGCTCGAGTACACGCCGGAGTAGCCCATCATCAGGGCCATCCGGTCGAGCCGGCACTCGTCCGGCATGGCCGGCAGCACGACGTCCTCGGCCGCGTCGACGATCGAGAAGAAGTCGATGCCGGTGCGCCAGCCGAGCTTGTCGCAGACGCCGACGAACGCCTCGACCGGGGTATTGCCAGCGC
>NZ_JAVROT010000467.1:0-8672 GCF_032162605.1 Mycobacterium sp. | reverse complement strand
CCAGGAGGTCGCCGGCGGCCTGGAGTGAGAAGCATCCACTTCGATGCCGCCTATGTCACCCAACGCAACGGTTCGGCCGTCCTATGGGCCCGAAGCATTGGGAACAAATTTGGGAACCAAACTCGGCGACACCGCCGAAATTGGGCGCAACGAATGGACCGTTCACAACACTGCAGAGACTCCTGACCTGGACAGACAAGACGTCGAGGATCCGATGAAACCGTCACCCGTCGGCTCATAACCCAGAGGTCGCAGGTTCGAATCCTGTCCCCGCTACCAGGCAAAACGGCCCCCGGAGATCTTTCCGGGCGCCGTTTTCATGGGGTTTGTGAACGGATTTGTGAACATTAGACAGTCTCATCATCTTCGGCAGCGCCATCTTCACCTGGGTCCCAGCCGTCCCCGATGAGGAACGAGGCGGCCTGTTCGGCGGCTTCGCGGTCGTCGTTACCCGAGGACGTGTGCGTAGGTCTGCAGGAAGAAGCCGACGTTGGCGTGCCCGATTCGACACTGACGACCTTCGCGCTGACCCCGGCCTTGAGTGCGCCCGTGGCGTAGGAGTGCCGAAGATCGTGGAAGGTGATGCGCGACAGTCCTGCCGCCGCAGCGAGGCGGTCGAAACGCTGCCGGATGGTGTCGGGGTGAGGTGGGCGACCGTCCTCGAAGGTGAACACGTAATGCCCGGGGTGATAGTCGCTGCCAAAGAACTCGCGTTCGCGGTCCTGGACGTGCGTCCGGGCACGTTGCGGAAGTGGCGGGCGTTGACCAGCATCACGTTCAGCGCGTCGTCGAGCAGAAAGTAGAACGGCTTCCAGTACGCCGCGGTCGACTCGACCACCACACACGTCACCCGCTCGGCGATCAGATACTCCCGCAACGCCAGAATGCTGCAGGCCATCGATGTTCAGGTAGTCACCGTCGACGACGTGGCTTTGCGGCCGCGGCCCGCAACTCGCACGCACACCTTGGCGTCCCTTTTGGCACGTCGATGCCCGCACACCGCGGATGAATCACCTCCATGACAGTTCATCTCCTTGCAATCAAATCTGTTGTTATGGAGAGTGTTTCGGGGAGGGCTGCAAAGAAACAGAAGGCTCACTCGCGTGCTCACAGGCAACAATCCACACCCCTCGCATAACCGCTAAGGGGATACCCTCCAGCCCCACGCTCTAGGGACGTGCTTACCAGCAACAAGGCGGGACGGGGTCGCCGAAACACCGTTTAAGGGTCAACCCGGGCCACGGCGAATGCAACCACCCACCCAACCGCACCAGCCCGTGATTTTCATTTCCCCACACCGTGGCGCAGCCCCAATGAACGCTCCGGGGGGAAGATCTGCTGGTTCGGTACCGCAGATCGAAGAAAGCCGGACCGTTCCGCTTTGCAGTTGGCTATCCCGCCGACCCGGTCAGCAGGCGTGGAGAAAGGTGATCGCCGCGAGAACCCGACGATGGTCGTCGCCGGTTTCGTAGATGTTCAGCTTGGCGAGGATGCTGCGCACATGCTTTTCGACGGTGCCGTCGGCGACCCACAGCCGACGGCCGATGCCGGAGTTGGACCGTCCCTCGGCCATCAGCGCCAGCACCTCCTGCTCGCGAGCGCTGAGCACCGCGAGCGGGTCGTCGCGTCGGCGGGCTGACACCAATTCGTGCACGAGCGCGGGGTCCACCACCGAAGCCCCGTTGGCGATCCGCTCGAGGGTGTCGATGAAGTCGGCCACGTCGGTGACCCGGCTCTTGAGCAGGTAGCCGATCCCGTGGCCGCTGGCCAATAGCTCCATCGCTTGCTCCACGTCGACGTGCGCGGACAGTATCAAGATGCCGGTGTCGGGGAACTCGTCGCGGATCACCCGGGCCGCATCGAGTCCCTCCGTGGTATTGGTGGGCGGCATCCGAATGTCGGTCACCACCAGCTCTGGCTTGGTGTCACGGACCAGCGCGAGGAGATGCGCACCGTCGCCGGTTTGGCCCACAACGTCGAAACCCGAGCGGTCCAGCAGGCTGGCCAAACCAGCGCGAAGCAGGACGTCGTCCTCGGCCAGGATCACCCGCAACGGATACTTCACCGAGCCGCCACGTTCCACCGGCGCGTTGTGCTCAGCACGAGCATGTCGTCGAAAGCCAGCTGGCGTTCGTCATAGTTGGTGAGCAGAATGTTCGCGTCTGTGCCCATCGGTGATGGTCCTTACAAAGTTGCAGGTCCCGAACGGTCATCCGATACGCTAATGTATCGGATACATAATGGTATCGGAATGTGGTGGGGATAACATGTCGATGTCGGCGATGCAGCCGCAACAACCTCCCAAGCCCGTCGGCGCTTCGCCGCGGGTGACCAAGCGGCGCGCGGAAACCCGCGCCAATTTGATCGAGGCGGCGTACCGGGTGTTCGCCGACAAGGGCTTCGGTCAGGTCCGTATCGACGACGTGTGCGCGGCCGCCGGCTACACCCGCGGAGCGTTCTACTCCAACTTCGACAGCCTCGACGAGTTGTTCTTCGCCCTCTACGACGAGAGCGCCCGGCTCATCGCCGGCCAAGTAACCTCCGCCATCACCGATGACGACATCAACCCCGGGATCGACGCGGTCATCGAACGCGTCACCGCCACTTTGCTTCTCGATCGCGACTGGTTGTTGATCAAGACCGACTTCCTCCTGCATGCCGCCCGAAACCCCGCTGTCGCCGACCGTCTCGCCTCCCATCGCCAACAACTGCGCACTGCCATCGAGACGCGACTCGACGGTGCCCGCGAACGGCTGACCCTTCCCGACGCGATCGCCGACATCCCCAACGCCGCCCGCGCGGTCGTAGCCGCCTACGACGCAGTCACCGTTCAACTGCTACTCGACGGTGACCTCCAAGCAGCCCGAACCTGGCTCACCCGACTCCTCACCGCGCTGCTCAACAGGTGACGACCTGCCAAACCAGGAAGCCCTAGAAGCAGCAGCCCATGACCGAGATACAGCCACAGTCCGACCTTGAATCCGCGTCGATTGAGTCGCCAGGTCGAGAGGTACTTCGGTGTCTCCCAGGTCACCTCGGCGCTGTACTGGTCGACCATCGCAAACACCGCCGCATATCTCCGCCACTCCACTGTGAGGTTTTTAGGTAACACGGGATTTCGACATTGCAGTCACCAGCCAGCGCAACGAAATCCCTCTCGGGGTACACCTCCCTTAAGGTTGATTCCAGCCGACTCGCTGTCCTAGTTTGGTGGTCGCACAATACAACTCGGGTGAATGGCGGCGTCGCCGCCAGGGCGCGCTGACCAGACCCCAGGATTACCTCGCCAGTTTCCCCGTTCAAAGTTTTGAGATGCGCCAGCGAACAAGTCGAGATTGAGCGTACGAGTGCCACTCGACGCTGTCGTGAAGGGCGTTGAGGTAGTTCTCCAATGCTTCGAGTTTGATCCGGGACCACGGCCCGCAACCCCGGGGCGCCGGCGGCTGTAGATTCTCACGGCGCGTGGCGGAATCTCACGTGTAATGGCGGACCTTGGCGGATCCGCTCGCTGATTCGTTCGGGCGACGGTTGGGTCAATTGCTGGGATGTCGGCGAGGTTCTCGGCTGCCCTGCTGGGTGACGCCGACAACGACGGCGCGTCGCCGCTGCCGACGTTTGGGATATTGCGCAAGCGAGCGTCGGGCTGACGCGATCTCTGCGGGAATGTCGCCTACCAGGCAGAAGGGATCAGACCTTCCCGCCAAGCTCACGCTCGGCGTGTCAGACCAAGCCCGGATCCACCGATTCAAGGGCGCCAACCACGGCGACGTGACGTTCCTGGGTTTCGACACCAACATCGCCAAGCCGTGGTCATCCCAACAGGTGATGCAAGGCATCATGAGCTTCCTCACCAAACATCTGGGCCGGTAGAACATTGGGGCACTGAGAACATCGCGCTTGACCATCCTCGCTGGACAGCCGTCGCTCACTCGACTTCGAACGGAATCGTGACAAGCAGCGATGTCCCGTCCGCGGCGGCACGATGGAGGTCGCCAGCCGCAGCGGACGTGGGACGTCTCTGCGCGTCACCATCCCCCTCCGAGGCTTGTGATCGTCTGCCGCATACCCCCGGGGGTGAAGGGGGTTGCGCGCCGGGCTCGCTGCCGTCCGTCGAGACCTAGGAAGGGTGCTGGACCTGGTGGCGGCCGGTTCGGCCGCGCAAGAGCGCAAGGCCCTAGGCCTTGCAGCTAGCAGGTAAGGGGAGTTCCGGTTGGCGGGAAGCGTTGATGGGGGTCAGCGGTGGCGGCATGGGCTCGATGGAGCGCCATTATTACAACTGCATCGTCGCACCTCCTTGATGACAACGACGCGGGCCCGGCCCGCCGGATCGGAGAATTCGGATGCCCGCTCACCCTGGAGTGATCGACATCGACCAAATTCGCGGCGGCCCAGATGATTTCTCGGAGAATACCCGGCGGCCCGCCGTTCCGAAGATGACGCCGTATCAGAACGCAAGTCAGACAGCTGGTTTCGCCGGAAGCGATGATACGAAGGCACAGGAGCTTGATGACCGGCGGCTACCGACGGATTGGCCAGAGTGCGTGGACACCGATGACGTCGACGAACGGGCTAAGCGGGCGATCCTGGCCAGGGCCGGACTGTTCCAGGGAGTCGAACCCAGCGCCGTAGCCGCGCTCACCAAGCAATTGCAGCCCGTCGACTTCCCAAGGGGGCACACCGTATTCGCCGAAGGTGACCCCGGGGACCGGCTGTACATCGCCATTTCCGGAAAGGTCAAGATCGGCCGACGCTCACCCGACGGCCATGAGAACCTGCTGACGATCATGGGGCCGTCGGACATGTTCGGTGAGTTGTCGATCTTCGACCCGGGCCCGCGCACGTCGAGCGCGACCACGATCACCGAGGTGCGCGCGGTATCGATGGACCGCGACGCGTTGCGGGCTTGGATCGCCGATCGCCCGGCAATCGCCGAGCAACTGCTGCGGGTGCTGGCCCGCCGGCTGCGCCGCACCAATAGCAACCTGGCCGACATGATCTCCACCGACGTGCCGGGCCGGGTGGCCAAGCAGCTGCTGCTGCTGGCGCAACGCTTCGGCACACGGGAAGGCGAAGCGATGCGCGTCACGCACGACCTGACGCAGGAGGAGATCGCGCAGCTGGTCGGCGCGTCGCGGGAGACCGTCAACAAGGCACTTGCCGATTTCGCCCACCGTGGCTGGATTCGGTTGGAAGGCAAGAGTGTATTGATCTCGGACTCCGAACGCATGGCGAGGCGGGCGCGCTAACAGCCGTTAATAGGGGCCGGGCAGTCGCGAGCTTCTCGTGATCGGATGCACGGTCCGGGCATGTTCGCAACGGGGGTGAAAGGGAAACTGTGATGACCCTGGACAAAAGGTTGATGCCCGTCCTCGACGGCCATCCCCATGTGTTCGAGCGCGAGTGGCCGCTACGGGTGGGTGACATCGACCGCTACGGCCGGCTGCGGCTGGACGCCGCCGCCCGTCACGTCCAAGACGTCGGCCAGGATCAACTGCGGGAGTTGGGCTTTGAAGACGTCCACCCGCTGTGGATTGTACGCCGCACCATGATGGACGTGATCAATCCGATCGAATTCCGAGACATGCTGCGGCTGCGTCGCTGGTGCTCAGCCACCTCGACCCGGTGGTGCGAGAAGCGGGTGCGCATCGACGGCCGCAAGGGCGGCCTGATTGAATGCGAGGCGTTCTGGATCAACATCAACCCCAACACCCTGATGCCCTCGCGCATCAGCGACGACTTCATGGAAGGGCTGCGGCGCACCACCGACGTCGACAGGCTGCGGTGGCATCCTTACCTGAGGCCCGGCGACCGCGATACAGCCACTGAGATCCACGACTACCCGGTGCGGTTCACCGACATCGACCTGTTTAACCACATGAACAACGCCGCCTACTGGAGCGTCGTCGAGGACTATCTGTCCGCGACACCCCAGCTGCTGAATGCGCCGCTGCGGGTGACCATCGAGCACGAGGCACCGGTCTCGCTCGGCGAGAAGTTGGACATCATCGGCCACGTCCATCCAGCCGGCTCCACCGACGAGTTCGGGCAAGGACTTGTCGACCGGACCGTCACCACGCTCACCTATGCCGTTGGCGACGAGACCAAGGCCGTCGCTTCAATCTTCGCCCTATAGCAACCGCGTCACTTGCAAATCCGGTCTCCGTAGCGGGGCCCGCCATGCGCGGCAGTGAACGACCGATTGTCTCCGGAAATCGGCGCGACAGACTGTCGATGAGCTGGTTCTCGGCTGCTCCGAGTTCCCGGTGGCCTTCGTCCGATGAACCGCTTTCCGCAGCGAGCTCGGCCGGGTCCCGCGATGGAAACGTGATCCTCCACTACCGCGTTCGAGTCTCAGAGTCCCTCTCGGTGACGTAATGACCAACTGTGCGACGGTGGAGCACTCCGTCGACCAGCGTTCGGAGCGAATCGCCGCGAAAGACGTCGCCCGTTGGTGGCGGCATTGCGCCGCACGGCGCCGGTTTCTTGGCGAACAGACAGAGCATCCTCTTCGATTCGGGGTTGGCGTGAATCCTCCGTCCCAGCAAGGTGACAGGTTTCATCGACCGGGGCGCGGAGGTGCGGGGCGTGGTCGGGGGTGGTGTCCTCGAACCCAATCGGCCTACGCAGAACAGCATTAGCTCGTGCGGCGGCGACAACAACCCCGGTGTTCCCGTGCAGGGTGCGACACCCTCCTCCGAACGCGAATCATGAGCCAAATAACGCGCTTCGTCATCGACACCGGCACGCTGGTCGGTGTCGGGAGGTTGAGTGAGATGTGAAGTTTGGTGTCGCAACTTTCATTACCGATGAGGGCGTGGGTCCACGACGGCTCGGCGCGGCGGTGGAGGAGCGTGGGTTCAACTCCCTCGTTGTCACCGAGCACTCGCACATTCCGGTCGCGTATGAGGAGCCCTATCCCGGTGCGGGCGAGCTGCCCCGTGTCTATCACCGCACTCTGGACCCATTCGTGGCGCTGTCCTCGGCGGCGGCGGTCACGCGTGACCTTGTCCTGACTACGGGGATAGTCCTGCTCCCGCAGCGCGACGTGATCTATACCGCCAAGGAGGTAGCCAGCCTGGACCTAGTCTCCAACGGCCGCGTGGCCCTGGGCGTCGGCTTGGGCTGGAACCGCGAGGAAATGCGCAATCACGGCACCGATCCGGCCACACGAGGGGCGAAGATGAATGAGCAGCTCGCCGCGCTCAAGCAGATCTGGACCGACGAGCAGGCTGAGTTCCACGGCCGGTTCATCGACTTCGGCCCCATCTTCTCCTGGCCCAAGCCGGTTCAGCGCCCGCATCCCCCGATCTACATCGGTGGTGAGAGCCGCGCGGCCCTAGAACGGTTACGCACTCTCGGTGACGGCTGGCTACCGCAGGCAGCCACCCCTCCCGAGACGCTGCGTCGGGTGCGTCTGTGGTTGGCGGACAACGGCCGCACCAACGTGCCCGTCACGATTTTTGGCGCAGGACGGGATAAGGCTGCATTGGCCGGCTACGCCGAAGCCGAGGTCGACGAGGTCACTTTCCTGCTCCCGACGCAGCCCGAACCGGAGACATTGCGCGACCTCGACGAACTGGCGGACCTCGCGAGCAGCGCCTCCTGACCAACTCATCCACACCAACTCTCGCACCGCCGCGATGGTGTGTCGAATCAACCGTTTCCCAGTCTCATGTCGTATACGACATCGGCACGACATTTCAACTGGGAATACGACACGGAACTGGGAACCTGATAGTTAGGCAGTTTTGTCAAGAGGCAGTGAAAGCCGCCCCGGCCGCGCTGGGTCGACCCGAGGACCATAAGGATGAGAATCGCTCGGCGCCGGTCAGAGAGCCGCAGTGCCTGACCGGTGTGGATCTGCGTGCTGGTGCGGCTAGGCGGCCGGGAATTCGATGCTGGAGAGCGCGAAGATCTTCCAGCCGTTGGCAGTTTTGGTGAGCGCGTAGAAGGCGGTCACTTCCTCGATCAGCGTTCCGTCGGGTCGGACGCGTTCGCCGTGTCGAAGGAGGACCTGCGCCTTGACATCGGAGACCGCTACGACGTCGATCTCGATCCCGACGCTTGTGGCCCAGTCACTTTGTCGTTTGAGATCGGTTGGGCTATAGGGGAATTCGTCGATGCTCTCCGCTCGGTCGGCTCCGAGAAAAGTACAGGACCACTGCACGCATTCGCGGATCGCTTGCTCATCGCTGGCCATGACCGCATCGACGTAACTCTGGTACGCCGCCAGCACGTCCCCGCGATTTGACATCAGACATTCCCCTTTACCACGATTCCCTGCCTGCCCCAGGGTGATGCGTCCGGACGGCAATGGCGTGCGGCATGTCGGTGTGCGGTCTTGGACAGACCGGCCGGCCCGATTCCGAACATCGCGAAAGCCTCAATCGGTAGCAGTGCTTTGCTGCAAACAGCACAGCGAGCCCATCTCCAGAGGCAAACATGACGACGAAACGCACGATCGTCGCGGTCTCCTCGATTTGCACTGCCTCCATCACTGTTCTCGGCACCGTTGCTGGTTTCCCTGCGCGCGCAGACGATTTGGGGACTGCGGTGTACAACGGCGTCAACCGGCTTCGCCAGACATGCGCGGCGATCGGCGACGATCCGCGTTTGACAGTAGCGGCGCAACGGCACGCCAACGACATACTGAAGACTGGCGTGGACGGCCA
>NZ_JAVROT010000466.1:0-7235 GCF_032162605.1 Mycobacterium sp. | reverse complement strand
AAAGCATTCTGCTAGCCGCCGTTTTTCCCGATGTCGAAATTGCGGCCCGCGTGGCCGACATCGGCCCCGATGTCGTCGCCGGGGCGGTGCTGGCCGAGGTGGCGAGTGTGTCGGCCCCGGCGGGCGCGGCACAAACTATGAAAGCTGAGGCGGCGGCAACCGCTGCGGCGGCGAGCTTCATGGAATGGATCCCCCCGACCGGTTCCCGACGTATCCAGGAACTACACAGCAAACTGTCATGACTCTATGTCCGGCAGCCCCGTCGCGGGTGAGTTCGCACTTGGTACGAGGAACATGAACCGTTCGATCTCTCGGTTCTCGGTCAGTGGGCGAGACCGAACCGGGGACATGACCCTGCGGCCAGCCGGGCATGGCCCTGCCATGCTTACCGTCATGCCGAGTTTCGGATTGGATCTAGCGGATTGGTTCACTAAGCACGCCGACGACGTGGAGAGCCACCTCAAGCGCTACTTCGGCGGAGGCAAGGACAAGTTCACGGGCCGCTGGTTCGACGAGTTCGCGGCCATCGGCGATCCAAACCGCTTCGAGGCGTCCGACGTCCTCGCAGTCGAAGCTCTCTCCGTTGAGGTCCCACCGGAGGCAGCGTCGACGCTGCTGATCAATGAATCCGAACGCTTCAACAGTCTGCTCCGTCAGATTCCGCGAGACCAAGACCTTTGGGAAGTAAGCCGCCTCACCGTCAACGTCGGCGGTCCAGCAGACGATTTACACAACGCCCTGCGCACCCTGCCACGGGTGGACTGGGTCACAGCCGGAAAGTTGATGGCGGCGAAGCGTCCGAGACTCATCCCCATCCTCGACAACAAGGTGAAGGACTTCATCCGTCCACCCGACGGACTCTTCTGGCTCAAGCTCCACGACGAACTAGCTGACGAGTCGCGCCGTGCCGCCATCACCAACGCCTGTCAAGCCGCACCGCCACAGATCAGCCTGCTTCGGCGAATAGACGTTGCGCTCTGGATGGCAGCAACCCAGACCTAACCGCGATGCTGGTTCAGAAGCCTCGGTCGACTCGTCGCAAGATGTTCGCGGTACCGGGCCAAGATGCCTCGTCGGAAAGCGCCATAGTTATCAGTCTGATCTCCATTGCGCGCGCCTCGGCGTCGGTGGCCGTGTCCGATTCCCAAAGGATCTGTTTGCGCGCGGTGAAGTCGTGGACGTGCTCGCCGAGATCGGCGGCGATGCGCTTCTGGCGCTCGGACTGCCGAAGTAGGTCACCGATCCGGTCAGGTCCATCCCCACATACATCATCCCGTTGGGATAGGTGATCTTGTAGACCTGCTTACGCCGCGACATGGCGCAAAAGCGTAGCGGCCAGGCCCGACGGGGCAGCCGCAGTCTCAAATCCTCTATTCCGGCAGGCTGGCCTCCAGGCGTCCCGGGCGATCTTCTAGCGGCTCACCGCTTGGCTGCGGAGGGCGTAACACCTTCGGACCTGTTCGCCGTTGTCGCCGAGGAGGTCGCCCGCGTCGTCAACGTCCCACGGGTGAGCGTCGCACGTTACGAGCTCGACGGCACGGCAACCGATTGCGGCAGCTTCCCGACCGGCGCTCCGGTTGCTTCGGTCGGTTACCGGTGGTCTCTGGCGGGTACGAACTTGCTTGCGCTGGTGCGGACGAGCGCCGCGGCGGCCCGCATCGACGACTACTCACAGCTGGATGGCGAACTCGCGGAGGCCGTCCGCCGCATCGGGATTCGTTCAACGGTCGGAACTCCGATCGTCGTGGCGGGACGGCTGTGGGGGGCGATGATCGCCTCCACCATGGATCCAGACCCGCTGCCCGACGACACCGCGGACCGTCTAGCCAGTTTCACCGAACTGCTCGCGACCGCGATCGCCAACGCCGAATCACGCGAAGCCCTTGGACGGCTCGCCGACATGCAAGCGGGGCTGCGGCGGGTGGCGGAACTAGTCGCCCGCGAAGTATCGCCTGCCGAGGTGTTCAGCGCGGTGGCCGAGGAGATGGCTCGATGCCTGGATGTTGACAATGCATCGGTGTGTCGGTACGAAGCCGATGCCGTCGTCATTGCCGCCTTTTCAGCGGCGGACTCGCGGATGCCAAGTGGGTTGTTTGTGGGCGAGCGGTTCCCATTGGATGGCGATCACATCGGCGCGATGGTTCTGCGCACCGGCCGCTCCGCCAGGTTGGACAACCACGAACACGTATCAGGTGTAGCCGCGGCGCGGATTCGTGAGCTTGGTGTGCAGTGCGCGGTGGGCGTGCCGATCGTTGTCAGCGGGCACCTGTGGGGCATGGCCGCTGTGACTTCGCGAGCTGAGCCGTTGCCCACGGATATCGATAGGGGCATGGCCGATTTCGCCGACCTGGTCGCGACCGCCATCGCCAATGCCGCCACCCGGGCCGAGCTGCAGGCGAGACGCGACGAGCTGCAGATGCTCGCCGATCAGCAGGCCGCGTTGCGGCGAGTGGCGACGCTCGTGGCGCACGGCGTCGAGCCGACTGAGGTGTTCTCAGCGGTGGCGACGGAGTTGGCCTGGTGCCTGGGGGTGTACTTCTCGGCACTGTGGCGCTACCAGCCCGACGGCTCGGCCTTCCTCGTGGCGGCCTGCGATAACGATCCCGGGGTGAAGACGATGCCGGTCGGTACGCGGTTTTCGCTAGAGGGGGACAATGTCCCGGGGAGAATTTTGCGCACCAGCCGCTCCGCCCGAATCGACAACTATGAGAATGCTCGCGGTCCGGCCGCTGCACGCTTGCGTGGTCTGGGCCTCCGCGCCGCGGTGGGTGCGCCGATCATCGTCGACGGCCGTGTATGGGGTGCAGCCATCGTCGGCTCGTCGCGTGGACCCCTGCCTCAAGACACCGAGGAGCGCGTCGAGGATTTCACGGATCTGGTTGCGACCGCGATCGCCAATGCCGAGACCCACACCGAACTCACCGCCTCTCGGGCCAGAATCGTCGCGGCCGCCGATGACGCGCGGCGGCGTATCGAACGCGACCTGCACGACGGCGCCCAGCAGCGGTTGGTCTCACTGGGCCTCGAAATGCGCGCCGCAGAGGCGTCTTTGCCGCCCGGGCTGCACGCATTCAAGGAACAGATCTCACACCTCCAAGGAACAGATCTCACACCTCGTTACAGGTCTGGCCGGCATCTCAGCGGACCTCCAGGAAATCTCACGCGGCATTCACCCTGCGATCCTGTCCAGGGGCGGACTGGGCCCTGCGCTCAAAACGCTGGCCCGCCGCTCCTCGGTCCAGGTTGAACTCGACGTTGGTGTTGACCAACGGTTGCCGGACTCTGTCGAGGTGGCCGCCTACTACGTCGTCGCCGAAGCCCTCACCAACGCGGCCAAGCACGCACGAGCGTCCGAGATAACTGTGCGCGTCAAAGCCGACGGTGCCAACCTGCACATCTTGATTCGAGACGACGGAATCGGCGGAGCCGACACCGCCAAAGGGTCCGGACTCACCGGCCTCGTCGACCGCGTCGAGGCCCTCGGCGGCCAGATGACCATCTCCAGTCAGCCCGGACGCGGGACATCACTCGCCGTCAGGATCCCACTCGAAGCGGCTTGAGGAGACCCAACCCACACCTCGCTCTTTCGCGCACAGCGCGGCCGCGTGGAGTTATTCATAGGAAGTCGGGCCGCCACCCAAAGCCGGATGGCGGGCCGACATTCTTAGAAACGGGATTACTGCCCTAGCTCGATACGTCAGGTCGGATGAGAACGGACAATCTCCGCGGCACGATCCGGCCGGCCAGAGCGGCAGGCGAGAAGCGGTCACTTACTTGGCGACCAGTCGGGGACCACACGTTATGCGCGGTGGTGAACGATGTGCGCGATTGTGAACGCCTGGCACGGCCCCAAAGGGGTCACTGACGGGCAGCTACCTGCGGAAACGTAGTACCGCGATTTTACTGGGGGCCAAGTGGCGGCAAGACATTAGGTTGCCGCCGGGTGACCTTTTGCTCTGTAATGAGTTGCACCACAAAGGAGTTAAGGAGACAGGCCGATGATCTTCGTCGGAGACGATTGGGCCGAAGACCACCACGACATACACGTGATGGACGCCGGCGGGGCGCGACTGGCGTCGCGCCGGCTACCGGAAGGACTCGCGGGGGTGAGCGGGTTCCAGGTGTATGCGGTCAACCCGCTCGCCGTCGCCCGTTACCGAGACTGCCATCAGGTCTCCGGCGCGAAATCCGATGCCGGTGACGCCAAGCTGCTCGCCGATCTGGTCCGCACTGATCGGCACAATCACCGCCAATTGCAAGCACGGCTACGACCACCACGCCGATGATCATCGACCGCCGTGATCGTCTTCGTCGACGGTGTCGCCGCCGGCGTGCTGGCCCTGACCGACCAGCTGCGGGCGGGTGCCGCCGACACCGTGGCGCGCGTTGACCACACTCACCGGCACCACGCCCGTGCTGCTGACTGGCGACAATCCGCCCGCCGCAACCACCTTGGCCGCCGAAGTCGGCATCCTCGACGCCCGGGCCGGCCTGCTGCCGCAGGACAAGGTCAGCGCGGTCCGCGATCTGGAAAGTACGGGCCGGCGGGTGTTGCTCGTCGGTGACGGCGTCAACGACACGCCAGCGCTTGCCGCCGCGCACACCGGTATCGCGATGGACCCATCCCTGCATCAAGCTCGACGACGGGACATACTTCGTTCCGGACCCATGGTCGTTGTCAGCTGTCATCCACCAGCGCCTCGCGGTGGAACCCAAGCGCAACGGCTTCGACCCGGAGAAGTACTACAAGCACCGCCAGGACGCGCACAAACGCTTGATCGCCGGCGCGTCGGAGCGCGTTGGAGAAGGTGTTCGGGGCTTCGAACGTCTACTCGACGCAGCACTACGCGCTCACTTCCGGAGACCGGGGCGAGATCGATTCCCTCGTCTGCGCCGAGTGGCCCTTAGACTGAATCCACCGACGGGCTGATGTCTTGTGGTGCCGGTGACTGTTGTTCTTGATTTTTCGGGTGTGGTCGTGAGGTAACCGCTGGTCTGTCCAGCTGTTCCTGTGTGCTCCGGTTGGGCCTGTGGGCGGGTGGTCAGGTTGTCGCAGTCTGTGGCGGGCTGTGTCCGATGGTGTTGTGCCACAGTGCAAGCCAATGTTTAGACCAGGGCCAGTGAGTGGGTAGGTGCAGAATCGGCCGGTGTTGGGGGCGGGCCAGTCGGGCCGGGATGTTGACGATGGTGCGGCGCAGCGTCGATCCGCGGGCCCGGGTGTGCTGGTTTCCGGCGAGGACGCCGGTCGCGCGTAGCAGGTTGTGGGCGATCGCGGCGCACAGCACCCAGGCGGAGTTTGGCGCCGAAACGGCCCGACGGGATGTGCGCCAACGGTCCGTCGATTAGGTCGGCGAACACGGTTTCGATGATCGCGTGTTGGCGGTGAGTGATGTCAGCCGCCTCGACCGGTAGGTCGGTGTTGGTGAAGAACGGGTGATACCGCCAGACCGGGAACAACCATCAGGAAAGCGGGCGTCCTTGACCCGGCGCACCACCAGTCGGGCAGTCACCCGGTCGGGGGTGGAAGCGAAAGCGGTGTACGGGATTTCAGCGACCTCGGCGTCGGAGATCCAGGTACCGGTATCGGGGTCGCGGACCGCGCCGGGATAGCAGACCGGAGTCCACGCATCGTCGTCGATCGCGGTGATCGCGCGGTCCACGGCTGGGTTGCGGGTCATCACCAGGGAGAATTGGGCACCTGCGCGTCGACACGCCCGCACCACCTTGCGGTTGCCATAGGCCGAATCGCCGCGCACCAGGATGTCGTGGTTGGCCCCGAGTTCGCGGGCGGTCCTGATCGCCTGGGCGACCATCCGCCCGGCACCCTTGCCCGAGCCGGTCTTCCCGGCGGATAGCCGCATCCCCGCGATCACCGGTGCCGAGCCCGCGGTGCTGATCGTGGCCGCCAGCGGCGAGAGTCCCTTGCGCAGGATTTGCTTGCCGGCGATCTTGGTGTGCCCGTAGGAGGCGCCCTGTTTGGCGTGTCCGTAGACCGGGCGCAGCAGTGAATCGATGTCGACGAACACCCGCGCATCGGCACCGGGCAGCAGGCCGACCCGCCGACACAATGCCGCCAGGTGCTCGCGTAGCACCGATTCGAGTTGGCGGGCGTGACCGAAGGTGAACTCCCGCAACAACGTTCCCACAGTCGAGGGTGCGTACACGCCGCCGAACACGGTCTTCATGCCGCCCGACCGGATCACGTCGATGTCATCGATGCAGTCCGGCGCCCGCGCACATGCCCGCGATCAGCGTGGCCAGCTTGGGTGCCGGGTTCGCCGACCCGGACTTGATCCGCGGCGCCGCGATGTGGACCTTCTCACCGAGCAAGCGCCGCAGCCCGGTCTGCTCAGCCAATGCCATCACCGGGACCAGCCCAGGGCACGACACGAGATTGGCCTCGTCGAACACCGCGGACTCCGCGGCGAACCTATGCGAAACTTGCACCGGAAGTGCCTTTCCGAACTGACCCGATTGATGCGTAGAGAACACCAATCATCCCAGGCTTAAGGACGGGTTTAAACGATCAGCGGACCTAAGAGCCCATTGCCATCATCTGCTTCATCATCGCCGCAGGGGAGTGGAAGCGCGGCCGCGCGTGCCACCCGTTTAGGCTCACGGGACGCTGGCGGTAGCCAGCATTACCGAACCCCAGGCAATTGACGTGGGCGTCCACCAGGTGCGGCCCGACGAGCTAGTAGTGCAATGAGGCCCACCGCTGCCAGCAGTAGCACGCGGGCGGGTCTGAACAACGGCGGGAGTTTGTCGGGCGAACGTGTCCCCATTCGCATGCTCCGCGACTCGAAGAATCCTGTCTCGATGGTCGTTACGGGCGCGATGGCAACGCGGTCTGGTAGCCGTCGGCCTCGGCCGCGCCTTCGAGCGCATCGGCGGCGGCTCGTGCCGCCTGAGCCGCATCGGCGGCAGCGTGCGCTGCCAAGTCGTCGGAGGAGGTTTCGCGGGTGGCCGATGACTTGGGCAGCGCCTGGGTGAAGGCGCGGGACACGTCTTGCAGGGCAGAGGTGACCTCGCTTGGAATTACCCAGAACGTGTTTCCCGGGCCCTGGGCCAGCTGCGGCAGCATCTGGAGATACTGATAAGCGAGCAGTTTGGGGTCGGGGTCGTTGCGGTGCACGGACTGAAATACCTCGTCGATAGCGCGGGCCTGGCCCTCGGCCTTGAGGATCGCTGCGGTCCGGTTGCCCTCGGCGCGCAGGACGGCGGCCTGCTTGTCA
>NZ_JAVROT010000465.1:0-3257 GCF_032162605.1 Mycobacterium sp. | reverse complement strand
AGCTTCGTCGCTCTGCTCTACGTCATCGAGGCCATCGATCAGGTGTCCGGCAGTCGACTGGAGCAGGACGGCATTCGGCCGCTCGAGACGGACGGGCTGTGGGGCATCCTCTGGGCACCGCTGCTGCACGCCAACTGGGCGCACCTGATCGCCAACACCGTTCCGGCATTGGTGCTCGGCTTCCTGGTGTCGTTGGCCGGCATGTCCAGGTTCATCTACGCCACCGTGATCGTGTGGCTTCTCGGCGGGTTGGGCACCTGGCTCATCGGCAATCTCGGGGCGCCCAGCTCTAACGGGGTCGCCGTGGAGACCAACCACATCGGTGCGTCCGGGCTGATCTTCGGCTGGTTGACGTTCCTGGTCGTGTTCGGTTTCTTCACCAGACACGCGTGGCAGATCGTCGTCGGAATCCTCGTCTTCCTGGTGTACGGCGGCGTCCTGTGGGGCGCTCTGCCCGGCACGTTCGGGGTGTCGTGGCAGGGCCACCTGTGTGGCGGCATCGCAGGGGTGATCGCCGCGTACTTGCTCTCCGGACCCGAGCGCAAGGCACGCGAACGCGGCAAGCGAGGGCCTACGCCCCAGCTGTCGTTCTGACCGTAAGCCCGCCTTTGCTGAGATGAGGCGTTCGCCACATTTGCGACAACTGCGTGCCCCGTCTCGCTCGGCATCACTCCTGGTCACGAATCACGAATTGACGGGATCATGAAACTCGACGCGAAATGCGGAGAGGTTTTCATCACACGCTGATTGGGCATGGCAAGCTGGTGTGCGTGCGAATCACCGTACTGGGCTGTTCCGGTAGTGTCACCGGGCCAGATTCGCCTGCTTCGGGTTACCTGATAACGGCTCCGGACACCCCGCCGCTCGCAGTCGACTTCGGCGGCGGCGTCCTCGGCGCGCTACAGCGCCACGCGGATCCGGGAACCGTCAGCGTTCTGCTGTCACACCTGCACGCCGACCACTGTCTGGATCTGCCCGGTCTCTTCGTGTGGCGCCGGTACCACCCGTCGCCACCCAAGGGCCGCGCGCTCATGTACGGCCCGTCCGAGACCTGGTCGCGGTTGGGCGCAGCATCCTCACCGGAGGGCGGCGAGATCGACGATTTCTCCGACATCTTCGACATCCGCCAGTGGGTGGACAAGGAGCCGGTGCAGATCGGTGCGCTGACCGTACTGCCCCGCATGGTGTGCCACCCGACCGAGTCCTACGGCATGCGCTTCACCGATCCGTCGGGGGCGACACTCGTCTACAGCGGTGACACCGGCTACTGCGACGAGTTGATCGAGCTGGCGAGCGGCGCGGACGTCTTCCTGTGCGAAGCGTCGTGGACAGATGCCCCGGATCGGCCGCCCCGACTGCATCTTTCGGGCACCGAGGCGGGCCGCGCCGCCGCCAAGGCCGGCGTGCACGAACTGCTCTTGACCCACATTCCGCCATGGACATCGCGGGAGGACGTCATCAGCGAGGCCAAGGCGGAGTTCGAAGGGCCGGTGCACGCCGTGGTGTGCAACGAGGCCTTCGAGGTCGCGGCTCACTAGATCGTCGCCGCCACCGGTTAGGGTTGGCGGGTGTCCAGACGAGAAGACGGGCGACTCGACGACGAGTTGCGACCGGTAGTCATCACCCGCGGCTTCACCAAGCATCCGGCCGGATCAGTGCTCGTCGAGTTCGGTCAGACCCGCGTCATGTGCACGGCCAGCGTCACCGAGGGCGTACCCCGGTGGCGCAAGGGTTCCGGCCTGGGCTGGCTCACCGCCGAGTACGCGATGCTGCCTGCCGCCACCCACACCCGTTCAGACCGGGAGTCGGTCAGGGGCAAGGTCGGCGGCCGCACCCAGGAGATCAGCCGACTCGTCGGCCGTTCGCTTCGGGCGTGCATCGACCTCGGTGCGTTGGGCGAGAACACCATTGCGATCGACTGCGACGTCCTGCAAGCCGACGGCGGCACGCGTACCGCGGCGATCACCGGCGCCTACGTGGCGCTCTCGGATGCGGTGACCTACCTGTCCGCCGCGAATCGGCTGTCGGACCCGCGACCGCTGTCGTGCGCCATCGCGGCGGTGTCCGTCGGCGTTGTCGACGGACGCGTGCGAACAGATTTGCCGTACGAGGAGGATTCGCGCGCCGAGGTGGACATGAACGTCGTCGCCACCGACACCGGAACCCTGGTCGAGATCCAGGGGACGGGTGAGGGGGCGACGTTCCCGCGAACGACGCTGGACAAGATGCTCGACGCCGCCCTGGCCGCCTGCGAGCAGCTCTTCGTCGTGCAGCGCGAAGCGCTCGAAATGCCGTACCCGGGTGTGCTGCCCGAGCCGACGTCGCCTCCCAAGAAGGCGTTCGGAAGCTGACCGATCTGCTGGCCGAAAGTTCTGCCTAAGCCTGGATTCACCGAAAGGGTTGTGGTGGCTGGTTACGGGTTTTCTTGATGTTGACTGTCAGGGTGTGGTCGTGAGGTATCCGCTGGTCTGTCCAGCTTTTCCCATGCGCTCCGGTTGGGCCTTGGTGGCGGGTGGTCAGGGTGTTGCTGGTATCGGTGGGCTGTGTCCGATGGTGTTGTGCCACAGTGCAAGCCAAGCCGTCGACCAGGGCCAGTGACTGGGTAGATGCAGGATGGTTCGGCGCTGGGGGCGGGCCAGTCGGGCCGCGACGTTGACGATCTTGCGGCGCAGCGTGGATCCGCGAGCTCGGGTGTGCTGGTTACCGGCCAGCACGCCGGCGGCGCGCAGCAAGTTGTGGGCGATCGCGGCACAGAGCACCCAGGCGGAGTTCGCGCCGAAGCGACCCGAGGGGATGTGTGCCAGTGGTCCGTCGATCAGGTCGGCGAACACGGTTTCGATGATCGCGTGTTGACGGTGGGTGATGTCAGCGACGTCGACGGGCAGGTTTGGTGTTGGTCAGGAACGGGTGATACCGCCACACCGGGAACAGCGCGTCGGGGTAGCGGGCGTCCTTGACCCGGCGCACCACCAGTCGGGCGATGGTTCGGTCCTTGGTGGATGCGAAGGCGGTGTAGGGGATTTCGGCGACCTCGGCATCGGAGATCCAGGCCCCGGTGTCGGGATCGCGGACCGCACCGGGGTAGGACACCGGGGTCCAGGCATCGTCGTCGATGGCGGCGATCGCTCGGTCGATGGCCGCGTTGCGGGTCATCACCAACGAGAAGTGTGCGTTCGCGCGCCGGCAGGTCCGTACCACCTTGCGGTTGCCGTAGGCCGAGTCGCCGCGGACCAGGATCTGCCCGCTGGCGCCGCAGT
>NZ_JAVROT010000464.1:0-7745 GCF_032162605.1 Mycobacterium sp. | reverse complement strand
ACTGATCAGGCGCGCCCGCGTCGCACCGCTGGCCGCGGCGTCCTGACGTCGGTGGCGGGCTCGGTGGGCCCGCGGGCTGGCCTGAGCTTCAGTTGCCCTGACCGCCGCGGCCGAGCGCGGCCAGGTTGGCCACCGGCGTCTTGCCGTTGATCAGCCAGTCGCCGAGGATCCGAGCCTTGTAGACGCGCGGGTTGTGCGACGCGAGTGTGCGCGCGTTTCGCCAGTGCCGGTCGAGCGCATTGTCCTCGGATACACCGGACGCGCCGAGTGCGTCGAAGATCTCGGTGGTGGCCCGCAGGGCCGCGTCGATGACCACCAGCTGGGCCTGGGACACCGCCACTTCTGCGTCGATGACGAGTCGAGCAAAGAGCGTCTCGCGGCCGTGGACGCGAGCCTCGACGATGTGGTCGAGCGTGCGACTGCTGGCGGTCAATGCTGCACTCGCGGCGAAGCCTTCGGCCGACACCTGTCCGATGACCTGTAGCAGCTGAGCGTCGTCAGACGGCACTTCTGTCAGCCCCTGCGGGTAGTTGCGGCCGCGGGCCTTCAGGAGCGCGCTGCCATCGCGCAGTGCCGCTTGGGTGATCCCCGTCAGCACCGACAGCATCGCCAGCTGGTAGAAGTGCGCCTGATAGCCGAAGCGGTCCGCGGCCGGAAAGGAGTCCCCGTCGTCGGCGCGCACCTGGTGGTAACGCGCAGACCCGCTGGCCGTGGTGCGCTGGCCGAAACCCCGCCAGTCGTCCACGAGTTCGACTCCGGGATCGTCGGCGCGCACCAGCGCGGTCCTCAGTGTGCCGTCGTCATCCCTGCCCAGCACGTCGAGCCAATCGGCGTAGAGACTGCCCGTCGCATAGTATTTCGCGCCCGTCACGACCCAGTGATCATCGCGGCGCGTGACGGTGGAAACGATGTTGGCCAGCGTGACGTTGTTCGCCTCGGTCCAGCCGCCGCCGACGAACGCACCCGACAGAAATCGCTTGATCCAGATGTCGTTGCTGGCCGAGCGTGGCGCGTTGAGCCTGTCCTCGACGAAGGCAAGGTGATTTCGGAAGATGTGCGCGACGTTCGGGTCGGCCGCACCCAACTCGGCCAACAATTCGAAGGTCTGCTGCAGGGATGCTCCGAACCCGCCGTCCTCCTTGGGGATTCGCAACGTTCCGAAGCCGGCGTCCTTCAGCCAGCGCACCTGCTCGTGCGGGAACTCGCGGTCGCGTTCCCGTGCCACGTTTCGCTCGGCGACGAACTCGAAGGTCGGACCAAACTGGGAGAACAGATCGTCGTCGGAGGCAGTGGGCAGCCGCAGGTACGTCTTGTCGTCACTCATGAAGGTGATTCCTTGCTGCCGCGTCGATCCGGTAGGCGTATTGGCTCTGCACGGATACGTATCCGAGTGTGCGGTACAGCAGGTGCGCCTTGCTGCGGTTGTCGATGTCGGTGCCCAGCGAGGCGACCGTGAATCCACGGCGCAGGGCCGCAAGCCAGATCTTGCGCAGCAGCAGTTCTCCGATCCCCCGCTTGCGTTGGTCGCTGCGGACGCCGATGTAGTCGGTGTGTGCGCTGCGCTCGTCGTCGGGCGCGGCTCCCGCGGAGAACGTGGAGCCGAGCACGTAACCCACCACGTCCGCTGACTCGTCTACGGCGGCAATGCTGAAATCCGGTGTGAACGAGCGGCTGTTGACGTGATGATGAAACGCTTCCGGGGACTTCGACATGTTCCCGAAGTGCTCGAGGAACGTGTCGTACTGCAGGCGCCGGACCTGTTCGGTCAGTCCGCGATCGACGAGCTCCGGCCAACTCAACACCGTCAGACCGGAGCTGGCTGCGGCGGCCAGTTCGACGACGTTCTCGTGCTCGAGTGGCTTACGGGTGCGGACGAACTCGGCTTCTCGGCTGGCGCCGCGCTCGATCAGCGCCTCGATGGCCGGCCGTTGGTCGGTGCCGATGATCGCCCGCAGGTAGGCGTCCGGGAAATCGGCGGTCTCGGCGTGGAAGCGGGCGACGATCGATTCGACGAGCCCGTCCACCACGTTGGGCGGGGTGTTCGGGTCGAATACGAACTCGGCGCCGAGTTCGTCGCCGTGCGGCGTGCGCAACAGGGTATAGCCGCGAACGTTGCCCGACTCATCCCGCAAAACGGTGACCCCGCCGGGATAGCCACCGCCTAAGTGTTCCGCGACGTCGCGGGAGTCGGCCGCGAACTTGCGCCCGCCCAATCCGCCCGTGGTGGCCAGGAAGTCGGCGATGAGGGGATGATCCCGGGTGGTGGCCGCGGTGGCCGACCAGTTCCCCACCCCGCGGTCCTCGATCAGCGTCACGGTGCGACCGACTCCTTCTCGCGGGACGCGTCGGGATCCTCGCCGTCGGCACGGGCTTGGTCGCCCAGAACCGAGACGATGCCTGCGTCGACCAGCCGACGCCGTTCTTCTTCGGAGAGCGTCTGGATCGAACCGATGCGCGCCGCCACTTCGGGTTTCGCCCAACGCAGGTAGCCGTACCACGCCAGTCCGGCGAGCAGGATTGCGCCATAGATGAACGGCAGGATGTTGAACGGGAACTCCGGCACCGGGTAGAAGTTGCTGAAGATCACGTAGCCCAAACCGAGTGCCGCCGCGACCGACACCGTCAGGCGAAGCGGCGTGAGCGCCTTGATTCGGGCCAACCAGAGCGGCGTGGCGATGACCACGAGAAGATAGGCGATCAGGAAGCCCCACGTGGCGACGTATCCGCCGTACACGTCGAAGACCAGTCGTCCTACCGAGCTGAACGTCGCCACGACCGAGAACACCAGTGCCAGTGCGCCGACGAAGACGACGCCAACCCATGGCGTCTTGTGGGTGGGGTGCACCTTCGCGAACACCGATGGGAGCGCGCCTTCGTGCGCGAAGGTGAACAGCGATCGCGCGGCGGACGTCGTCACCGCGGTGACGAAGACGATGAACGCGACGGCCACGGCGGCGCTCACCACATAGTTGACCCAGCCGACGCCAGCGCTGTCCGCCAACTGCGGTAGCACGGCCTTGTCGCCGTTGATCTGGTTGAAGAACAGGATCTGCGGATACGTCGCGAACACGTAGAGCACACCGAGCAGCAGCACCACTCGGAGCAGTGACCGGGCAATGTTGCGATGCGCGTCCTTTGCCTCGGCGCCGAGCGAGGCGACGCTCTCGAACCCGGCATAGGACCCGACTGCTGTCACGGCGGCAATGAACGTGGCGCTGGAACCCAAATGCGCGGGATTCCACTGCTGCCAGTCGATCCGGAAGCCGTAGGCGACATACGAGCCGACGATGATGACCAGGATGGATGCGATCGCGAGGAGTTCGAAGACCAGTTCGTACTTGGCGGTCAACGCCACTCCCCGATACGGCAGATAGACCGCCGCCGCAACGATCACTGCAACCAGTAGCAATTTGAACCACGTTGCCTCGGAACCCAACCCGATCGACTCGAGGAAGGCATCGAGGTAGAGCACGCCGCCCAGCGTTCCCGTCGTCGCGAAGCCGATGTAGCCGAGCAACAGGCTGAACCCTGCGGCGTAGGCGAATCCGGGGCCCAATCCATTGCCCGTATAGGTCCCCAGGGAGCCCGACGACACCGTGCGCTTGGCCTGGAAGCTGATGGTCGCCGCCAACAGCACGGTGATGACCAGCCCGACCAACGCAGCCCACGCCGCCCCCTTGCCCGCGGCCACGAACAACGAGAACGGCACGGTTGCGACCGCAACGCTGGGAGCGGCCGCCGCCAGCCCCTGGGCAAACACGCCCCATGGCCCAAGTGCGCCACGTTCCAACCCGGTGTCCTCGGCCGAACTCAACGCTCGGCCCGAAAGGGATACCGCTACTGATTCTTTCGAACGCACCGGTGCCGCCATGATTGCCGCCCTTCACACGCGCGCCATCGCGGTGTGGGCGTAATAAGCTGCCACACCTATGATTAACGCAGACTTGACTTAACCAATACGTTGCCGCAACCAACCCGGATCCGGCAGCAATCCGCTCGTTGAGATTCTTATCGTCGGTATCCTGCCGCCGGGTGATCATCGGGCAACCGGATCGAGTCCTGTCCGAAGATCCGCTGCCGCAACGTCACCGGCGCTCCGGGGTCAGCCGCCCGGCCTCGTCGCCGCAACTCGGGAATGAGGTGCTCGGCGACGTCGTGAAAGCTACCGGGTGTCACGTGGTAGGCGATGTTGAATCCGTCGACTCCCGAACGCTCCGCGTAGGCCTCCAACTCCGACGCTACGGTGACTCCAGATCCGACGAACAACTCGCCGCCGAATCCCCCGAGCCCGCCCACGTAGTCGCGCAGTGTCAGTCGCTTCGAGGTCTGGACGGTCGCCAGAATCGAACGGCTGGCGTCGGTGTCGAACTGTTCTATCGGACGGTCCACCCCGTAGGTCGACCAGTCGACGCCGCTCAGCGCCGATAGCAGCACCAGTCCGCCATCGAGGTCGTGATACCGGGCGAGCTCGTCGGCCTTCGCCCGGGCCGCGGAATCGGTTGCTTCTGTGACGATCTCGACGGAGGTGAGGAATTTGATCGAGTGCGGATCGCGACCGTGGCCTACCGCACGCCGTCGGATGTCATCGACGTTGGCGCGCAGCACGTCTGGACGCGGATCACTGGCGAAGACCAGTTCTGCGTTTCGGGCCGCGAACTCGCGCCCTGCCGTGGAGGTGCCCGCTTGGAAGAGCACCGGCGTGCGTTGCGGCGACGGCTCCACCAGGTGCGCGCCGGGCACGTTGAAGTAGCGGCCCACGTGAGCTATCGGGTGCACCTTGGTCGGGTCGGTGTACACGCCGTGCCTGCGGTCGCGGATGACTGCGTCGTCCTCCCAGGAGCCCTCCCACAGCTTGTAGGTCACGTCGACGAACTCTTGCCCCATCGCGTAGCGCTCGTCATGTGGGACCTGCCGGTCCCGTCCGATGATGTTGCGAGCGGCGCTCTTGAGCAACGAGGTCACGATGTTCCACCCGATCCGGCCGCCGGTGAGGTGGTCGAGTGTGCTGAACTTTCGCGCCAGCAGGTACGGGCTCTCGTAGGTCGTCGACACCGTGATGCCGAACCCGAGCCGCTCGGTTGCAGCGGCCATCGCCGATACGGCCAGAAGCGGATCGGTGACCGGCGTCTGCACACCGCGGGCGAGCGCGGCCGACGCGTCGCCACCGAAGACGTCCAGCTGGCCTACCGCGTCGGCGATGAACAGCAGGTCGAATCCGCCTGTGTCGAGCAGCGTGGCCAACTCCGTCCAGTACCGCAGGTCGGTGTACTCGGACGTGCGGTCGGCGGGATGCCTCCACATGCCGAAGTTGCCGTGCGACGCGGTCGACATGGTGAACGCCGACAACACGAACGGTTGAATTCTCACGCGGGCACCTCGATGCGCTCGGGTACCGCGAGGCCCAGGTGGCTGCGCAGTGTTCGTCCGGCGTACTCGTGACGGACCAGTCCGCGCTTGCGGAGCAGCGGAACCACCTCGTCGACGAACAGGTCGAGTTGACCGGGTAGTCCGGAGTCACCGAGTACGAACCCGTCGGAGGCCCTGGTGTGGAACCAGTCCTCGATCTGGTCGGCGAGCTGCTCGGGTGTGCCGACGACGGCGGCGCCCCAGCCATTCACCGTGCGGTAGAGGAATTCCCGCACCGTCGCGGTCTGCTCGGCCAGCGCACGGTAGCCGGCCAGCGCAGTCTGGTGGGTCTCGGTGCTGGTCGGAAACGCGGAAGCCGGCACCGGCCCGTCGAGGGCGGCGCCGGTGACGTCGACGTCCACCTCGAGCAGCCACCCTGCCTGGTACTCCGGGCTGAAGTACTCGTATGCGGTGCGTTCGGTGCGCTGCGCCTCCTCCTCGGTCGACCCGACGACGAACCGCAGCGAGGGAGTGATCAACGGGGGCACGGCCCGGCCGAAGGCCCGCGCCTTGTCGTGGATCGAGCGGTAGAAGTCGGCCGCCTTGGCGCGGTTGCCCTGCCCGGTGAAGATCACCTCGGCGTGCCTGGCGGCGAACGCGCTTCCGGTGCCAGACGATCCGGCTTGGAAGACCACTGGTCTACCCTGCGGTGAGCGGGCCGCACCGATCGGCCCCGCCACGTCGAAGTAACGACCGTGGTGGTCGGCAACGTGGATCTTGCTGACGTCGTTGAAGACTCCCGACGCACGGTCCGCGACGATCGTGTCCTCACCCCAGCCGTCCCACAGCTTGGTCACCACGTCAATGGCCTCCTCCGCGACGCGGTACCGCTCGTCGTGTTCCACCACGCCCCGTGCGCTGAAGTTGTGTGCGGCTGCGGCCGCGAAGCTCGTCACGAGGTTCCAACCGGCCCGCCCACCGCTGAGGTGATCGAGCGAGAGGAATTGCCTGGCCAGGTGGTAGGGATGCTGCAAGGTCGCGGAACCAGTCAACACGAAGCCGATCCGCTCGGTCACTGACGACAACGCCGCCGCGGAGGTCAGCGGTTCGAAGTCTTCCGTGGTCTTGTACGCCCACGTCGCGGGCGGGCCGTAGTTCAGGCCGTCCGCGAAGAACAGCGCATCGAAGCCGCCGCGCTCGGCGGTGCGGGCGCGTTCAATGAGACTGCGCCGCACCCCTTCCGTGCTGTGGTCGACGGCAGGATGACGCCACGGCCCAGCGGAACGGGTGTTGCCGAACAGCAGCAGATGTAGGCCACGGGTCACGATACGACGTTAGGAAGACTGCGGCGAGGTGTCGCCGGTTAGACGCGACGCGATCTGAAACCGACTGCCGGGCAGTGTGTCCGACGGCTGGCTACCCAATCATCGGGTCGCCACGGACCCCGAACCCGCGACCCGGGTTGGCCCGGTGCGGTCCTGTGGGGAATCGGCTGCGCCGCCGGAGAACGCGACTCCGCCGACGACGATCACCGCCGCCCCCGCCGCGACGATCACCCACGGCCATCGACTGTGCCGAGGCACATCGTCGGGAGCCGGCGTGTAGAAACCATCGGACGCGGTTACGGACATGAAGGCTCCGGTAGCTTCGAGGTCAACCATGCAACCGCCACTCTGGTGGATTTGGGCGAAGCCTTCCAGTCGCGAACTCACGCCGCGGTTGAAGACGAATCCTGTGTGAATGGTGAAAAGCACTGCAGGTAGCAGCTATTCGCTCATATGCGTTGATCGAGCTGCCGACGCGCAATTGCGATCAGGCTGGTTCAAACCTTGTCGAGCATCGCCTGGGCCGCCGCCTCAGCGCGCGGCCCGTGGTCGCCGTCTGCAGGGACGGCGAGCGAGACTTCGACGATGGTGTCGGCACGGTCGCCGAGCACGCGCGTATACGACGACGTCGGGCCGTTCGGGCCAGGGTGGGTGTGCAGCGTCGCCGAAAGCGTTGACACCGTTGCCGCGACGTGCTGGTCCAAGGTGAAGTAACTCTGCCGTGCGGCCTCCACCATCGGCGTCGCTTCGTAGACCACCCGCATCGTCGTGTCCGTGACGCCGATGCAGGCGATCGGCGACGCCTCCGCATCGGTCCGGAACCCGTCGGGCAGAATCTCGGGGCCGCCGACGAACGGCTGGAAACCGGAGGTGCTCAACCCGTTTCCGACTGCATCCGTGATCCGGTCGTCGGTGGGCAGGATCTTCAGTGCCGTCGCCGCCGACCGGGCGCCGTCGACGGTGTTCGCGCAGCAGCCCAGCAGCAGCACCAGCGAAACGACGCCGCCAGCCTGCGCACGCCGGCTACTTCTTCGGTTTGTCGCTGGCGGCGTCGGAAGACAATGCCGCGACGAA